>USAE01000047.1 GCA_900552655.1 uncultured Clostridium sp.
CCTTTTTTGCTAAACAATCTTTTAAATATGTAATCATTTGTAAGTTGTAACTCTAATTTTTTTGTCATTTTCCTCCTTTTATTTTACCAAATATTAATCTTTCATTCAACTATTTGGTAAAATTTAATTTATTCCTTAAGACATTACCTTTAAATTTTCAATTAACGGTTTTTATGTATTACTACTTCATATCTTCATTTTCTTAATCTTGGTTTTTTATAAAGAATAAAATTATAAAATTTATACTTGATTATTGTGAATTTAATTAACTAATATTAATGTTAAAATACACATTTTAAACTTATTTACTAATAAAAAATGGGGGCTTTTTAGAATAAATTACATTATATAAAATTTTTAAGTTTCTTATGATAAAAAATAATTAGATTAAAAACAAATTTCATGATTATTAAAATTCTTAGGCAATATCCTAAGTATTTCTATTTAATCATGTTATACTATATTTTTCAAGCTTTTTTCATCTTGATTTTTCGACAAATTTTAATTACAGTTAATTATTTATTTCTAGTAGCTTAACTTGTTAAATAAGAAAGCAGAGTGCTCCCCTAAAAATACCACACATATTTAAAAGCGTACCTAAGATTTTCTATCAAATGTAAATTCTAATAAAATTTTAGGTACGCCATGATTATTTAGTATAGAAATTCCTTCTACATAAATAAATTTGGTAATATATAAAAAAGTGAGCTAGAATTATCTAATTTCTTTCATATATTTTATTTTGCTAATTCATCTAAACAAAATACACTATAAAGAGGAATGCTTTTTATATTATTTTCATATCCAAAATTCTTTGTAGATATTCTAATAGAATATGGGATTTTATATGAATTTCTAAAAACATTTAAACTTTTTGACCTTGTATGTTCCCCAGATTTTACTTCTATTGGAATAATATTTCCCTCTTTATCCTGAACGATAAAGTCAAGTTCTGCAATGCCCTTTGACTCCCAATAATATGGTGTTAATCCACTCTTTACCAAACTACTACATACATAATTTTCTGCTAAAGCTCCTTTAAAATTATCCAAATTATCGTTATCTACAATTATCATATTCGTTGGAATTCCAAATTTACTACATAATAGCCCTACATCATTCATATAAATTTTAAAACTATCTGGCTCGATAAATGCTGATAATGGAATTTTTCCTTCTTTTATCTTTATACATTGAGTTATGATTCCCGAAGCGTTTAGCCAATTTATAGCATTTTCATATTCATAGGCCCTCGCACCAGATTTTATTAATTTGTATTGAAATTTTTTATTTTCTTTCGCCAATTGTGCGGAAATAATATTATATACTGCTATAATCTTAGTAGTTTCTGTTGCACTTGCATATTTAGCCATATCTGCAATATACGAATTATTTATATCTTTTAATATTGATGTAACAAAGTCCATATCTTGCTTTTCTTTATATTCTAGTATTGCTCTAGGCATTCCCCCAATTGCTAAATACAATCTGTAATATTCGTTTGCCATATTGTGCAAGCTTAATTCCTTATTCTCCTTAAAAGATTGTCTAATCATATTTGCTAATTCTTCTTTGTCCATAGCCCATAGGAATTCTTCGAAATCTAGCGGATATAATGTAACAATTTTTACTTTCCCCACAGGAAAAGAATGTTTTTCTCTATTTATGGCTACTCCTAATAATGATCCTGCAGCTATAACATTATAATTAGTATTGCTCTCCTCAAAATATTTTAATGATGTAAGTGCTCTTTCACAAGTTTGGATTTCATCAAAAAATATTAACGTATCCTCTTCTAAAATTGTTATACCCAGTCTTACACTTAATTCTTTAATTATTCTTTCTATATTAAAATCTTGTTCAAATATTTTTGCAAAATCTTTGTTATCTTCAAAATTTATATATGCTACATTTTTGTAATTCTCTTTTCCAAATGACAATATAGTATAAGTTTTACCTACTTGTCTTGCTCCATGCACTATTAAAGGCATTTTATTTTTATCTTTTTTCCATTCGAGTAACAAATTCGACATTTTTCGTTTCATTTTATGTTCCTCCTTCACATTTATTTTAACATATTAATGTAGATTCGTCAATTTGCTTAAAATGTTTTCTTTCTTTTCCTCTTCTATAATAAAAAAGAAGCTAATATTTTTATAATACTAGCTCCTTTACACACACTTAATTTAATTTTACTTACCGGGATTTTTAGGTCCGTCCCCAAATCCCTATTAATATTATTACTACTCCTATTATGCTTAATGCTATCCATACTATTCCCATTTTCGTATTTGTAGCTTTTCCTTCGCTAGCATAATATTCTTTTAAATTATTTGCTTCTATTTTTTCGTTTTCGCTTATCACCTCCTTCTTTTTCGTATCTAACAACTCTTCTTCATTATATATTTGGTACTCACTTTTTTCTGCATCGTATATGCTTATATATTTTTGCTCTTGTAAAGAGTTATTAGTTTCGTTATCTTTATTATTTTCATCAGGTGTTGTATCTTCTGTTTTATTCATGTAGTTGTTTTGTTCTTCTACATTTTCATCTTTAATGTATGTATTATTTTCCTTGCTTAACTTATCTTTTACTTGTTGCTCTTCTATTGTTTTTTCTACTGGTATTTTTTCTAATCTACTTTGTAGTTTTTTACTTTTTTTATATTCATTTGCTATTTTTTGTGTTTCTCTAGCATTATAACTTCCTATTTGTGATATTTTTTCTTGTACATAATTGAATAATCCAATTTTGCTTGACTTTCCATTTATTGAAGATATTATCTCTCCTGTTTGATAATTAAATCTTAATTTATCTCCATTTTTATATATTATCTCTATTTCATATTCACTTTCACTTGTTAAGTTATTCCCTATACTTACAATACCTTCATTCACAAAACTTTCTGGATAATTTATTTTGTCTTTTAAATCGTATAATCTACCATCTTCAGATAAAACAGTTTCATATTCTTTTCCGTTATATGAATCTATAATAAAATTATTCTCTACAAGTTTAATTATCTCACTATTAAACTTTAATGTAATTGGAAGCGCATATAGTTTTCCATCTTTTACATATAATTGTATACCTTGTCTTACAACTTTGCTTCCATCTTCTGCAATTATCTCGGAATATGTTTCATATGTTCTAATAATTTTCCCTTCATAATTAAAAGTATAGTGCAATTTTTCACTAAGTTCTTTATTGAAGCTTTCAGAAATCTTTTCTAAATCTGGATCTTTTGGAATTCTAATTCCTTCTTGTCCTTCTAATATAGCGTTATTATAACTTAATATTGGATATTTATTTTGGCTTAAAACGTCATAATCATAATAAGTTCCCCAATTAAGCATATTTACATCTTTATAAGTATGTAATTGTTTTAGATCTTCTTCTTTTAAATATTTGTCATTAGTTATATGTTCTTCATTTTTTTCATTTGGATAATTACCATTTATTTTAGAATACTTGTAATAATAAGTATTTGGCATTTTTGAGTTTTCTTCTGGCATATTGCCTATTCCAATAGATATTGTATTTGCATCTTCGCTTATCAAATTTGCTTCTATATAATTTTGCTTATAATAATTTTTTGGCATAAATAATTCTTTTTCTACTTCACCTATTATTCCACCAACAGTTTCTTTAGACTTAACAGTTCCTCTAGCATAGTAATTTCCAATCATTTGTGATAAATTATTTAAGTTATCCATTTCTCCATTCTCTAAATATCCTGTTATTCCTCCTGCAGAATGTTCTGTTGCAATTACAGTTGCATTCGAGTAACTATAATGGCTTCCATTTCTTTGTGTATATCCAACTAATCCTCCTACATTTGCATATCCTTCTACTAACACATTATCTACAAAGCACCCATTGGTTCCCGACCAACTTTCTCCTAAAATACCTCCCACATTTATTCCTTTAGATATTACTTTTGAATCTTTAACATATGTTGTCCTTGGTCCCCATCCTTGTACTCCAACTACTCCTCCTACTGCTTTACTATTACTTCCTATTCCCTCTATGGTACTATTAATAACTTTAGAATATTCTATTCTTCCTCCACTACCAAATATTCCTCCAACTTTTGTTGTTCCTTTTATATGTGAATTATCAATTAATGTATTTTTTAGACCACCCATAGCATGTGTTTGGGCTCCTACTACTCCACCTATGGTTTCAATTCCCTCTACATTGCAATTAATTACTGTAATGTTTTCGTTAAATCCACCAGCTCCTGTAATACTTCCTATAACTTTATTTCCTTTTATATTAGAATTCATAATTTTAATATTACTACTATACATTGTTTGGGTTAGCTGTTGCATATGTCCTATAATTCCACCTACTTGTTCTGCATTACCTTCTATATTTATATTGCTTGCTTCTATGTTTTTTAGTTCTGCATACGTAAGCCACCCAAATGTTCCTCCTATATATACTGAACCTCCATTTATATGTATTTCATTAGTTTTTACTTTTTCTACATATGTTCCTTCGTAATATCCAATACATCCAATATTATTAATATTTTTTGCACTTTCTGAAATATTTATGTGTATATTATTAAATTCAATATTATATATAGTTCCTTCACATCTCCCTATAACTCCTATAGATGACGCTTTTGCTTTTTCATTACAATTTATATTTATATTTTCGAATTTAATATTCTCTATACCATTCTTTAATAGGCTTATTAAGCCAAAATCCCCTTTATCTCCTACATTTAATGTTATATTTTTTATTGTATGAATATTTCCTTCTGTTACTAGCCTGCCTATTTTAAGATTGTAATTTACATTTTGCTTCCCTGCAAAGTCTAGGTCTGTAAGTAATCTATAATTTTCGTAGCTATCTTTATTTATACTCTGCCAATCTTCAAATTTAGTTATTTCTTTATAAAAAGCTTCTTCTATTAAATAATATGTATTCTGTATCTTTTCTTCATTATTTTTTAAATATTTAATTCCAGTTATACGATAGTTATCATAATATTTATTTGGAATAGCTACTAAATCTATATATGTTATTCCTTTCTTGTTACGTTTATCTGTAACTTCTACATCCATATTTTCTATTTGCATTCCTGTTATTTCAAGATTTTGTGGATTTGCTATTTCTAATCTTACTTTTAGCCTATTTCCATCTTCTCTAAGGGTTGTTACATTTTTTATAGTAACATCTTCATTTACTATATATATTGTTTTTTGATTTGGTAATAAATTCGTTTTGTCTGAATTTTTTAATAGTGGTAATTTATTGTTTAAATCATCATAGTTGTAGTTATCATCAAATTCTAAAATTTCTTTATATGTTTTTTCGTTTGACAAATCATTTATGTCTAAATTACTTTTGCTTTCTTTTATAGTTAAACCATTAATTTTGTTTTCATTAAATGTATAGTTAGGTGTTTGTAGCTCGTATACTCCAAATAGCTCTCCTGTATACTCTGTTTCTTTTTTGTTTACAATATTACCAATATACAAATTATTCTTAATTTCGGTTTGAGTATTAGTTTGATTTCCTATAAGCCCACCAACAAAATTTCCATTAGAAATTAAATTCATTTTTACTATATTATTTTTTATAATACAATTTCCTAATCCTATCATTCCCCCTACATTTCCTGTTTCTGCCTCTATATTTCCATTTATTATAGTATTACAAATTTTAGTAGCTTGACTATATAAATTTCCTGCAATTCCTCCAACATTTACACTTCCAACTGGATTTTCTAATTTAATATTAACATTATTTGCATATACATTATTTATATCCATGCTACCTTTTCCAATAATTCCACCTATTACACATGAATTTGCATTTTTTTCTAAAATATTTATGTTGTTAAGGGTTACATCTTCCAGTTCTGCATAATTTGAATATCCTATAATTCCTCCTACTGCTAAACTAGAATTTGATGTTATATTCATTGTATCTATATTTACATTTTTCATCTTAATTCCGTTACCAGACTCTATTAAGCCTACATATCCTTTGTCCTTCTCTACATTATAATTTTTTATGTTTAGATTTAGTATTCCGGTATTATCTTTTACATCATAAAATAAAGCTCTCCCTATAGAACTTGGAACATACATATTTTGTATTGTATGACCCATACCATCTAATATCCCATACAATTTTATTCCTGCATATTTTTTGGGATCTGCATTTTTAAAGTCCAAATTTGCCATTAATTTATAATTTTCGTTACCCTTATTTTTTATTTCATACCAATCTTCTATTGTGTATATTTCATTATATAAATCTACATTAATTAATATTTCTCCTTCGTTATATTCTTTTGTATACTCTAGGTTAAATGCTCCTTTTGTTGTAAAACTTAATACTGAATATGTTGATACACACTGTAACGGATTACTTAAATTTACTATTACTTCGCTTCTTCCATTTGCATATTCCTGACTTTCTATTTCGCAATCTAGGTCTTTTACTTTTATATGTGTTACTTCTTCACCACTTGGATTATACATACTTATCTTAACTTTTGCTGTTTTATATGTCTTTTCTAATGTTTCTGTAAACAGTATTTCTGGTAAATCTGCATCTGTCATCTCTGGAAGTGCTATATATTCTTGCCTTGGCATACAATTGTTTAATTTTAACCATGGATAATATCCTAAACTTACTAATTCATCTATTTCCCATTTATTAGAACTATTTAAAATATTATTCTGGAAATTTGTATCCCATAAAGCTTTATTAGTTATCTTTTTATCTGTTGTTCCTTTAAATATTACATCACTTATATAGTAACTATTTTTAACCTTATATGAATTATCAACAGCAACATTCGGCGTACTATTTACTTTATAAATATTTCCTAAACCTACTGTATACACATTTTCTACAGTTCCTGTATTTCTTGTTACTATCTTTGAATATGTATAATCGTAATTCTCTTTGTCCATGTAGGCATTATTTAATACAAATACTTCACTTACTTTTCCAAAGTTTTGATACATAAAAATTGCATTGTTGTTCTGTACATCATGTATTTTTAGGTCTTTTCCATATATATATCCATTATTTATATCTCCTAAATTAGAATTTATAGCATATATGGATGTACCATATATTGGCGCTTTATAATTTATAATAAAATTTTCTATAGTGCCATAATTAAGGTTTCCAAATATTTGAATAATCCCATTTTTTTTCTCTTCACTTTCTTCTACATTAATTATTGTATTAGAAATTGTGCCATAATTTGTTTGAAATAAACCATATCCACCTCCTGCTAAGTCAGAAGTAAAGTATATTTTTAGCACTAAGTTTTCTATTTTTCCTTTTTCACCTATAACATTAAAAATAGCATCATTCATATTTGCATAATAATTTTTATATATGCTATGCCCATTAAAATTTATATTTCCTTGGAACTTAATATTAGCACTTGTATGAACAGCCCAATTACTTTCATTTCTAAAATCCAAATCATTTAGTACAATATAATTTCCTTCTGGTTGAATTTTCTTATATTCTTCTACAGTACTAATTCCTAGTATCTCTCCATTTTTTGTATTAAATTCAAATGTTGATATAACGTAATCTCTTAATCTTATTTTTACTGTTAATTCTAGTTTATAGTTATGGTCTTCTTTTATATTTAACTCTTTTTCTGCATTCTCTATTTTATTATTTTCTGGAAAGTCTTCATATTTTTTTGTATCTATTAATTTTCCATCTTCATATATTTTTATATAGTAGTCGTTTGTTATTATTTCATCTCGCTTGTCTTCTAAGTTTATTTGTATTTTGCTTTCCATATTGTATTTATATTTTTCATAACTTGTTTTTGTGTTTCCTAGTTCTATTTGCAAATCTTTTATATATGCTTTAGCATCTGGGTTTCTACCTTCATTTTTTAAGTAAATTCCGACATAACCTTGCTCATTTACTACTAATGTTTGTTTATATTCTTTAAAACTATCTTGTGTAACTCCCTCTATTTCTGTAATATAATATGCTGTATTTATCGAATTTTGTATATATGGAATTATTCCCTCGTCTGCTTTTATTTTAAATGATATTGTTATTTCTTGACCTTTATATTCTCTTAAATCATATAAATGTGCTAAATGTGTTAGACTAGATGTTCCTAACTTTAATATTTCGCTTTCTTCATCATAACTTTTATCATAATATTCACTAGATCCAATAAATTTTGTATACCACTTAATTTTAGAACTTGGGTCTACTAGGTTCTTTCCCGTTGTTTTCTTTAACATACTTTTTAAATCGATCTTTCCTGTAATTCCTTCTTCTGTTAATATATCGATTTCTTTTAATAAATAATTTCTTTTGTATGTTGCGTCTGTATGACCTTCGTTGTATTCGTCTGCGAAGAATTTTAATGTGTATGTTTTGTTTTCCTCTAATTTGTTATATGTTTTTCTTAACCAGTCTTTATTTGTTTTTATCTCACTTGTTTCAACTAATGTATTCTTTTCGTCTCTTAGTTCCATTCGTACTTTATTGTTTAAAATTGCATTATCTTTATCTTCTATTCTTACATCTAAGTCTATTAAGTCTTTCGTTACAAATTTATTTTGTATTTCTACTTTTGCTGGTGCTTTTACTGTCGTAAAGCTTTGGTAATTGTATGTCACTGGTGCACTCTCTTCTTTTGTTCCTGGTTTTACTTTACTTGTTATTTTTATTTCGTATGTTGTGTTAGATACTAAATTTTCATATGTTTTCTCTAGCTTTTGTCCTGATTTTAACGTTTGAAGTTCTTCGTCTTGTATTTCTGTTGTTTTTGCTACTTTTCCTGTATTTTTATTTATTAATTCTACTTTTATAGAATTTAGTATTTGTATTAATCGTTTATCTGTTCTTTCTTCATCTATTTCATATGATAATGTTGCTTTATCTGTTGTTATATCTTCCCCCTCTACTTTTAGTTCTACAGAACCTAGTGTTGATAATGGTTGTGTTGCAAATACTAAATCACCTATTTCTACTTGTTTCTGCATTCCTTTGTTATTGTTCAAGTCGTAGTCTGCATATATTTTTAAGCTGTAATATTGGTTAGAGTCTAAATCGTCTAATTTTATTTCTTTTTGGTTTTGTGACAATCTTTCTTCTTTTTCTATTTCTCCATTTGGTTTTCTTACTATATATTTGTAGTTTTCCAAATCTACATTGTCTTTATTAGCTAATTTTATTCCTAATGTTACACTTACAATATCTTGCTCTTTTATTTTTATTGTTACTTTTGGCTCTTGCTTTGATGTTCTTGTTTTTCCTTTATTGTTTTCTACTTTTAATTCTTTGCCTTTTTTGTCATAGAATTTTAACTCATATTCTATTTTTTCGTTAGACTTTAGCCCTTCTGAACTTTCTATTGTTATTTCTTTTCCTGCTAATAATTCATTTAATTTGTTATTTTTTAGAACTGTTTTAATACTTCCTGTTTTTAATTCTACTGTATCTATTCCTTTTATTACTTCATTGTGTAAATCAGATATTATCTTTACATTTTTTATTTGAATTTTGTTATTATATATTTCTCCTTCTTCCTTAGCTAAGGTTATTGCTCCTAAAGCTTCATATCCTTTTGTTTTGACTGTTCCTTTAAAGAATGTGTTTTCTATTTTTTTGTCTTCTTCATTTTTGTATATATATTTTCCTATTATTTCGTACTCTGTATCTGCGTCTAATCCTGTTACTATTATTTCGCCAGCTTGTGTATATGTTCTTCTTAAATATATTTTTCCATCTTTATATATTTCAAAGGTTGGGGCTTCTATTATTCTTGCTGTTGGATCTTTTATTGTTAGTGTGCTTTTTGCTGAGTATACCTCTGCTGTAAATTCTTCTGCTGTTACTTCTGGTTTTATGTATTTTTTTTCTTGGTTGCCTTGCTCGTTGTTTTCTTGTTCTAGTTCTTGTTGTGGTTCTTCTTGCTTGTCTTCGCTTGGTGTTGTTTCGTTTTCTTCTTTATCTTCTTTTTCTTGCTTATTTTCTTCTTGTTCTTTTGCAGTTGTGTCTTCTTTTTGTATTTCTTCGTTAGGTAACTTATCCGTATCTTTTCCTATTATTCCTAATCGAGTTAATAAATCTTCGTAATTGTATTGGTTATCCACTTTTTTTGTATTATCTTGTGACTTATTGTTTAAATTATTTTGAGAATTATCTTCTATGTTTTTTATTGTTACTTGAGAATTATAATCCACATCATTTATTTTGTTAAACAATAAAATATTATCTGCCAAGCTATAGTATTTTATTTCGTTCTCTTCAAATACTATTAAACTATTGGCTGGTATTACATATTCATTTGCTGTTGTATTTATTTTTATCTCTTTTAAATTTATATATATTCCTTCTTCTGTTTTGGCAAATATATATTCTTTACTATCTGCTCTTTCTAAACTATTTCCATTATATACTTTTCCATCTGTTATACTGATGTTTGGATATCCTGATATTTTTTCAAAGTTTTTACTTATTAGCATTATATCTTGACTTAAATTATATATTGTATTTTTATCGTTTATATATATTGGGTAATTTAAGTCTATTTCCATTTTTTCTTTATTCCCTATAAAATATGTTCCTAATTTTTTAAATATTGTTCCTTGTTCTTCTATTTTTGCTAAGTCTATGTTTTTTTCCGTATTATCACTTGAATCGCTATTTTGTGTATCACTTTTTTCAGTATTTTTAGAAGCTCCAAGTAAATTTTCTGTTATCTCTTTTCCTTTTATTGCATAACCTTCATATTTAAAATTCATTATTGGACTATATTTTAAAAATATCAAATATATTAAACTTATTACTGTTATTATTGCTACTAAACCTATTATTAGGAATTGCGGTTTTATTTCTAAACTGCTAAATCTCGCTTTTAGGTCTTTGCTTATCTTTTTCTTGCTTTTGCCATTTTCTAAGTTATTTGCATTATTAGTATTTCTTTTATCTCTGTTATTTTTACCAAATTCAAATCTTTTCATTATGCTACACCTCCTTGTTTTTCTAATTTATTTAATAATTTCAAGTTGGTGTAATTGCAAAAAATTTCTTTACAATCTGCATAATCTAGTTGTTGTAAAAACACTTTTTCTAAAAGAATTTTTAAACAACAAGAAAAACAGGCTATATCTAGCACTACATTTTTTCCTAAATATAGTACTACACATAACCTGCTTTTCACGCCA
>USAE01000048.1 GCA_900552655.1 uncultured Clostridium sp.
TTATTATTAATTTAAATAAAAATAATCGTTTTTTGTATTTTTTAAAAAAGTTAATTTCTCTTTGTGTTGATTTTTCTATATTGCTTTCTAGATTTATATCCATCTGCTTATAAATTTCATTACATTCATCACATTTTTTTAAATGTTCGTTTATAAATTCAGATGTTTCATTACTAGTTAGTTTTTCAATATAATTTGGCAATAAATCTTGAACAATCTTGCATTTATTATTTGCTTTCATATTCTTTTTCCTCCTTCAATTTTTCTTTTCCTCTGTAAAAAGTTATTCTTGCCCAATTTTCTGTCTTGCCTAAAATGTCACCTATTTCTTTAAAACTTAAATCACCAATTATTCTTAAATAAATTACTGATTTCATTTGTTCATTAAGATTGTCTATTCTTTGGTATAATGTTTTTTTATTTTCCTTAAATATTATATTTTCTTCCATGTCAATTTTTGTTTGTATTGATAAATATTCTTCTTCACTAATCTCTTTTATCTTTTTACTTTTTTTCAATTCATCATACCACAAATTTTTAGCGATTTGGCATAACCATACAGATGTTTTACAATCATTTTTAAATGTATTAATTTTTTGTATTGCTTTATAAAAAGTTTCTTGTGTTAGTTCTTCTGCAGTATCTTCATTATGTGTTAAGCATACTAAGTACTTATATACTGTTTGGAAATGTTCTTTATACATTGATTCAATATCGTGCACAATTTTGTCCTCCTCACATATAAGACGATTCAAAAAACAATTTGTTACAAAAGTTTTAATAATTTTATCTTTTCTTAGTTAAAATAACTACAAAAACTATTAAATTGAATGAATTTTAAGATATCATCAACAAACAATTTTATTCAGATTTATTTAGATACAAACGTTTATTTTTGAATTATTAAACATATACTACTTTGATTTCCTATTAAATCTTCTAAGTAATAACTTGTATACAATTTAACTGGTGAATTTGTCACATAATATTTTAATTATTACTATATATTAACTCATTAAAATAAAAATTTATGGTATTTTTAACTTTTCTCTTTAATAGTTTGTAATGAGGTGATTTTTATAGTATTAGAAAATTATAATTTATCAAATACAAAAGTAAAAGTTCACAATGATTATTTTGTTAGTGATATTAATTTACAAAAGGACTATATAAATAGAGTTTTCATACACTTACTAGAAAAAATAGCTACCAAATAGCATTTTGTATATTGTAATTTTTTCATAGTTTAAATATAATTATCTAAGTATATGTAAAAATTGCGAGGAAAGGAGGAAATGTGCAAGCTAGTGGCACATATGCAATTTATTTACGTAAATCAAGAGAAGATTTAGAAGCTGAAAAATATGAAGAAGGCGAAACTTTAGCCAGACATGAAAAAATATTAACAACTTTAGCTAAAAAAAGAGGACTAACTATTGGGAAAATATATCGAGAAATAGTAAGTGGCGAAACAATTAGCGAAAGAAAAGAAATGCAGAAACTATTAAAAGATGTCGAAAATGAAATGTGGACTGGTATATTAGTTGTTGAAGTTGAAAGACTCGCACGTGGTGATACTTCTGACCAAGGTAGAGTTGCAAAAGCATTTAAATATTCACACACTCAAATTATTACTCCTGTAAAAACATACAATCCAGACAATGAATTTGACGAAGAATATTTTGAGTTTGGCTTATTTATGTCAAGACGCGAATATAAAACTATTAATAGACGATTGCAAAGAGGTCGAGAATTATCTGTAGCAGAAGGTAATTTTATTGGGAATATTCCACCATTTCGGATATAAAAAAATCAAATTAACTAATAAAAAAGGATATTCCTTGAAAATAAATGAAAATGAAGCATTTATTGTTAGAGAAATTTTTAAATTATATTCTATTGAGGGTAATTCTATAAGCTATGTAACACGACAATTAAATGATATGCACCTAAAACCCAGAATTTCAAATGAATGGAATATTTCCTCTATAAGAGATATTTTAAATAATCCTACCTATATTGGAAAAATTGTTTGGAATAGACGAAAAGAAAAAAAGAAAACTAAAAATGGTCGCATAATTAAAAGTAGACCTCGTAATCCTAATTACTTAATTTATGATGGTTTACACGAACCCATTATAGATATTAACACTTGGAATATAGTTCAAGAAAAACGAAAACAAAATATACCTAAAGTTACACACAATGACACTATAAAAAATCCACTTGCACGGTATAGTATTTTGTGAAAAATGTGGAAGACCAATGCAACGAAGACCTTATAATAAAAAAGGTTCACCAGCTACGCTAATATGTCCTAACTTAAAATGTACTAACATTAGTTCTAAACTTTATATCGTAGAAGATAAGTTAATAGAGGCACTAAAAATTTGGCTTGCAAATTATAAGTTAAATTATAATTTAAAAGATACTACTAATAATGATAATAACAAATTATTAAAACATTCAGCTTTATCAATTGAAAAAGAAATAAAAAAAGAAAATGAAAAATTAAACAAACTCTATGACTTTTTAGAAAATGGAATTTATAGTAGTGAGGAATTTATTAGTCGTTCTAAAACTATAAAAGAAACTATTAAAAATTTAGAAACAAAATTAAATGAATATTCTACTACTTTAAATAATAATGAGAAATCACAGTCTGAAAAGAAATCAATAATTCCTAAATTAGAGAATGTAATTGATTTATATTATAAATTAGAAACAGCTGAAGATAAAAATATATTATTAAAAAGTATTCTTGCTAAAGTTACATATTTAAAAACTGAAAAAGCAATAAAACATAATTCAAACCCTACAAATTTTGAATTAAATATATACCCTAAACTTCCAAAAATATAGCTTTATTAGAAAGCCAATGACTATTTGCAGTCTTTACATATAGTCATTGATAACATTAGCGTGCAGTCGAATTAGCTCACTTAGAAATGGTTGGAAGTATTGTTCATCAACTAACTAAAAATGCTTCTATAGAAGAAATTGAAAAGGCTGGACTTTCTGCTTATTACACAGATCACGGGGTTGATGTATATCCACAATCTGCTTCTGGCGTACCTTTTACAGCTGCATATTTAGCTTGTAAAGGTGATGTTATTGCAAATTTACAGGAAGACCTTGCTGCAGAACAAAAAGCCCGTGCAACTTATGAAAAACTAATAGATTTATGTAAAGATGAACCAGATGTTATAGACCCTCTTCGTTACCTAAGGCAAAGAGAGATTGTCCATTTCCAAAGATTTGGTGAAGCTTTACGTGGTGTTCAAGATAAACTTGCTGAGAAAAAGTTTTATATGGATTGCGATATGAAAAAAACTAATGACTGTGATTGCAATAATTAGAAATTAATTTTTTACTATATAAAGCAAAAAGCCCCTAAGGGCTTTTTGTTTTATATTTCGGAAACCATTCTCCTTATTCTTCTATTTATTAGGTTAAAACCTAAACTTTCATAGAATTTTATTAATTTATCATTTTTAGCTACTAAAGAAATTTTTCCATATCCTTTCCTTTTAGCCATTTTCCTAATTTTTTCTATCATTATTTTAGCATATCCATTTCCTCTATATTCTTTTTTTATGGCTATGTTAGATATATAAAATTCATCTATTTCACATTCTCTAAATAAAAAATAATCCCTAATTGAAGAATAAATATATCCTAGTTTATTTAAAAAACCTTTTTGGATTTTTACAACTTTCTTTTCACTGTTAATTGTTAATCTATCAATATCTTTTCCTTCAATTAATAATGCCATACCAATTAATTTATTATCTTTTCTTGCGACAATAAAATTCTTTAATGAGAATCTATTATTTCTAATTTGCATTAGATTTTCTAATACTTCTTTCTTTTCTAATTCAGTTCCATATCCCCATTCAAGTTCTGGCTCTGGCTCTGTAATGTAAATTAATTCTGTAATTTCTTTAATGTCTTTTCTTGTTGCCTTTTTTAGAGTAATATTACCCGAGGCACTTTTCATTTTTAACACTCTCCAATTCTTTTTTCGTTTAGTGTTTTTATTTAACTGATAACACAATACTCAGTTTTTTTCCTAATTGTATTGTTATGTGAATTTGATAATCACTCTCCCTATAAACTATTATATTGTATATTATAGCATATTTTTTAATATGGAGCAAATTTTATTCTTTTACAATTACATACTAACTATTTTTTCCCAAGGTAAATAGTCTTTTCCAAAATGTCCATAATTAGTTGTTTTCGCAAAAATTGGAGTTTGTAAGTCTAAATATTTTATAATTCCATTTGGTGTTAAATTAAATTTTTCTTTTATTTTATATATAATTTCTTCCTCTTCAATTTTATTTGTTCCAAAAGTATTTATATAAATAGATAATGGCTCTTCAATTCCTATTGCATAAGATAACTGAATTTCACATTTATCTGCATAGCCATTGGCTACAACATTTTTTGCTATATGCCTTGCCATATATGCTGCAGATCTATCTACTTTTGTAGCATCTTTTCCGGAAAATGCTCCTCCTCCATGTCTTGCATATCCACCATATGTATCTACAATAATCTTTCTACCAGTAAGCCCTGTATCTCCTAAAGGTCCTCCTATTACAAATCTTCCAGTTGGATTTATATATATTTTTGTTTTTTCATCAATCATTCCTTCTGGAATAATTTCATTTATTACATATTCTTTTATGTCCTTTTTTAATTTATCCATATCTATATTGTCTAAATGTTGAGTAGATATTAATATGTTTTCTATTCTTTCTGGTACATCATTTTTATATTCAACTGTTACTTCTGTCTTACCATCTGGTCTTAAATATGGTATTATTTTTTCTTTTCTAACATCTGTTAATCTTTTCGCCAATTTATGTGATATATCTAAAGCATATGGCATATAATTTTCTGTTTCATTTGTAGCAAAACCAAACATTATTCCTTGGTCCCCAGCACCACCAATGTCTACTCCTAATGCAATATCATTACTTTGTTTAGTAATATTAATATCTACTTCGCAAGTTCTGTAATCTATGTCTGTTTCTTTGTTGTCAAAGCCAATTTCCTTAATTGTATTTCTTACTATTTCTTCTATGTTTACAATTGCATTTGATGTTAATTGTCCTGCAACAGCTATTTTATTGCTAGATGCAAATGTTTCAACTGCAACTCTTGAATGTTTGTCTTGTCTTAAACATTCGTCTAATATTTTGTCAGATATATAATCACATAATTTATCTGGATGCCCTTCTGTTACACTTTCTGATGTAAAATAATAGTTTTTCATATTTTTCTCTCCTTTTTTATTTTAGTCAATTTTTAAAATCCCATATTCCTATATCCTAAAAATATAGATACCATTTTCATGGTACCTATACTAAACATTTATATAAAATTTCTTCTAACTCACTTGTATCAACTACCGACTCTATGCAAGCATTTAGCATATTTGTGGGCGTTGTTTTAGTTAAGTCTAATTCATACCCGTTTTTCATTGCTAGCTCTCTTATAAATTCTCTTATTGCTCTACCATTTCCTTCTCTAAACGGATGTAATACATTTAACTCTGCCATATAATATGCTAATTTTTTTGCTAATTCTTGTTTAGTTAATCCTTCTAAGTATTTTTCTGCCTTTAATTCGTCTAATAATTTTATTAATTCTTGTTCTATATATTCCCACTCTGCAAATCTAAAATTGCCTTTTGCAATGTTTTCACTTCTAAAAAGCCCTGCAAAATTATATATATCTTCAAATAGAAATTTATGAATATTCGTAAAATGATAAATATCAAATTTTCCTATTATTTCTTTCTGCCTTAAAATAAATAGTTTTGTTAAAACTATTTTTCTTTCGTAGTCATATAATTTTTCTTTATCTTTTATATTTAATTTATTTTTTAATATATCTGTATTTTCATAACAGTATATAGAATTTCTAGCTTCATATAAATCATACATAAAACCAGCTCCTTATAAAGACATTTTCTTTATTTTATTTATCATATCTTGTTCTGTTATTTTTTGTTCTTTGTAATCTCTTAATAAAGATATGTCCTCTTCTGTTACATACATATCCTCTATTGCTAGGTCTTGCTTTAAATTTTCTATATCAAATTTAAATTTTTTTTCATTAAACATATCTTTTCTCCTTACAACATACTACCTTTTTATTATACCATATTTCTTCCAAAATATCAATATTTTGAGGCTTCAAATCAATTTATGTACACCTCTTTTTTAACAAATATTAAATTTAAATCTAATGCACTCAATAAGTCGCTAGCACTAGAAAAAGACTGTATAAATACAGTCTTCTATTTTTTATTAAATCCTACATATTTAGTTTTCTTAGAAAATGCTAAAATAGCTTCAAATATTGGTCCTAGTAACCATAATCCAAAACCAAATCCTATTCCTTTTTTAAATCCTTCTGCTAAAGTAAACTTAGTGTAAATATTTATAATTGCTAATGCAAACCATCCTACTACTGGTACCAATAATAATAGTAATACCCATGGTGACACATCGCTTATTTTATACATAACTACATCTCTATATATTGGTATTAAAGATGCCCAACCATTTTTTCCTGCTTTTTTATATATTCTCCATCTAACAATAATATTATATATTATTAACACAACAATTACCCACATAATTGTTTTAACTATAGAAAATGCCATTATAACATTTATACCTAAAGATAATTTATCTGTTGGAGTCATGTCTTTTTCTATATCATTTAATATTTCTGATGGGTTTTTTCCCTCTTCTAATTGTTTTTGTATTTCGTCTATATTTATATCTTCAGAAAGTATTTTATTTAATTGTTTTTCATCAACAGATTTTAAAACGTTAGTTCCTGAATCTATAACATTTTCACTTATACCTTTTTCTACTAATAACTCTTTATTTTTTTCTATTTCGCTTGCAATTTCTTCATTGCTATAATCTTCACTTAAATCTTTATAAATTTGTAACACATCATAAATGTCTAAATTTTCTTTTCCACTTGACTCTATCACATTTTTTATATCTTCTAAATTATTTACTTCTACTGTGTTATTTGCCATTGCAAATGTCATACAAAAACTCATTGCTATAGTTAAAATTATACTTACTATTACTTTTCTTTTCATTTGATTGTTCCTTCCTTTTTTATATTAATTAGCTACATTATTATTAAACTATATTTTTTATTTTTTATCAATAGTTTTATATTGTATTTAATAATTCTTTAACAAATTTCCACATTTTTTTTGTAGATTTTATAGATAGTCTTTCGCTTGGGCTATGCACATCGTAAGTGTTTGGACCTATGCAAATATATTCACAATCTTTCTTTTTACTAGTAAAAAATCCTCCTTCTACAACTCCTTGTGACACTACTTCTTCCATTTCTTCATCAAAAAGATTTTTATAAATTTTTTTACATTCATTAGCTAAAATATTATTTTCTTTTTTTGGTACTCCTTTTAAATTTTGTTTCCACACTATTTCTATGTCATATCTTTTTATTAAATTATCTAAATTTTCTAAATATTCAGTTTCATATTTTTGTACATTACTCCTTTCTGAAAATTCTATTTCTATATTATCCTTATTTGTAGTTACTTTAGCCATGTTTCCAGATTGTAAAACATTTCCTTCATCATCTTTTTCTATAGCTCCATTTTGAAATTCTTTAATAAAATTTATAATTTTATTACTTGTTTTTTCGTCTATTGTTTCTACGATATTCTTGTTTTCGTTAAGTTTTATTATTACATTTTCACCAAAAAATTCTTTTTGCTTTTTTATTTCTTCTTCTATAATCGCTTTTGCTTTTTTATCACTAGTAACAAATTTTATGCAAGCATTTCTTGGTATAACATTTACTCTGCTTCCGCCTTCTATATATGCGAGTTTAGTGTCTTTTAACTTACTTATTATATCTATTCCTAATTTTAATGGATTTCCTCTTTTCTCATCTCCTATATTTCCTCCAGAATGACCTCCTTTAAAATTATCATATATTAGTTCAAATCCAGCTTCACTATTTTTATTAGCACTATATTTTACCTTTCCTTTCCATTCATTACACTCTGCAGAACTTACTAATATTTTCCCTTCTTTTCCATTATCTAATGAAATTATTCTATTACTTTCTATCTTATCTAAATCTAAATTTATTGCACCTTTCATTGTAGTTTCTTCTTCAGAAGTAAAAATACATTCTATTTTTGGACTTTCTATTTTTTCACAATCTAACACTGCTAACATAATTGCAACTCCTATACCATTATCTGCTCCAAGAGTTGTCTCTTTAGCCTTTATAAAGTCTTCTTCTACATATAATTTTAGTCCGTCTTTAGAAAAATCGTGTTTACTTCCTACTATTTTTTCACATATCATATCTGTATGCGCTTGTAATGCAATTGGTTTTTCTTCTATTTTACTATTACTTGCTTCTTTTGTTATTACTATGTTTTTGTAGTCATCAACATAATATTTTAAATTTCTATTTTCTGAAAATTTCTTTAAGTATTCTACAATTTTATCTTCTTCTCCAGATTTTCTTGGAATATTACTTATTTCTTCAAAAAATTTCATAACTTTACATGGTTTTATTCCTTCTAACATAATTATCCTCCTTTTATTTTAAATATCTTCTTAAGAATTCTTTTGTTCTTTCTTTCTTTGGATTTTCTATAACCTCTTCTGGTCTTCCTTCTTCTACAATCTCTCCTTTGCTCATAAAAATAACTCTATCTGCAATTTCACGTGCAAACCCTATTTCATGTGTTACTATAACCATTGTCCTTTTTTCTTTTGCTAGCTGTTTTACAACTTTTAAAACTTCTCCTACAAGTTCTGGGTCAAGTGCACTTGTGGGTTCATCCATAAAAATGATTTTTGGGTTTATAGCAAGTGTTCTTGCTATAGAAACTCTTTGTTGTTCTCCACCAGATAAGTTACATGGATATTGGTTTATTTTTTCTTCTAATCCCATTCTTGCTAATATTTTTGTTGCCTCTTCTTCTGCATCTTTCTTTGGTTTATTTAGCACTTGTATCATAGCTTCTGTTACATTTTCTAGAACTGATAAGTGAGGAAATAAATTAAAATTTTGAAATACCATTCCACATTCTAAGTTCATTTTGTTTAATATCTCTTTTTCTGAATATATTACTTTTTTGTTTTCTCCCTTATTCTCTTTTACCATAGAATCTCCACAAATTGTTATATTCCCACCATCCATTTTTTCTAATTGATTTATAATTCGTAAAATTGTAGATTTTCCAGATCCTGAAGATCCTATTATTGCTAATACTTCTCCTTCGTTTACAGAAAATGAGACATTTTTTAAGGCATAGTTTTTACTATATGTTTTTACTAAATTCTCTACTTTTAAAATTTCTTTCATCTTTTTTTCTCCTTTACTAAGTTATTGTATAATAATTATATTTTTTCTCTGCTCTATTAAACACATATGTAATTATTGTACATAAAATTAGATATATTAATCCTGCAACACATAATGGAACTATAGAAAATTGATAACTTGCTTGTTTTTGTGCTAATGCAAATATTTCTGTTATACCAATTATTTGTGCTAGTGATGTTGTTTTTATTAATGATATTACTTCATTTGACATCGATGGTAATATTCTTTTTATAATTTGTGGTAATAATATTCTAAAAAATGTTTGTGTTTTACTAAATCCTAGTGTAAATGCTGCTTCTTTTTGCCCCTTTGGTATGCTTAATATTCCACTTCTGAATATTTCTGCAAAATATGCTGCATAGTTTACTACAAATGCAATTATTATTGCTACAAATCTATCATAATTAATTTTAAATAAATAATATGGCGCAAAATATATAAATATTATTTGTAACATCATAGGTGTTCCTCTTATAATTAGTATATATAACTTTGTTATATTACTTATTATTTTATTTTTAGAATTTCTTGCCATTGCTACTAATATTCCTGCAGGAATTCCTAACAATAATGTAAGTGTAAAAATTAGTAAAGTTGTTCCAAGTCCTTCAGATAATATTTTTACTAAATTAAAAAAATTCTCCATTATTTTTCCTCCTAAACTGTTAAATCTTTACCAAACCATTTTTCTGATAACTCTTTTAGTTTTCCCTCTTGTTTTAATTCATCTAATGCTTTTTCTACTTTATCTTTTAGTTCTACATTTCCCTTTTTAAATGCTATAACCATACCTTTAGATTCTTCTCCTATCCCTATTGCATCAAATGTCTTAAATTCTTTATTTTGTTTTTCTATAATATAATTTCCAGAAATTTGGCTCATATAAACTGCATCTATATTTCCTGTTTCTAAATCCATTAATGCTGTTAAGTAATCTGTATATCCTATTATTTCGCCTAGTTCTTTTCCATAGTTAGATTCATTTAATCTTTTTTCTTGCGTAGATCCACTTTGAACTCCAATTTTTTTACCTTTTAATTCATCTTGATCTTCATAAGATGAATCTTCTTTTACAACAAACATAGATTTATCTTTAACATATGGTTTGCTTAATGTCATAACATTATTTCTGTCTTCTGTATAACCGAAGCCATTCCATATACAATCAATGTTTCCTGAATCTAACTCTTGTTCTTTAGCAGCCCAAGATATTGTTTGAGTCTTTAGTTCCATCCCCATTTTTTTGCAAACTTCATTTGCTAAATCAATGTCAAATCCTACTAATTCATTGTTTTCATTTCTATATCCCATTGGCGGAAAGCTATCATCCATACCTAATATAAAAGTGTTTTCATCTTTTGGCTTGTTTATTGAAACTCCTAATATAACTCCTATTATTACTATTACACCTATTATAATTAAAATTTTTTTATTCATTTTTTACCTCCTAATATTTTATTAATCTAAAATTGTTTTGGCATACTTGCCTATCTTATAAATAAGAAAACATTAAATTAAAATGTCGCGATTCGTTTTAATTTATATGAAAAAAAGACCCTAAAGATACTAAATTAGCACCTTTAAGGTCTTAAAATCATAACCACCCGTAAAACGGGTGGTTTGCTCTGCGCCTAGAAGGCTTTTGTA
>USAE01000049.1 GCA_900552655.1 uncultured Clostridium sp.
TAATACTACAATAACTATTAAATTAATAATTACTTCTGCTATGCTTTTGGCAATAACTTCATTTGTATTCTCTTTAACAGTATTCATTTGCTTGTTTATAGAGTCCACTATTATATTTGGTTCTGCACTTTCTTCTGCATTCTTATCTTCTTTTGAATCTAATGAGTTTTCTATGTTTGTAACTAAATCATTATATATATTAGTATGATTAATTATAATCGTAGAAACCGGTTTAAATAAAATTAATGAAAGAATCAAAGAAATTACTATAGAAAGTAACTTTACTATTACACCTGTTAGTCCTCTTTTTACTCCAAAAAATACACATGTTGCCAAAATTAAAATAATTATAATATCTGCCATAAAATTCATTTTCCCCTCCTATAAATTTAAAATTTCTATTTTGTCTGCGTAAACAATTCCCGCTATGTTTTCTCCTAAAATAATATTGTTTATTTCTGTTGATGAATTATATCTTTTAATTAACCATCCATTTGTATTTATAAAATCTACTTCTGTTCCTAAATTTATAGCAATTACATTTCCAAACGCTTCTAATGCACTGGCAACTCCTTCTATATTATAAATATTAGTTTTTCCACTTGATGTATTTGTTATTTCTACATCTATATTAGCAAATAATCCTGTTGATTTTTCTGTTACGCAAACTATATTATCCTTTAAGTTTACATCTGCAAATGTATTTTTTGTACTAGAAATATCTAATATCTTTTTATCTTCTTTATTTTCTATGGTGTGTATAGAATCATCATACATACATATTAATTTATTATTGTCTTGATATTTTAATTCTATTATTAGTTCTTGTGACTCTGATGGATATATGTATTCTATAGCATTAGATGGATCTGTTTGTGCTTTTTCTATTGAAATTATTTTAACATTTGACTGAATAAAACTGCCTGTTACATCCACTTCTCCATATGCTAAATATTTATTATCATTTGATATTTCTACATCTATCGCAGTTGTTTGAGATAAAAATGTTCTAAATAACTCTGTACCTTCTAAATTATATGTTATTATAACATTGTTATGGGTCGTACCTGTAATTATTACAGAAACATATCCATTTTTATTTACAAAAATGTGCTCTATATTTCCTTCTATATTCTTTTTCCATAAAATATCTGTTCCAGAAATAAGCTCCAATTTTGAACCTTCTTTTTCTGCCATTGCTAAAAATCTATTTTCTGTATCATATATACAATTACTAATTTCGACCTCTAATTCTTTTTCTTTCTTTCCATTAGAATTATACACGCTAAGTATGCTTTTATTTAATATTCCTATATAATTGTTATATACTAAAATATTATTATCTTCTATTTGCGCAGGCAATTCTATTATAGGTCCATTATTTTCTTGTATATTTTTTCTAAATATGTATTTATCCACACCATTTCTAAATGTTTTATTACACATATATATTCCTGCCAATATAGAAATTATAAGTATAATTATTAATATTACAACAATTACAGTAACTTTTTTCTTATTTAATTTCTTTTTATAATGTGTACTTTTATACTTATCAAAGCTAATTAATTGCATTATTTTCTCCTTTTAGTTCTTCCCATTCTTTCTCTTTAAAACCTTTCAAAATCCTCTTATCTGATATAAATAAAGGTCTTTTTATTAGCATTCCGTCTGATGATAATAATTCGTAAATTTCATCTTCTGACATATTTTTTATTTTTTCTTTTATATTAAGTTCCCTATATTTTATTCCACTTGTATTAAAAAATTTTTTTACATCAATTCCAGATCTATCTATCCATTCTTTTAATTCTTCTTTTGATGGGGGTTCTGTAATTATATTCCTATCTATATAATCTATATTGTTTTCGTCCAGCCATTTCTTAGCTTTTTGGCATGTTGAACATTTTGGATATTCTATAAATAAACTTTTCATATTCATTCCACCTTCATTCTTTTTTGTTACATATTATCATAAAAATAGAAAAAAAAACAGTCTTAAATTTTTATTTATTTAAGACTGTTTTCTATTTATCTTTTTCTTCTTCTAATTTGCCATATAACTATTCCTATAACAATTATTATAAGTGGAATCACGAAGATTATACTTCTTATTATTAAATCTTCTTTTTGTGTTGCTGTATATGTTACATATTCTGTTTTCTTTTTAATCGTAATAGCTGGTTCTCTATTTACTAAATATGAAACCGTATTTAAAAGTATATCTGAATTACTTCTAAAATTAATTGCATTTATAGATTGTGTTCCTGTACTACTTTTCATTGATATTTGTGAATCTGAAACAAATAAATTATTTGCAAATATTATAAGCTTTGATTCTTTATCTTCTCCTACTTTTTTAGTTAATTCTTGTGCTATTGGAAAGCTTCCTTTTTCTTCTTCTTCCTTAGCTGTAGTACTTGTTATACTTTGGTCTATTCTATAATATGAACTTTCTGAAGATTTCATTATTGGTTTTGCTACTACTCCTAATTTTTCTAGTTCTTCATCATTTTTAAATTCTAATCTAGCAGAATTAAATAAAATTACATATCCATCTGATACATTTTCTGTTACTTTATGTGAAGATAAACTTGGTAATATAAAGTTTTGTGTTCCTGGTAGTATTCTATCTGAATTTGTTTCTCTTACAATTCCATTACCTACGCTTACACCATATATATCCAACACATTTTTAACATTAGCTAGTTCCGTTGTTTTAGGATTATTTAGCCATAAAATATTTCCACCATTGTTAATATAATTAATTATTTTTTCAGTTTCAACACCTGTAAAATCCTTTGTTGGTGTTGCAATTATTAATAGATTGCAATCTGCTGGAAATTCTGTTGTTAACAAATCTAAATCTGCTACATCTATAACGTCATTTTGTAAATATTCTTTTGCAAGTGTCATATTTTCTACCATTTCACCATGACCTGTTAAAAAATATACTTTTGGTTTATTTTCTGATGTTGTTTCTATTATTGCATTTGTTACTTTTTCCTCTGTTAAATCTGTTGTTTCTCCAGTTGAATAGTTATAACTACTTAAATCATATGCAGATATTATTTTAGATCTTTCTGGTGATTGTACTACAATTGCTGAACTATTATTAGATATTCCATATTTTTCTAGTAAATCTGGTCTTTGCATACTATCTACAACTTCTACTTTTATCTTTTCATTTATGGCAGTATATTGTTTTGCAAAATCTATTATTGCTGTATTTTCGTCTGCACCAAAAAAGTAAATCGTTACTTCTTGATCTATATCTTTTACTTTTTCTTTACTTTCATCTGATACAGAATATAATTTTTCCTCTGTAAAATCTAGTGTTGGCAAATTAAGTTTATCTGCCAACATATTTATTGCTAAATATGCTACAACAAGTAAAGCTACTAATAATATAACTCTAGTTGTATCTGCTATCCATTTTTTCTTTATTATTTCGAAAAACTTTTTCACAATAATTCTCCCTTCTCTTTATTTAACACTTTTTCTTCTTTGTATAACTATAATTGTTAATAATACAAATAATACTGTATAAGAAAGAAATGCTACAACTTCTGTACAAGCTATTTGACCATTTCCAAATCTATTAAACATATTCATTAATCCTAATGGTTCTAAGCCTTTACCAAGATAAGGAGTTCCCATCCATGTTATTACATAAAATGCTATTGATATAATAGCTGCAATTACTTGATTTTCTGTAATGCTTGAAGCAAACATACCAAATGAAATTAGTGCTGCTCCTAACAGTATAAATCCAAGCATTGTTACAAGTGATGTTTTTATGTTTGGACTTCCCAAGAACATTAATATTACATAATATATTAATGTTAAAACTACTGCTATTAAAAATACTATTAGTGCTGCAAAGAATTTTCCTAAAACTATGCTTGTTACACTTCTTGGCGCTGTTAATAGCAATTGCTCTGTTCCATCTTTTCTTTCTTCTGAAAACATTCTCATAGTTAATAATGGTATTATCATTATTAATATTGTAGATAATGAATAAAACATATAACTAAACATTGTAGAACCTGTTACTAATATGTCTGAATAGAAGAATAAACTTGCCATTAATAAAAATAGTCCTACAAATACATATCCTATTGGAGATAAGAAATATGTTCTAACTTCTTTTTTTATTATTGCCCACATTATTTTTTACCTCCTTTGTTTCTCTTAGCTTTTTTGCTTTCTTGTTTTTTCTCTTTTTTATCTAGTTTTTCTTGTTTCTTTTGCTCTTCCTCTTGTCTTTTTTCTTCTTCTTTTATCTTTTCTTTTTCTTCCTTGTCTTTTTCGTTTTTTTGTATTAATTCCATAAAAGCTTCTTCTAATGTTATTTCTGGTTTTTTAAGTTCAAAAATTGTAATATTTTCTTTTGCTAAATCTGAGAAAATTGTTTTTCTTATATCATAATCTTTTTCTGGAATAATTCTATATTCTTTTGTATTGTCATCATTTTTCTTAATTAGCTCAACTTTTTTTGCTCCATTTATTTTTAAGCTTTCTATTTTATTTTCCATATCTTCTACAATTATATTTATTGCATTTTCTACATTTACTTTATCTTCTAAATTTTCTGGTGAATCTACTGCTACTATTTGTCCTTTATTTATTATTATTACCTTTTCACATATTTGGCTTATTTCTGATAAAATATGTGAGCTTATTATTAAAGTATGATTTTTTCCTAATTTTTTAATAAGATTTCTAATTTCTATTATTTGTTTTGGATCTAAACCTACTGTTGGCTCATCTAATATTATAATTTCTGGATTTCCAACTAAGGCTCCTGCCATACTAACACGTTGCTTATAACCTTTAGATAAATTCTTTATTAAAACTTTTTTCACGTTTTGAAGCCATGTATCTTGCATAGCTTGTTCTACGCTTTCTTTAATATTTTCCTTTTTTACACCTTTAAGTTCTGCCATATATGTAATAAATTCCTTAACAGTCATATCTTTATATAAAGGAACTCCTTCTGGCATGTACCCTATGCATTTTTTTGCTTTTTTAGGTTTTTTAGAAATATTATATCCATTAATTATAACCTCACCTTGTGTTGGCTCTATAAATCCTGTCAAAATATTCATAGTCGTACTTTTGCCTGCTCCATTAGGACCTAAAAGACCTATTATTTCGCCATCATTAACTTCGAAGCTAATATTGTCTACGGCTTTAAATTTTCCATACTTTTTCGTAACATTTTTTACAGTTATCAACGATTCTTCCTCCTTTAAAATTATACGTAAATATTATCACTTACGATTTTAAATTTCAATATTATTTCTAAGAATAGCTACTCTTTCACAAAAAATTTACATTTCTATCAGGATTTTTGGACGGTCCTTAAAGTCCCGATTTTATATTTATAAAAAAAATATAGTATCCCAATAAATTTGAAATACTATATTTTTTTCCAATTATATTATTAATTTTTGAATATAAATTTTTTATTTAGTCTTATTTTTTGTGTTCATTATTAAAATTTATTATTCTTTCCTTAACTTCATTTGCTGAGGACATTTTTAATACTTCATTTGCTAGTTTTCTGCACTCCTTGTGATTTAAATTTCTAATTATCTTTCTAGAATTTAAAATCTTTGTAGGATTCATAGAAAACTCATCTAATCCTAATCCTACTAGGATTGGTATAAATCTTTCATCACTTGCAGCTTCTCCGCACATTCCACAAAATATTTTAGATTTGTGTGCTCCATCAATTGTCATTTTTATTAGACGTATAACTGCGGGATGAAATTTTGTATATAAATCTGATATTTTCTCATTTCCTCTTTCAACTGCAACTGTATACTGTATTAAGTCATTTGTTCCTATACTGAAAAAGTCACATTCTTTTGCTAGTTCTTCTGCTATTATTACTGCTGATGGAACTTCTATCATTATTCCTATTTTTACATTTTTATCAAATTTTATATCTTCTTTTTTTAATTCTTCCTTAACCTCATTTGCAATATTCTTTGCTAATTTTATTTCATCTATAGAAGAAATCATTGGAAACATAATTGCAAGTTTTCCATAAATACTTGCTCTATATAAAGCTCTAAGCTGAATTTTAAATATCTCTGGCTCTCTTAAACAAATTCGTATTGCCCTATATCCTAAAAACGGATTATCTTCTTTTCCTAAGTTTAAATATTTTAAATCTTTATCTCCACCAATATCCAATGTACGAACAATTACTCTTTTTCCATCAGCCTTTTCTAGTACTTCCTTATATGCTTTAAATTGCCCATCCTCTGTTGGCATAGTTTCAGAATCCATATATAAAAATTCACTTCTAAATAAGCCTATTCCTTCTGCACCATTTTCTATTACATTATCCATATCTTTTGGAGTTCCAATATTAGCTACTATTTCTGTTTTATACCCATCTTTTGTAATAGTTTTTTTATTTTTATACTTAATTAAGTTTTCTTTTTCATCATTTATAGATTCTTTTATTTTATTTAACTTCTCTATTTCTTCTTCAGATGGATTTACATATATTGCACCAGATATTCCGTCTATAGCAATATATTCATCATTCTTTATTTCTTCTAAGGAATTTCTTGCACCTACTATTGCAGGTATTTCATGGGTTCTTGCCATAATAGAAACATGTGAATTTTCACTACCATTTTCTATTATAATTCCTGCTACACACTTTAAATTAAGCTTAGCTGTATCTGATGTAGATAAATCTTTTCCAACTATAATTGTATTTTCTGGCAAATTGCTTAAATCTATTTCTGCTTTATTAGTCACTTTATTTAGAACCTTATTTTTCATATCCTCTATATCTAAAGCTCTTGCAGACATATAGTCATCTTCCATATTTCTAAATATTTCCTCTACAGTTTCGAATCCCATTTTTACTGCATACCCTGCATTATATCCTTCTTCTTTAATTAATCTTTCTGTTTCTGCTGTTAGTGTAGGATCTTGTAGTATCATTAAATAAGCATTCATAATTTCAGCTTCTGTACCAGAAATTTTATCTACTACTTTTTTTGTATCTTCTATTACTTCATTTAAACATTTTTTAAAATAATTTAACTCTTCGTCTTTATTTTCTACCTTAAAATCTGTAAATGTTATTTCTTCATTTTTTAATACTTTTGCATTACCAATTCCAATTCCCCTAGATACACCTTTACCTTTTAACATTTTTATCTCCTCTTTTGTTATTATTCTCCAAAATTATTTTTAAATGCTTCTTCTATTTCATTCATTGCATCTTTTTCATCTGCACCATCACATATAACTTCTACGTTTGTTTTTTGTTTTATTCCTGCAGACATAATCATTAATGGAGATTTTGCATTAACAGTCTTTTCATTTGCAATTAATTTTATATCACATGAATATTTCATTGCAATTTTAGCAAGTTCTGTTGCAGGTCTTGCATGTAATCCTGTTTCGTTTTCTAATTTTAAAACTTTACTTATCATGTTATTTACTCTCCTTTGTCCAAACATTTTTCTTTAATGCTGCTAAAATAAGCATTGCAACTAAAGAACCTACTACTATAGAAAGTAAATATAATGCTGCATTTCCTACTACTGGTAAAACAAAAATACCTCCATGTGGAGCCATTAATGTACAGTTAAAGAACATAGACATAGCTCCTGCAACTGCTGAACCAACTACGCAAGAAAGAATTACACGTATTGGATCTGCTGAAGCAAATGGTATAGCTCCTTCTGATATAAATGAAAATCCCATAACATAATTTAATAAAGCAGATTGTCTGTCTTTCTTTGGTAATTTTTTAGGGAAGAATGTTGCAAGTAATGCTATTGCAAGTGGTGCAACCATACCTCCAGCCATAACTGCTGCCATAATGTCGTAATGTCCTTCTGCAAGCATTCCTGTTCCAAATGTATATGATGCTTTGTTAACAGGTCCACCTAAGTCAACAGACATCATTCCACCTAAAATTGCTCCTAATATTATTTTGTTTGCTCCTTGCATAGATGATAAGAAATTATTTAGTGCTGTATTAATTGCTCCTACAACTGGATTAATTGCAACCATTATTAATCCTATTAGAAGAATTCCACCTACTGGATATATTAATATAGGTTTTATACCTTCTAAACTCTTTGGTAGGAAAGAAAATAATTTTCTTAATAGAAGAACTACATATCCACCAATGAAACCTGCTATTAAAGCTCCTAAAAATCCAGAACTTACAAGTACAACATCTGGGTTTGTTAAAGATGCAAATGTTGTTCCTGCTTTTGCAACAGCTCCACCAACAAAACCAACAGCTAAACCTGGTCTATCTGCAATACTCATAGCTATATATCCAGATAAGATACATAACATAAAATCAAATGCTATTCCTCCAATTGTTTTAAAGAATGCTGCAACTGGAGTATTCATACCAAAGTTTGCTGGATTTAAAGAATAATCATCTAGTAAAAATGCTATTGCTATTAATATACCTCCACCAACAACAAATGGTAACATATGTGTTACACCATTCATTAAATGTCTATATATTTTATTTCCTGCATTTTCAGAATTTTCATATTCTGAATCAGCTTTTCCATTTCCTTCGTATACAGGAATATCTTTACCGTTTAAAGCTTTTTCTATTAAATCTTTTGGTTTATGAATTCCATCTGAAACTTTTGCTTTAAGAATTTTTTTACCTTTAAATCTAGATAAATCTATATCTATATCCGCAGCAATTATTATGGCTTTTGCATTTCTTATTTCTTCTTTTGTTAATTTATTTTTAACACCAGATTGACCTTGTGTTTCTATTTTTACAAGGTGTCCCATTTCTTTTCCTGCATTTTCTAATGCTTCAGCTGCCATATAAGTATGTGCAATTCCTGTAGGACATGCTGTTATTCCTAAAATTTCATACCCGTTTCCCTGTTTTGCTTCTTCTTTAAACTTTTCTTTTTCTGTTTCATTTATTATTTCTAAAAATTCTTTTTTACTTTTTGCGGAAATTAATTTGTTTTTAAAATCTGCATCCATTAACATTGTAGATAATCTACTTAATACATCTAAATGTAAATTACTATTTGTATCTGGAGCTGCAATCATAAATAATAAATTAACTGGCTTTCCATCTAATGCATTATATTCAACACCTTCTGGAACCACCATTGCAACAAGACCTGGCTCTGTTACACAGTTTCCTTTGCCATGTGGAATGGCAATTCCTTCTCCAACTCCTGTACTTCCTTCTTCTTCTCTTTTAAATACAAGTTCTTTGTATTTATTTACATCTGTAATTCTTCCTGTTTTTAGCATTAACTCTGCCATTTTATTAATTATGTCATTTTTATCTTTTGCTTTTACATTAAGCTCAATTGCTTTTTCACTTAATAAATCTGTTATTCTCATGTTTTCCTCCTTAGTTTAAATATTATTGTATAATTTATATACTTCTTCTTTTGTTGCCAAATATTTTGATAAAGCACTAGCTGTTCCTGCAGCTACTCCCATTTTTAGAGCTTCTTCATAATCTCCATATTTTAAATATCCGGCTATAAAACCTGCAACCATAGAATCACCTGCACCTACAGTGTTTATTCTTTTTCCTTCTGGTGACTTTAAAAAATGTTCTTTATTTTTTTCGTCTATTAAAACCGCTCCGTATTTTTCCCATAGAAACTAACACATTTTGTGCTCCCATTTCCTTTAACATTCTTCCATATACATAAGCATCTTCTTTTGTATGTATTTCTACATTGAATATTTCTCCTAATTCTTCATTATTGGGTTTTATTAAAAATGGTTTATATTTTAAAGACTGCAATAATAAATTTTTAGTTGCATCTACTACAATTTTTACATTTTGTTTTTGTACTATATTGCAAATTTTTTCGTATATATCATCTTTTAATGATGATGGTATACTACCGGATAACACTAAAATGTCATTTTCTTCTAACTTTTTAAGTTTTTCCAATAATTCTGTAATTTTCTCCTCGTTTATTTTTGGCCCATTAGTATTTATTGCTGTTTCTTCTTCTCCTGCAATTTTTACATTGATTCTTGAATTTCCTTCTTCTAATTCTATAAAATCTGTTTTGATTTTCATCTCTTTTAGACGTCTTTCTATTTCTGCTCCTACAAAACCTACTTTGTAACCTAAGGCTACATTATCGGTATCTAAATTTGTTAATACTGTAGAAACATTTATCCCTTTTCCACCTGGAAGTATTAATTCGTTTTTTGACTTTTGTATTTTTCCTATTTCTAGCTTATTTAGTTCTAAAATGTAGTCTAATGCCGGGTTAAATGTTACTGTATAAATCATATTCTCCCCTCCCATCTTTTGTAAATTTTCATTTTAATTTTATCATAAGCATTTATCTTTTACAATTAGTATCTATTTTATTATTGACAAAGCTTACATTTTTTATTATAATTTTTTTACTTTATTTAACTTTTTAGGAGATTCTATGAAAAAATTTTTAATCTTTTTATTTTTTATTCTTTTATTTTCTTTTTACAGTTATCTTGTTTTATATCCACAAACTTTTAATTTAAATTTTAATATTGCCGAAACTGCCAATTTAAATTCTTTGTATAATGGTAAGCTCGCACCACGGCTCATACGGCTATTTTTCTTTATTAATTAATTCTAATAAAAATA
>USAE01000050.1 GCA_900552655.1 uncultured Clostridium sp.
TATTTGATATAATTAAAGAAGAATTAATTGAAATCAAAGATAAATTTGGTGATGAAAGAAAAACAAAAATTGTTGCAGCAGAAGGAGAAATTGATTTAGATGATTTAATTAAAGAAATAGATAAAATAAAAGCATATGATACTTTAAAATTAATTACAGATACTAAAAACTATTGGAGAAGATATGTAAAAAAACATGAAACAATTAAAGTAAAATATGATGATGAATTATATAATGCTAAAATACAAAAGATTTTAAGAAGAACAATTTTATTATTTGCATTATTAGTTAATGAAGAAACTGGTGGAATAATTGCAGCATTAGAAGTAGATGAGGAAAAAGATTTATGCGGAAGATATGCATATTGTTGGCCAAGAGATGCTGTTACAATTTCACAAGCATTAGATATGGTTGGTATGTATAAAGATGCAGATAACTTTTATAATATTTTCTTGCGTAAAACGCAAAGTAAAAATGGAATGTGGGAACAACGTTTTTATACAGATGGAAGGCTAGCACCATGTTGGGGATATCAAATAGACGAAACAGCAAGTGTAATAGTAGGGTTATACCAACATTTTAAAATTAAAGAATTTAGACTAAAAGAAAGAGATATAGACTTTTTAAAAGATAATTTAAATATGTGCGAAAATGCAATAGAATTTTTGAAAAATTATATAGATAATCTTTTAAATGATAAGGGAATGGAAGAAAATTTACAAACTAAATACAGTTATTTAGATAGAAGCCAAATATATAAACATGTAAGCTATGATTTATGGGAAATGAATGAAGGTATACATTTATATTCCTTATCTGCAATATATGCAGCTTTTGATGCTATGGGAAAAATATATGCAGAATTACAAAAAAGTATTAAAAAATTTAAGATTCCAAAAGAAACTGAAAAATTAGAAGAATATAAAGAAATAATAAAAAAATATATTTTAGAAAACTTGTATGATGAAAAGCAAAATATTTTAAAAAGAAATACAAAAGATAGCAATATGGACATAAGTATAATGGGAGCAGTTACACCATTTAGAGTATTTGAACCAAATGATAAAATAATTCAAAATACAGTACAAAAAATTAATTTAACCTTAAGAACATATACTGGTGGATATTTAAGGTTTGAAAATGATGGATACATTGGAGGTAAGAACCCATGGGTAATATCTACAATGTGGATGTACATATATTATAGGTTAATTGGAGCCAAAGCAAATTCCGAGGAATGTTTAAAATTTGTAATAGATACAGCAACACCTTTAGGCCTACTTGCAGAGCAAGTAGATAATGAAGAAATGAAGTCTAAATGGGTAATTGGACTAGGATGGTCACATGCTATGTTTGTATTGGCATTAGGACTAGATGAATTAATAAAATAATTATATAAAATAAGGAGTGTTATGAAGGCAAAAACAGTTTTTGTGTGTAATGAATGTGGATATGAATCTGCTAAATGGCTAGGAAAATGCCCAGCATGTAATTCATGGAATACATTTTTTGAAGAAAAAATATCTGCAAAAGTAGAAAATGGAAAAAAGGCTAAAAAAATTCAAGAAGGACCAAAGCCATTAAATAGTTATGTTGGGCAAGATGCAAAAAGAACTTCTACAGGATATAAGGAGTTAGATACAGTTTTAGGTGGAGGATTAGTAAAAGGTTCTTTAGTTTTGGTAGGAGGAGAGCCGGGAATAGGTAAATCTACTTTAATTTTGCAATTATGTGACAAAATAAAAGAAGAAGGAAAAGTTTTATATGTTTCTGGGGAAGAATCAGCAGAACAAATAAAATTAAGAGCAGATAGACTAAATATAAAGAATGATGATATTTTGTTTTTAGGTGAAACAGATATAGATATTATAGACCAAAATATAGAAGAATTAGAACCAAAACTAGTAATAATAGACTCTATGCAAACTATGTATTCAGAAGAGATTAGTTCTGCGCCAGGAAGTGTAAGCCAGGTAAGAGAAATAACAAGTAGAGTAATGAAAAGTTGCAAATCTAGAAAAATTACAACTATAATTATTGGTCATGTAACAAAAGATGGTAATATAGCAGGGCCAAGAGTTTTAGAGCATATGGTAGACACGGTACTATACATAGAAGGAGAAAGATATTTTTCTTACAGAATGGTAAGGGGAGTTAAGAATAGATTTGGTTCTACAAATGAAATTGGAATGTTCGAAATGCAAGAAAAAGGAATGGTAGAAATAACTAATCCATCATCAATATTAATTTCGGGAAGAGAAGACAACCCTTCTGGTTCCGTTGTTGTAGCAACGGTTGAAGGAACAAGACCTTTATTAGTAGAATTACAGGCTTTGGTAACACAAAGTGTATTTGGTCTTCCTAGAAGAACTGCAAATGGAATAGATTACAATAGATTAACATTATTAGTTGCAGTAATGGAAAAGAAAGCAGGATTTATGCTAGGAAATCAAGATGTTTATCTAAATGTAGTAGGTGGTTTAAAAGTGAATGAACCAGCTTTAGATTTGGGAATAGTTTTAGCAACTGCTTCAAGTTTTAAAAATATAAGTATTCCTAAAGGAATAATCGCTTTAGGAGAAGTTGGATTAACAGGTGAAGTTAGAACAATTAACATGATGGAAAAAAGGCTTAAAGAGGCAGAAAGATTAGGTTTTAAAAAATGTATAATACCAGAAAATAACAAAAAACTATTGAAAGAATCATATAAATTGGATATAATTGGGGTGAAAAATATTAACGAAGCCATGAAAGAAATTGGATTAAGATAGTTAATAAGTTGGTTAGTAGAAAGGGTTGATTACAAGTGAGAATCAGCAAAAAAGATGAAGTTACAGATATACTAAAGCTAATTTCACCTGGAACACCAATAAGAGAAGGACTAGATAATATTTTAAAAGCAAAAACAGGAGCGTTATTAGTATTTTCAGATTCTAAAGAAGTTTTAGATTTAGTAGATGGAGGATTCTTTATAGACGAAGAATATACATCTTCTAAACTTTATGAACTAGCTAAAATGGATGGTGCTATAGTATTAAGTACAGACCTAAAGAAAATTTTATATGCAAATGCACAGCTAATACCATCACCAGAAATTACCACTAAAGAAACAGGTACTCGCCATAGAACTGCAGAAAGAACAGCTAAGCAAACAGGAGCATTAGTAATAAGTATTTCGCAAAGAAGAAATATAATAACAGTATTTAAAGGCAATTTAAGGTATACAATACAAGATTCATCAACAATATTAAACAGAACAAACCAGGCATTACAAACATTAGAAAAATATAAGAAAGTATTTGATACTAAGTTAAATGTTTTAAATGAATATGAGTTTAACGATATTGTTACTTTAGATAATGTAGTAAGCGCAATACAAAGAGCAGAAATGGTTATGAAAATTGTAGACGAAGTACAAAGAGGAATTTCTGAATTAGGACAAGATGGTAGGCTTATAAGTATGCAATTAGAAGAATTAGTAGGTGGATTAGAAAGAGAAGAGCTTTTTATAATAAAAGATTATCTATGTAGAGAAACAAACAAAACAGAAGATGAGGCATTAGAAGAAATAATTAAATTGCCATATGAAGAACTTTTAAAAACATCTTCAATAGCAAGAGCATTAGGATATGATAATTTTGACAATTATGATGAAGTTGGAGTTTATACAAGAGGATATAGAATATTAAGTAAAATTCCTAGAGTACCTAATAATATAGTAGAAAACTTAGTAAAATCTTTTGACTCTTTCCAACATATTCTAGATGCAGATATTCCAGAACTTGATGAGGTAGAAGGAATAGGAGAAGTAAGAGCTAAGACAATAAAACAATCTTTAAAAAGAATGCAAGAGCAATTTATTTTTGATAATGCTTTAATTTAATTAGGAGGATAACGAATGAAAACAAAGAAAATAATTATGATTGTAGCAATTATATTAATAGTTGTGTTAACAGGTTTTGTAGGATATACAATATACCAAAAGGTAACATTTAAAAAACAAAATCCAATAGTTACAATGGAAATAGAAGGAATTGGAACAATGAAGTTAGAATTATATCCAGACCAAGCACCAAATACTGTAGCTAATTTTATAACTTTAGCTAATAGAGGATTTTATGATGGTTTAACCTTCCATAGAATAGTAAAAGACTTTATGGTACAAGGTGGAGATAAAGATGGAACAGGTTCAGGCTCACCAACATTATCTGCAATAGAAGATGGTGCTTCAGAAACAGAAAACTATGCTATAAAAGGAGAATTCGTACAAAACGGATTTAATAAAAACACTATAAGACATGAAAAAGGTGTAATATCAATGGCAAGATCAGACTACAGCCAAATGGGGTTATATGAAGAAGGATATAACTCAGCAGGGTCACAATTTTTTATAATGACAGGTGATAATGCAACATTAAACGGATATTATGCAGCATTTGGAAAAGTTATAGAAGGAATGGAAGTATTAGACAAATTAAACGAAACAGAAGTAACGACAGCAGATGAAACAGAAGGAGCAGAAGCAAGTAAGCCAGTTAATCCACCAGTAATAAAAAGTGTAAGAGTAGACACTTTTGGTGTAGATTACGGAAAACCAAATACAGTAAAACCATTTGACTATAATTCATATTTACAACAAATGTATAGTGGAATGAGTGGTATGTAACCGGGATTTTTGGGACGTACCTTAAAATCCCTATTAATAAAAAAAAGCACAGCAATGTGCTTTTTTTATATGCTAGAAAATTATAGCGAACCTTAGATTTTTTTATATTTACATTTGCTAAAAAAATCTTGGGTTCGATTTTTTATATAGTAGGAACAAGAATAAGTATAATATACATATAATATTATATAAGAGAGGTAATGTTATATGAGTACAATATATTTTGACCATGCAGCAACTACTGCAGTTGCACCAGAAGTAAAAAAAGAAATGGATCCATATTTTTGTGAAAATTATGGAAATGCATCTTCATTATATGAACTAGGTTACAAATCTAAAGAAGCAATAAATATAGCAAGAGGGAATGTGGCAAGAACAATAAAAGCTAATCCAAAAGAAATATATTTTACCTCTTGTGGAAGTGAAAGTGATAATTTAGCAATAAAAGGAGTAGCAAGAGCTAATAGAAGAAAAGGCAACCACATAATTACAAGCAAAATAGAACATCCAGCAGTGTTAAATACCTGTAGGCAATTAGAAAGAGAAGGTTTTATAGTAACTTACTTAAATGTAGATAGATATGGAAAAATAGACATAAATGAACTAAAAAGAAGTATCAATAACAGAACTATTTTAGTGTCTATAATGTTTGCTAATAATGAAGTTGGAACCATAGAGCCTATAAAAGAAATTGCAAATATTGTTCATAATTATAATGCAATATTTCATACAGATGCAGTTCAAGCAATTGGAAATGTAGAAATAGATGTTAAAGATATGGGGATAGATTTATTGTCAATGTCTGCTCATAAGTTCTACGGGCCAAAAGGGGTAGGTGCTTTATATGTAAAAGACGGTATAAATTTTGTACCTTTGCAAAATGGTGGACATCAAGAAAATGATAAAAGAGCAGGAACTGAAAATGTAGCAGGTATTGTTGGGCTTGGTAAAGCTATAGAAATAGCTAATTACCAAATGCAAGATAGAAACCAAAAAATACTAGAATTAAGAAATTATTTTATAGATGAAATAAAAAACAAAATTCCATATATAAAAATAAATGGTGATTTAGAAAATAGATTGCCAGGAAATATAAATATTTCATTTTTATATACTAAAGGAAAAGATATTGTAAAATTACTTGCAAAACATGATATATGTACTTCGAGTGGTTCTGCTTGTAGTAGTGGACTTCCACAGCCATCACATGTATTGCTTGCAATGGGGCTAAATGAAGACATTGCAAATAGTGCAGTAAGAATAACTTTAGGCAAAGAAAACACAAAAGAGGAAATAGATTATACAATAAGTATATTAAAGATAATTGTAGAAAATCTTAGAACAGAAGCATAAAAGAAGGATTTATTAAAAGATTCATTCTTAAGAAATAGAAGATGTGCAAAAAAAGGTACAAATTTAATTTGTACCTTTTGATTTTGAATCCCTCAAACTAGATGGGGGAAGGTTATTCTATTTTAGTTATCTTTTAATTTTTTATCTACAATTTTTTTCTCGCCATCTTTTATAACTTCTGTAGCGGCACCTAAACCACTTAATGCTGCAGTTGCTTCGAAAGGAATAAATACTTTATTAGCATCACCTTTAGCAACTTCTTCAAGAGCTTCTAAAGATTTAATTTGAATAAGTTTTTCGTCTGGATCAGCTTTTTTAATTGCTTCATAAACCATTCTTACTTCTTCAGCTTTAGCTTCAGCAACTTTTCTAATTGCTTCGGCTTCACCGGCAGCTCTTCTTATTTGAGCTTCTTTGTCTGCTTCTGCTTCTAATATAGCAGCAGCTTTTTTACCTTCAGCAAGTGTAATAGCAGATTGTCTTTCACCTTCAGATTGTAGAATTAAAGCTCTTTTATTTCTTTCTGCGTTCATTTGTTTTTCCATTGCATCTCTAATATCATCTGGTGGGTTAATGTCTTTAATTTCTACTCTGTCTATTTTACAACCCCATTTATCAGTTGCATCATCTAATATAGATCTTAATTTTTGATTTATTAAATCTCTAGAACTAAATGTTTCATCTAAAGACATTTTTCCTACGATATCACGAATTGTAGTGATTGCTAAATATTCAATACCTTTCTTTAAAGATTGAATTTCATAAACAGCTTTTGCAGGGTCTGTTATTTGATAGAATACAACAGTATCTATTGTAATTGTAACATTATCTTGTGTAATAACTCCTTGTGGTGGGATATCCATAGTTTGTTGTTTTAAACTAACAACACTACGAACATGGTCTACAAAAGGGAATATTACTGTAAGACCAGCATCTGCAACTTTATGAAATTTACCTAATCTTTCAATTATATAAACTTCAGATTGCTTAACTACTTTAATTGACTTATAAGCAATTATAGCAACAAAAACTATTAAAACTAATAAAAATATAATTCCTCCCATTTTTGATTCTCCTTCTATTTATTTTCTATTTTATTAGATGGTAATTTATAATTACTTGCAACGCAAGCTTTTACACCATCTATACCAATAATTTCTACTTTAGAACCTTTTGGAATAGTTAAATTTGGGTCCATTGTTTTAGCAGACCAAATTTCTCCATCTACACTAATTTGACCTGTAGAATTTAATAAAGAAATTTCTTCTGTTACAAGTGCCATTTTTCCAATAATTGCGTTAGAATTTGTTATAGTATTATTACTTTTTACATATTTAGTAAGCAAAGGTCTTGTAAAAATAAGTAATAATATAGAAATTACTACAAATACTAAAACTTGAATAAATAAATTAGTTGTAATAAAACTAACTAACATAGCTATAACTGCTGCTATTGCAAACCATAATAGTAAAAAACCAGATGTTAATATTTCACCTACAAATAGCACGCCAGCTATTATTAACCAAACTAGCCACATAAAGACTCCTCCTTTGCACAGTTCATTAAAATTATACCATAAATACCCATAAAAGTAAAGAAAAACGAAATATTTATGTTAAGTGTTAATATTTTTTAAAATTTTATTCACTAATTTCTTATTTTATGATAATATAAGAAAGAATTTTATAATAAGGAGATTACAAATGGCAAAAAGAATGAAAGAAAAAAACGAAAGAAATAAAGGAAAAATAGTATTAAATATAATTATTGTATTAATATTTCTCGCGATAGTAAGTGGAGTATTTTACTTTTCTCCAAACTATATAAAAGAAGATTATGAAGGAAAAACTAAAATATTAATAAACAATAATAATGTTACATTAAAAATGAAAAATGATGTGTATATAGATGAAAATAATAATGTATTTATGTCTATGCCAGATATAAAAAATTATTTTGACAAATATATAGAGTATGACAAAGAAGATGGTGATATTGTAACAACATCAGAAATAAATATAGCCAAATTAAGTACAGAGAAGAATACAATTACAATAAATGGAGAAGAGGAAGAACTTAATTCATCTGCTATAAAAAAAGGAGAAACAATTTATTTGCCATTTTCAGAAATAAGTCAAAAGGTTTATGATGTAAATTTAGAATACATAAAAGACACAAACACAATTATTATAGATTCATTAGATAGAAAGCAAGAAACAGCAACTGTGAATAAAAATACAAAAATTAAATATAAACCACAAATTTTTTCTAGAACCTTGGATAAAATTAAAGAAACTGAAAAAGTAGTATTTATAGAAGAAAAAGAAGATTGGGCCAAAGTTAGAACTATAGATGGAACAATAGGATATATAAAAAAAGATAAACTAAATGATTTAGAAGTCGTAAGAGAAGAAAAAAATTACATAAATAAAGTAGATGGAAAAATTAACTTAGTTTGGGATTACTATTCAGAATATGCTAATGCTCCAGATAGAAAAGATGAAAAAATGGATGGAGTAAATGTAGTATCACCAGCATTCTTCTCTATTATGAAAGGAAGCAATGAAGAAATAAATGATAATGCAAAAGAAGAAGGAAAAGCCTATATAAAATGGGCACATAATAATAAATATCAAGTGTGGGCAATGTTTTCTAACAATTCATTAAAAGATACTACTTCACAGATATTAAATGATTACGAAAAAAGAGAAAGCATGATAGAAAACTTAATAAGTTTAGTAGAAAAATATGATATAGATGGTGTAAATGTAGACTTCGAAAATATGAATGAATCAGATAAAGATGTATATTCAAGATTTTTAATAGAATTAGCTCCAAGATTAAAGAAAATGGGAAAAACACTGTCTGTAGATGTAACTGCTCCAGATGGCTCTGCAACATGGTCTTTATGTTTTGACAGGGATGTAATTGCAGATGTTTCAGATTATGTGATATTTATGGCATATGACCAATATGGCACAGGTTCGAGTAAAGCTGGTACAACAGCAGGATATAATTGGGTGGAAGCAAATATTAAGAAATTTTTAGGACAAGAAGATGTACCACCAGAAAAACTAGTATTAGGAATACCATTATATATGAGAACATGGGAAGAAAAAAGAGATGGTACATATGTTCCAAATATAGTAAATATGAACGATTTATTTGATGTTCTTCCAGAAAACCAAGTAGCAACATGGGATGAAGATTTAAAACAATACTATGTAGAATATGAGAAAAAAGGTAAAAAGTATAAAATGTGGATAGAAAATGAAAAATCCATAGGAGAAAAAATAAATTTAGCTAAAAAATATAATTTAGCTGGAATAGCTTTTTGGGAAAAAGATAGAGAGCCAAATACGGAATTTTGGACATTTGTAAAAGAAGAGCTAAATTAGCTAGTAACAATTTATTAGCCAAGTAGCATGGGTTAAATGAAAAAATTAAATTAACAAGTAATATAAAATCACTTTATTCATATAAATTGAGTAAGGTGATTTTATGGTTGGATATATAAAAACAAGACAGGAAAAAAATATAATTAAAAAAATACTAAATAAAATAGAAATAGAAGAATATGAAAATGGAAATAAATATACAATTCCTAAGTTTAATAAAAAATTATTGGAAAAGCTTAAAGAAGATAATATAAAAAATATTGTTGTTGCTAAAAAAGATAAGGAAAATATAGAATTCTTAAATAATATATATTCAAATAACATGAACATAATAGATGGAAGAATATTATTTAAACACTTAATTCCAGAAATAATAGAATATATATCTAATGTATGCAAAATCAACAAAAATGATATGCAAATAACGATACTTGCAAATGACTATTCACAAATTAATATATTTTATATAAATGAATTAATTACAGAAGTAAAAAGCGTAAACATTGTTACAAATAATATAAATAGATTTAAACAATTTGCAGATAGGTTATATAATAAAGAAGCTATAGTAGTTCCTATAATGAACAATAAAAATAAAAGTTTATTAAATAAAAAAATA
>USAE01000051.1 GCA_900552655.1 uncultured Clostridium sp.
GACGCATGCGTCGGAACAGCTATGAGCCTTGAGGCTCTGCTTGTAACATAGCCTTCTAGGCGTTATGAGTAAAAAGCCCCCGGCTTAGCCGGGGGATAATTACTGAAAACTTACAGATATATGTACTAAAATCAAAATGTATCATTTTTTGGTTTACTACATAGCAGAGAGGAAGTTTTATGGAAATAATTATTGTTAATGTTATGTTTAAAAACTTATTTGACAGTTATAAATTTTGATCCTATAATTTAATAGTCTTATAAAATTATGGGGGATGATTGTATGTGGTTAATATTTGCAACAATAACAATTTTACTGTGGGGAGCGTCAGAAACGATATTTAAAAAAGTTTCTACAGCAGAAAAATATAGTGTATTAAAACTAATTTCATATAATGGTATAATTTTGGGAATATGTGCAGTAATTTTTATGGTAATTACAAAAACACAAATAAATTTTCAAATAATAAAAACATATTTACCAGTAGCTTTAATATATATTGCATCAATGTTTTGTACATACAAAGCAATGACTCTTGTAAAAGTTTCAATTTTATCGCCATTACAAAATTCATCTTGTGCTATAACAACAATATTATGTATATTTTTGCTAAAACAAGAAGTGGGAATACCACAAATAATCTCTATTGCAGTAATTATAATAGTAATGATTTTACTATCAATAAATAAAGATGAAGTTTTACGTTTAGAGTCTGGTGATAAAGAAGCAGATGAAAGAAACGCAAAAAAAGCATATTTATTATATCTAAAAGGAATTGCGTTTGCTCTTGGATATTGGCTTTTAGATGGTATAGGTTCATTTATGGATGACTATACATTAGAAGCAGAGTTATCAGCAGAGCAAGTAATTATTACATATTCTTTTATATATGCAGTAATAGGAATTATTTGTGCAATTATAGTGAAAAATAAAGAAAAAGGTTATAAATATATAGATATTAAAAATAATAAATTAAAATTATTGGGAACTTTATTAGAAACAGTTGGGCAGTATACATATATTTATGCTTTTGCATTTGGTGATGCAGCTATAGCTTCACCATATATTGCAGCATATAGTATAGTAACTGTTATATTATCTAGAATTTTCTTAAAAGAAAAATTGAAAAAGAAACAATATATATTAATAGGAATAATCTTAGTAGCATTAGTAATACTTTCAATATAGTAATAACAAGAAAATACAATAAGTAAAAACATAGTTTAATATTTAAAAATAATAAAGACAAGAGCATCTTATACGTTGTGTGGTATAAGATGCTCTTTGAGGTATTGTGAAATTATTCTTTCTGTGCGAAACTAGAAATAGAATTAAACTGGTCTAGAGTTTCGCAATACTTTTTAAAACGACTGTCATTTTCGGCAGGTGGAATAATCGAAATATGAAGTAGCATTTTATCATTCAATTTTTTTACGGTAAATACAAAGTTTGCGAGTCCTAACGAATGCAGATAGTTAAACTTACTACAAAAATTAGGGATTTTTAGACTTTCGATTTGCCTAACTACAGTAAATTGAACAGAAACTGTAATCTGTCTTCCGATTGCCGTTATTGAAAGTAAGTTATTTGATATAGTTAAAAGTTTTTTTATTTTAACCATATTCAATAATTCTAACACCGGCTCCAATCCGTTGAATGGTTTCACTAGTGAAATTATAAAACTTTCTTTGTCACTATCAATATAGCTATCATTTGTACACTCAGAAGAACAAATGAAACTATCTTGAAGTGAAATTATAAACTGATTAGAAGATTCCTCATAATTAAAACTTGGAATACATTCTTTAAAAAGAGCGTTCCATGTTAAGAGTAAACTTTCATCAACTTCTGAAGATGTTTTTAAAGAAACCTCAAATGCAGGGAAAGATTCCCTAGCTCTATACACATAGATTGATAATCTATCTTGTATAAATTTAAAATTGAAACCATTCTTCAATTTTGGATTTGCTAAGGCATTTAATGCCTTGCAAATTGCCTTAATAACAGTTGTGTCTTCTTCTGCTATTTTTAGCCGAAGTTCTTTTGTGTTAGCCATAAAATTTTATACCTCCTTTTTTCAACTTAACCTAATGGCATACATTTAGTATACTACAAAAAGCAGATAAAGTAAACATAAAACATAAAAGCAAAAACTAACTATATTGATAAACTGTAAAAACATATTAGATAACGAAAAAGCAAATAGATAAGAAAATAAACAACTAAAATTCTTTGATTAATTATAAAAAACGTGATATACTAAGCAGGAATAAATTTTACCTAGGAGGTATGAGAGATGTTTAAAAAACGGAAAGCACAATTGTGCTATACTACATGTGAGGAAAATGGTTTTATGAATATAACCATTTTATCAAAAGGACAAGGAAGAGAAGAAAAATCTATTACCTTGGATGGAATGATCCGGTTAAGTACGACTTTAGACTATTTGGTTGATACCAATGCTAAACAGTATGTTTGTTATATGCATTATACAACCAGATGTAAAAAGACGGATGAAGACCAGAAATTATTTCATAATTACGATTCCAACAAACCTATATATATGGGGTGGTCAAAGAATGTTCCAAAAATCGGACAAAACATAATTGTTTACGGGGTTTCATCAAATGATATAAATGATGAAATTACTACAGGGAAAAAAGCTGAAGAAAAGCCTGCATGCTTTACTGTAAACGCTGTAGTATACCAGTATGAAAATGTTTATGTATGTGATGTGGATTCTAAGATAATTTTGGCTGTTGAAGTTGTAAGATAATAAAAAAGTGGTTTTGTTATAGTGCATAAATGCATTGCAATGGCACAAATATAAAGAAATAAGAGTCCCAGAATAAGAAAAATTCTGGGACTCTACTATATATAAATTAATTTGAACAGGGATTTTAAGAACCGTCCCCGAATCCCGATTTAATTAATAAAAAATTAAGAAAATCTAAATTGATATAGTAATAATGTAGTGGTATAATTCTAAAAAACTGAAAAGAGTGAAAAAAAGTGGAAAGATATAATCCAGACTATAAAAGTGGTCTAAATGCTAAACAAGTAAATAAAAGAAAAGAAGAAAATTTAATCAATATAGATACAACGGTAAAGACAAAAAGTGTAAAGTCAATTATTGTATCAAACTTTTTTACATTGTTTAATATAATGAATTTTATATTGGCGTTATTAATATTTTTTGTAGGGGCGTATAAAAATTTATTATTTATAATAATTGTTATACTAAATACTCTTATTAGTACAATTCAGGAGATTTATTCTAAAAAAACAATAGATAAATTATCACTATTAGCGCAAACAAAAGCAAATGTAATAAGAGATGGAAAAAAAGAGAAAATTAGTAGTTTTGAATTAGTACTAGATGATGTAATTGAATTAAATGCAGGAGATCAAATTCCTACAGATAGTGTTATTTTAAATGGAAAAATAGAAGTAAATGAGGCTTTATTAACAGGAGAACCGGATAATATAGAAAAAGAAAAAGGTGATAGACTGTTATCTGGAAGTTATTTAGTTAGTGGAAAATGTTTTGCTAAAGTAGAACATATTGGTAAAGAAAATTATATAGCCAAGATATCTAATGAAGCAAAGTCGAAGAGAAAAGTAAATTCAGAAATAATGAATTCTCTAAACAAAATAATAAAGATAATTTCTTTTGTAATAATTCCAGTAGGAATATTGTTATTTTTTAATCAGCTAGATTTACAAGGAAGTGACTTTAAACAAGCAATAGTTAGTACAGTTGCAGCTTTAATTGGTATGATACCTGAAGGTTTGGTTCTGCTAACAAGTACAGTATTAGCAGTTAGCGTAACAAGACTTGCTAAAAAGAAAGTATTAGTACAAGAATTATACTGTATAGAAACTTTAGCTAGAGTAGATGTGCTATGCTTAGACAAAACAGGAACAATTACAGAAGGAAAAATGAGTGTAGACAAAATAATTCCAGTAAATAATCACACAGAAAAAGAAGTACAAGAAATATTATCAATATTGGGAACATATTCAGAAGATAAAAATTCTACAATAGAAGCTATAAGAGAAAAATTTACAACTAATAAAAAATTAAAAGTAGAAAGAAGTATGCCATTTAAATCTTCTAATAAATGGTCTGGAATTAGTTTAAAAGATGTGACTTATGTATTAGGAGCTCCAGAAGTCATAGGTGAAAATAAAAAAGAAATAGAAAAATATATATCTGAATATAGAGTAGTTGCTATAGGAAAAAGTGCTGAAAAGTTAAATAATAAATTACCAGAAAAAATAGAAATTGTAGGATATATATTAATATCTGACATAATTCGTAAAAATTCTAAAGAAATATTAAACTATTTTGAAAAACAAGGTGTAGCAATAAAACTAATTTCTGGCGATAACCCAATAACAGTTTCTAATATAGCAAAAAAAGCAGGAGTAAAAGATTATGAAAATTATATTGATGCTAGAACTTTAAAGACAGAAGAAGACATAAAGAAAGCAGCTATAAAATACACAATATTTGGAAGAGTAACTCCAGAGCAGAAAAAGCAAATTATACTTGCATTAAAAGAAGAAAAGCATACAGTTGCAATGACAGGTGATGGCGTAAATGATGTATTAGCATTAAAAAATGCAGATTGTAGTATAACTGTTGCAAATGGAAGTGAAGCAGCGAGAAATGTATCACAGTTAGTACTATTAGATTCAGACTTTAAGTCTATGCCGAATATTGTAGATGAAGGAAGAAGAACAATAAATAATATACAAAGATCTGCTACATTATTTTTAGTAAAAACAATATATGCAACAATGCTTGCAATATTATTTGTATTTGTAAATATGCCATATCCATTTATTCCAATTCAATTAACTTTAATAAATCTAGTTGTAACAGGTATACCATCTGTAATTTTAGCACTAGAGCCAAACAAAGAAAGAATAAAGGGTAAATTTATAATAAATATAATAAAAAGAGCTTTACCAACTGCGTTAACTGTAGTTACAAATATAATTATTATAGGAATAATTAGTAAAATATATAACATAGATGAAATGAACTATTCTAGTGTTTGTGTTGTTGTAACAGCAATAACAGGATTTATTTTATTATTTAAAATATCTAGACCATTTACTATAAGTAGAACAATACTATTTATAGGAGTAATTACAATTTTTTTAGTAGGCATAACACTATTTAAAGGTATATTTAGTATAAATTTAGATTTAAGTAATATTATACCAATAATAATTTTAGGAGTTGCTTCTATTTTTGTTGGAATAGTATATAATGTTATTTCGAATAAAATTTTTAAAAAAGTAGAGAAGAGGATGGCAAATGATTAATAAAGAATACGTTATACAAAATGCAGATAATAAAGAGTTTATATTAAAAGCAATAGATGAAGATGCAACATTAATAGAATTTGCAAGTGATGAAATAAGAGATAATAAAGAAATTATGCTAGAAGCAATTAAAAGAAATGGAGAAGTGCTAGAGTTTGCAAGTGATAGATTAAAAGCAGATAAGGAAGTTGTACTTACAGCAGTAAAAGAAGTGGGCTGGGTTGTGTGTTATGCATCACAAGAGCTAAAAGCAGATAAAGAAATAATTTTAGAAGGTTGCAAAAAAGACGGACAAGTGTTGTATTATGCAAGCAAAGAATTAAGAGATGATAAAGAAGTAGTGCTAGAGGCTGTAAAACATAAAGGGATAATAGTAAAATATGCAAGCAAAAGGTTATTAGAAGATACAGAAGTTATAATAGCAGCATTAACTCAAAATAAAAAGGCAGAAATATTTATACCAAAAGAATTTAGAGAAAAAGAAGAAGTAAAAGCAGCTTTTGCAAGTGAATAGAAAATGAACACCTATAATTTTTTATAATTATAGGTGTTTATTTTTTAGTAGAAAAGTTATGAAATGCTTTAGATTTTCTTAGAGTTTTTATTAGTTAGGAATATTAAAAAAAATTTTTAATAGAAAAATATTGACAACTGTTATATACTGTTATATATTAAATATAACAGTGAAAAAGGAGAAGAAAATGAATATTATTATTAGTAATAGCATTGGAGAGCCAATATATGAACAAATAAAAAAAGCAATAAAACAGGCAATATATTCTAACGAATTAAAAGAAGGAGAAATATTACCTTCAGTAAGAGTAATGGCAAACGATTTAAAAATAAGCTTTCTAACTGTTAAAAAGGCATATGACGATTTAGAAATAGAAGGATTTATAAAAACAGTTCAAGGCAAGGGAAGTTATGTATTACCTAAAAATTTAAATCTTTTAAGAGAAGAGAAATTAAAAGAAATAGAAAACCATGTAGTTTCAATTGTTAAATTATCAAGAATTTATAATATAACAGAAGATGAAGTAATTAATTTAATAAAAGTTATGTTTAAGGAGGATTTTTAATGGAAAATAATATAGAAGTTAAGAATTTAAATAAAGAATACGAGGATTTTAAGTTAAAAGATATTAGTTTTAATATACCTAAAGGGAGTATTGTTGGGCTAATAGGAGAAAATGGAGCAGGAAAAACAACAACAATAAAGTCAATTTTAAACATTATAAAATCAGATGGAGAGATAAGAGTTTTAGGCAAAGACATAAAAAAATATGAAAAAGAAATCAAAAAAAAATTAGGTGTTGTATTAGATGAAAGCTTTCTGTCAGAATACTTAACTCCTAAGAAAATAAATTGTATTATGAATAGTTTTTATGAAGACTGGAATAAAACACAATTTGAATATTATATTAAAAATTTTAAATTACCAGAAAACAAGATGATTAAAGACTTTTCTAGTGGAATGAAAATGAAATTAAAAATTGCAACAGCTATTGCACATAATCCAACAATATTAATATTAGATGAACCAACTAGTGGGTTAGACCCAATAGTAAGAAATGAGATACTAGATATTTTTAGAAAATTTATAGCAGAAGATGAACAAAGGTCTATTTTAATTTCTAGTCATATAACAACAGATTTAGAGCATATTTCAGATTACATTATGTTCATAAAAGACGGAGAAATAACACTTAATTTACCAACTTCAGAAATACTAGAAAATTATGGAATTGTTAAATGTGACGAAAATACTTTTAACAATATAGAAAAGCAAGATATTAAATATTATAAAAGGGAAAAATACCAATATGAAGTATTAGTAGATAACAAAGATTTAATAAAAAGAAAATATAATATAGCTACTATAGATAAAGCTTCTATAGAAGATATAATGTTATTTTACATAAGGGGGGAAAAATAAGTGAAAGAAATCTATGGATTAATAAAAAAAGATGTGCTAAATTTAGGAAGTTATAAAATATCTATTTTTATGATGCTTGTGTGTGTATTAATTATAGGAAGCATTGGCCAAAATACATGTACATACATTCCAATAATAATGGCTACTATGGCTGGCATGATAGGATTATCTACATTTAGTTATGATGAAATTTCGAAATCTGAAAATTATATTTTGTCTTTACCAATTAGTAAGAAAGAATTAGTAATAGAAAAATATATATTTTCAATAATTATTGCTATTTTAGGTGGTTTAATAGGATTTTTAATAACACCAATTTTTACCAATATTTTAAATAATATAAGGCGAGATATAACTTTAAATGTTGACTATAAAGTTTTGTTTATAACAACTTTATGCGGAATATTTGGAATTTCACTTATAATTTCTATACAAATTCCTAGTATATACAAATGGGGAGCAGAAAAAGGAAGAATTCAAATGTTTGTAATAATTTTTATAATAATTATTATGGTTGCAGGAATTGTATATTTGTTACTAAAAACAGGACTAAATATTAATTTAGTAAATATTAACAATTTTTTTAATAAGTTTGGAATTGTAATACTTTTAACATCTTTAATAATTATGTATTATATTTCTTACAAAATTTCGTATAAAATCTTTTTAAAAAGTAGAAAATAAAAAAGCGAACCTAAGATTTCCTAACAAATGTAAATTCTAAGAAGATCTAAGGTTCATTATAATTATTTAGTACACAAACTTCTCCTACTATATAAAAAAAAAGCCATGGAACATAGTATTCCATGGCTATAATAAACCTGAAACTAGTATACCTAAATTGTCATGATAAATTTTGCTAAATTGGCTTAAAGGTAAAGGATTAGTTCCTTTTCCAACTTCTATAGTAAAAGCTGGTTTATTAAAAGTCTTTATAAACCAATCTCTTAAACCACCAAAAGATGAATTGTATGGGGTATCTTCAAGTTCATATCCACTAACATGTGCAAATTCTTTTGCAAGTTCTAAAGAATTTTTAGGCAAAAAGTCTTTATATTTCCAATAAATTACTTCACCTTGTGAGTGAAAACACAAACATAAAGAAAAATTTTTTATTAATATGAAATCGTATATACTTTTTGACTCTGGTTCAGAAAGAGGAGAAGGTCCAGCAAAGTCCCTTGGTGAGTAACTTAAAAAACCGAAATTAGATTTTATTTTTTTACCTGTTTCCCAATCAGCAGGAAATTGAGAGTTTAAATCCACACCAGTGGATTTAAAAATATACCAACCAAGAAATTAATTTAATAAAATGCAGTAATCATCTATATTACAGAGTATTTCAATTTGATTGAAGTATTCTGTTTTTTTAGTGGATTTTTACGGCTAGAATTGGAGTAGTATATGAAAGAAAATCAAGAAAAGGTTGGATATTATTCTGTAATTCCTGCAACTGTTTTATATAATAAAGAATTAAAAGCAAATGAGAAGTTGCTATATGCAATAATAACATCTCTTGCTTATAAAGAAGGCTATTGCTTTGCATCTAATAAATACTTAGCAGAAAAATTAGATGTAAATCCTAAAACAATTTCAAGTTGGATTTCTGATTTAAAGAATAAAAATTTTATAGTTGTTGAATTAATTAGAAATGAAAATAATCAACTAGTTCAAAGAAAAATTTATATAAATAATGTACCATATCCATTAAATAATGGATACCAATATCAATCAAAAAATGGACAGGCTATCCATCCAAAAGTGGAAGATAATAATATAAAAAATATACTTAAAGAAGAAAAGCAAGAATTTCACTTATGTGCACCTATAGGGTGGATAAATGATCCAAATGGGTTTTCAAGCTTCAAAGGAGAGTATCATTTACTTTATCAATATCACCCATATGGAACATATTGGGGACCGATGCATTGGGGACATAGTAAGTCTAAAGATTTTATTAAGTGGGAACAGTTACCTGTTGCTATTGCTCCAGATGAAAAATACGATGAGTCAGGATGTTTTTCAGGGAGTGCAGTAGAAGACAATGGGAAGCATATACTTATGTATACGGGAGTATCAGAAAAGGAAGATAATAGTGGAAATAAAATTGTTAGACAAACTCAATGTATAGCAATTGGAGATGGAATAAATTACGAAAAGTTAGATTGTAATCCAGTAATAACTCATGAACAATTACCAGAAGGAAGCAGTAAAGAAGATTTTAGGGATCCAAAAATTTGGAAAGAAGGTGAATGGTTTTACTCAGTTATTGCAAGTAGAGCTGCTGATAATGGTGGTCAAATCCTTATGTATAAGTCAAGGGATTTAAAAGTATGGGAATTTGTTACTGTACTTGATAAGAGCGAAAGTTAGATAGGAACTATGTGGGAATGCCCAGACTTTTTTAAGCTTGATGAAGAACATGTTCTTATAATTTCACCAATGGAAGTTAGAGCGAATGAAAAAGGATATCATAATGGTCATAATTCTATTTTCTTAAAAGGTAATTATGATAAGAAAAATTGTAGCTTTGAAAGAACTTCAGAAGAACTTATAGATGGCGGATTAGATTTTTATGCGCCACAAACATTAGAGTCTAAAGATGGAAGACGTATA
>USAE01000052.1 GCA_900552655.1 uncultured Clostridium sp.
CTACTACTATATTTTAAATTATAATATTATAAATACTAGTAGTTATAAAACATATAAAAATTCCACATAAAGTTGGTAACAAGAAAGAAACGAAGGTCCATTTTAAACTTTTGGTTTCTTTTTTTATTGTTAGTAATGTAGTACCACATGGAAAATGTAGCAAGGTAAAAATCATTACATTAATTGCAGTAAGCAAGTTCCAACCATTTTCCACTAAAATATTTCCAATAACACTAACATTTTCTATGTCTAATAATTGTTTATTTCCTAAATATCCCATTAAAATTATTGGTAATACTATTTCGTTAGCGGGAATACCTAAGATAAAACCAGCTAAAATATATCCATCTAACCCAATCAATTGTGCAAAAGGATTTAAAGAATTTGCAATAAAATCTAAAATAGATATATTACCTATGTTTATATTAGAAAATAGCCATATTACGATTCCAGCTGGAGCAGCTACAGCTATGGCTTTACCAAGAATAAATAATGTTCTATCTAATAATGAACGAACTAATATTTTACCAATTTGTGGAGTTCTATAAGGTGGCAATTCTAAAGTAAAAGAAGAAGGTAAACCTTTTAGAACAGTTTTAGAGAGTATTTTAGATACCAATAAAGTTAACAAAATTCCTAACAAAACAACTAACATAACAGTAATTGCGGCAACAAAACCAGATAGCATGCCAGCTATAGAACCAGAAAAAAATATTGTTGCTACAGTTATTAAAAAAGGAAATCTGCCGTTACAAGGAACAAAGCAATTAGTAAGAATTGCAATTAATTTTTCTCTTGGAGAATTTATTATTCTTGTTCCAACAACAGCTGCAGCATTACAACCAAATCCCATACACATTGTAAGAGCCTGCTTACCAGATGTGCATGCACATTTAAAACATCTGTCTAAATTAAAAGCAATTCTAGGTAAAAATCCTAAATCTTCTAATATAGTAAACAAAGGAAAAAATATAGCCATTGGTGGTAACATAACCGATATTACCCATGTAACAGTTTGATATACTCCATCTACCATAATGCTTGTAAGCCATTCTGGTGAGTTAATATATTCAAAGCAAATTAGTAATTTTCCTTTTAAAATTTCGAAAAAGCTTGAAAGCATTTGTGAAGGGTAATTGGCACCAACTATGGTAATCCAAAACAATAAGCATAGGAATAGCAACATAATAGGTATTCCAAATTTTTTAGAAGTAAGAATTTTATCAATTTTGATCGTTTTTTTGGTGTAATTAATATCTTTGTATGTGCAAACTTTTTTGCTAATGTATTCACATCGTTTTAAAATGCTATTAAGAAGAGAAGTTTCTATGTTGTCGCTTGTAATGTCATTTCGAGCAAGTAAACATGAAATTTCAGCTAATTTGGAATTAATTTTATCGGTATTTAAAAGTATATTAAAATTTTTAGAAATAGAGTTAATTAAATCAGTATTGTTACATATCAATTTTAAGGCAATCCACCTAGAAATAAATGTAGGAGATTTAATTTGTGGAATAAGCAAATTTATACTATCTTCTATACATGGCAAATATGTAACACAATTTGGATTATAAGAAACTTGATTTAAGCACATATTAAGTATTTCATTTTTTAAATTAATTAATGTCTTTTTCTTTTTACCAATTGTACCAACAACAGGTACGCCAAGTAAAGAAGAGAGTAATTTTAAATTTATATGTATACCTTTCTTTTTAGCTTCGTCTAATAAGTTCACACATACAATTATATTACTAGTAACTTCCATTATTTGAAATACTAAGTTTAGATTTCTTTCTAAAGAAGTTGCATCAACCACAATTACTACAGCATCTAAAGGTTCAAAACATATAAAATTTCTAGCTATTTCTTCTTCTTCAGAATTGGACATAAGAGAATAAGTACCAGGAATATCAACAACATTAAAATTGTAATTTTTAAACTTATAAAGTCCTTCACAATTACCAACAGTTTTGCCAGTCCAGTTACCAGTGTGTTGGTTCATACCAGTTAAACTATTAAAAATAGTAGATTTCCCAACATTAGGATTTCCGACAAGAGCTAGTTTATAAGAAGACATAAAATCACCTCTTTATTTTATAATATGAAAATGTAAAAATATAGTTACAAAAACTTCAGATACAATGAACCCAGGGGAGAAGACCTCGAATTTGGTAAATGAGTTTAGATTTTCACAATAATATTTTTTGTATCTTCATTTCTAAGTGCAATTATTGTTCCTCTAATTAAATAAGCTGTAGGGTCTTTAAAAGGACTCCTAAATACAGGAGTTATATTAGAATTTTCTATAATGCCTAAATCTAGTAATCTTCTTTTTATATTATAATTGCAATTAATACTTATAATTTTTGCTTTTTTTCCTATTGGCAAATTACTTAGTAAGCAAGTTTTCATAGTAAACACCACCATTTAAATAATATAATATTATGATTAAAATAAAGTAAAATCACTTATAGTAAACATAATTTATAATGTATAATATGCAAAAATAAAAGGTATTGACAAATAAAAATAATAATATAAAATAAGAAAAAACATAGAAAAAGGAGAGGTAAAAATGTCAAATAAAATAAGAGGATTTGAAGTTGCTAAAGGATTTGAAGATTGTAATATAAATATTCCTGTAAGAAAAACAAAATATTCAGCAGGGTATGATATGGAAGCGGCAGAAGATGTTATAGTACCAAGTTTTAAGAAAGGGGATAAACCAACTTTAGTAAAAACAGGGCTTAAAGCATATATGCAAGATGATGAAGTTTTAATGTTATATAATAGAAGTTCTAACCCAAAGAAAAAGGGATTAATATTAGCAAATAGTGTAGGAGTAGTAGATAAAGACTATTATGGAAATTCAGATAATGACGGACATATTATGTTTGCTTTTTATAATATTAAAGATGAAGATATAGAAATAAAAAAAGGAGAAGCAATAGGACAAGGTGTATTCCAAAAATATCTAGTAGTTGATGACGATATTGCAGAGGGAACAAGAGTAGGTGGATTTGGTTCTACAAATAAATAAAAAAGATAGCCACGATTTATGCAAACAAAAAGCTGTAGAAAGTAGCTTAAGATTTATTTTAAATAAACATAAAAAAAGATATATCCTATAAAACCTAGTAATGCTAACGGTTACAACGGTTTTGGGGCTTAAAAGCGATTACCAAAAGTTTTGACTTTTGGTAATTTTTGTAGTATAATAAATATGTTGATAATCGAATAGACATTGAAAGGAGTGACTTGCATGTTTAATGTAGGCGATAAAATTGTTTACCCTATGCATGGGGCTGGTGTAATAGATGCAATAGAAGAAAAGGATATCTTAGGGGAGAAGCAAGCTTACTATATACTAAAGATGCCGGGAGAAGTTAAGGTAATGGTACCAACAGCTAAAGCAGAAGAAATAGGGGTAAGAAGCATTATAGATAAGAGCAGTGCCGAAAAAGTATTCAGAGTTTTAGAGTCAGACGAAACAGAAATGTCTATGAACTGGAACAAACGTTATAGAGATAACATGGATAAAATGAAAAGTGGAGATATTTATAAAATAGCAGATGTTGTAAGAAACCTAAGCTTTAAACAAAAGGAAAAAGGTTTATCTACAGGGGAAAAGAAAATGCTATCAAATGCTAAACAAATTTTAGTAAGTGAATTAGTTCTTACAGAACATGCTTCACAAGGCGAAATAGAACAAATGGTAGAAAGTAAAATTTCAACATCATATGAAGAATATAAAATAGATGCAAATATATCTGCTTCAGACATAAGTAGCGACATAGTAAGCAAATTTATACCATTTAATTCAGACGAAATAGAAAATAAAAAAGTATCTAATAACTAACAAAAGAGAGAAAGTAAATTTCTTTCTTTTATTTTTTTGCTAAAAAATTTATAAAACTATAGTTTTGTATACATAAAAGAAGGATTTATTGTTAAGTTGTCGAATATTAATTTATAGAGGAATTTTGCGCCATAAAGCAAAAAAGAGGAAAAAAAGTATTTATAAAATAAAAAGCAAAATTCCTCCTAAAAGAAAGGTAGGAAAATGATACGATATAGTGATGAACTTATAGATGAAATTAAAAACAATAACGATATTGTAGACGTTATATCACAATATGTACATTTAAAAAGAAGTGGAAGAAATTATTTTGGACTTTGTCCTTTCCACAACGAAAAATCACCTTCCTTTGCAGTTTCTCCAGATAAGCAAATATTTCACTGTTTTGGTTGTGGAGTAGGTGGAAATGTAATTCATTTTATAAGTAAGATAGAAGGAATTAATTTTAGAGAGTCAATAGAACTACTTGCAGAAAGAGCAAATATAGTATTGCCAAAACTAGAAAATGTTGGTGATAATAAAACACAAGAATTAAAGGAGAAAATATACCAAATAAATAAAGAAACAGCATATTTTTATCACGAAAATTTGTACAAGCCAACAGCTAAAATGGCTCAAGAATATGTTAAAAAAAGAAAATTAAATAATTCTACATTAAAAGAATTTTTAATAGGATATTCGGGAAATTTTAATGAATTGTATAATTTCTTAAAATCTAAAGGATTTTCAGATGAAGCAATTTTGGCATCAGATTTAGTAAACAAAAATGATCGTGGTCAATATATAGACAGATTTAGACATAGGCTAATGTTTCCTATACAAGATGTAAGGGGAAGAATTATAGCATTTGGAGGAAGAGTTTTAGATGACTCAAAACCAAAGTATATAAATTCACCAGAAAATTTAGTATATATTAAGGGAAGACATTTATTTGGTTTATATAATGCAAAAAAACATGATACAAAAAAAATCTTAATAGTAGAAGGTTATATGGATGTAATATCATTACATCAAAGAGGAATAACAAATGTAGTGGCATCTTTAGGAACAGCAATGACAGAGGCGCAAGGCAGGCTCTTAAGAAGAAGTTCGGAGCAAATAGTTTTAGGTTATGATGCTGATGGGGCTGGTCAAGAAGCTATTATAAGAGGGCTAGAAATATTAAGAAATTTAGGTTGTGATGTTAGAGTTTTACAAATCTCTGGTGCCAAGGATCCAGACGAATATGTTACAAAATATGGTCCAGAAAGACTAGTAAAATGTATTGATGATGCAATATCTTTGGTAGAATTTAAAGTAAGAGTTTTAAAGAAAAACTTAAACATAGAAAATACAAGTGATAAAATAAAATTCTTAAATGAAATTGCTAAAATATTGGCAAAAGTTGAAAATAGTATGGAACAAGAAATATATATAGAAAAAATTTCTAAAGACTACGATATTTCGAAAGATGCATTGTATTCTGAAATAAAGAAGATATTATATCCTAAAAATGCTAATTCAAAGGTTTTAGAAAAAAGGAATATTCAGTATAACATTCCTAAAAAAGAAGATACTAAAATTAGCGAATCTAGATTAAAAAGAGAAAACACAATAATTGCAATGCTTCTTATGTCAAATGTAAATGTATATTCTAAAATAAAAAATAAAATAAAGCCAGAAGATTTTAAACTAGAAAAGAATAAGAAAATTTTAGAAAAAGTTTATGGTGAATATGAAAAAGGCATTACAGAAATATATGATGTTTTAAATTTATTCGAAGAAGAAGATATTATAAATCACATAACAGAAATTATGGCAAAAGATTATGGTATTACAGATATAGACAAAGGAATAGATGACATATTAAGTACATATGAAAGAGAAAATTTAAAAGATAAAAGAGATGAAATATTAAGAGCTTTAGAAGATTCTACACTTAATAATGAAAGTAAGTTAAAGCTAGAGAGAGAATTAAATGACATAATTATTAAACTTGCGAAATAATTAGGAGGTTATAATGAAAAAAATAGAAGGACAAGGAGAAATAACAGAAAAAAATAATGCTCAAGAATTAGAAAGAGCAGAAACAGAAAAAAAAGTAAAAAGAATTTTAGAGTTTGCAAAGAAAAATAAAAGAATAACTTATGGTGATTTGGCTGCAGAATTAGATGAATTATCAACAGAACAAATGGAAAGAGTATTTGATGCTCTAGAGAAAATGGGTGTTGATATTGGTAGAGATGATGATGAACTAGATGAAGAAGGTCCAGATGAAGAAGATTTACAAGAAGTTGAAGATTTAAAATTAGATGAAATTGATGTTGCAGGTTACGAAAGTAGTAACATAGATGATCCAGTTAGAATGTATTTAAGAGAAATAGGAAAAATTCCACTTCTTACATATGAAGAAGAACTAGATTTAGCAAAAAAAGTTTTAGAAGGTGATGAAGAAGCTAAACAAAAATTAGCAGAGTCAAACTTAAGATTAGTAGTAAGTATTGCTAAAAAATATGTTGGTAGAGGAATGTTATTTTTAGATTTAATTCAAGAAGGTAATATGGGTCTTATAAAAGCTGTAGAAAAATTTGACTATACTAAAGGATTTAAATTTAGTACTTATGCAACATGGTGGATAAGACAAGCAATTACAAGAGCTATAGCAGACCAAGCTAGAACTATAAGAATTCCTGTACACATGGTAGAAACTATTAATAAATTAATTCGTACATCTAGACACTTATTACAACAATTAGGAAGAGAGCCAACGCAAGAAGAAATTGCAGAAGAAATGGAAATGCCAGTTGAAAGAGTAATGGAAATTCAAAAAATTGCTCAAGATCCAGTTTCTTTAGAAACACCAATTGGTGAAGAAGATGATAGCCATTTAGGAGATTTTATTAAAGATGAGGATTCTCCAGAGCCACAAGATTCTGCAGCATATACTTTACTAAAAGAACAATTAGAAGAAGTTATGAGTACTTTAACAGCTAGAGAGGCTAAGGTTTTAAAATTAAGATTTGGCTTAGAAGATGGAAAAGCTCGTACACTAGAAGAAGTGGGTAAAGAATTTAAAGTAACTCGTGAAAGAATTAGACAAATAGAAGCAAAAGCTTTAAGAAAATTAAGACATCCAAGTAGAAGCAAAAAATTAAAAGACTATATGAGCTAATAAAAAATACAAATGGAATTTTAAGAAAATTATGTTAATAATAGATCGAAAACTTATTATTTTAATTTATGAAATATATAGACGCCTTAAAAACATTGACTTTAAGGCGTTTTTATGTTATAATTACACTAGCTATGGAAGAAATAGTAAAGAGAGGTGAAAATCTTAGAAAACTCTAAGAGAACAAAATGAAAAATAATGTAGTAACTAATAAGAAAAATATATTTGAAATAATAAAAGATGCAGTAGGTGGAAGTTTTATAGAATTCTTTAAAGCTTTAGGAAGTACAGAACCAGACGACATTCAAGAAGAAATTACAAGTCCAGCATTAAAAGCACAAGTAGCAGGAATAGAAGGAACAATTTTAGATGGAGACGATTATATAGAGGTACCTGCAGGAAAAACAGTAAAATTTAATGGAATGAATGAATATAGAAGAAATGTAAACGTAGATAAAGTAGTAAAAAAACATAATGAAAAGGTAAATAAAATTGACAATCTACAAGAAAAAGCTACAGAAAGAACAAGAGGAGCAAGATAAATTTAATAGATAAAAAGAGAGCAAAATTCGCAAGCGAATTTGCTCTCTTTTTGAGGTATTTAGAAACATTTTTAACAAATTATTTCTTTCTAGAAAAAATGCTATACACTAATATATTTGCAAAGACTCCAAGTCCAACGGTATAAAAGAAAACTTCTAATACTTGGAACAGATAAATGTTTGAATGAATTATAAGGTTAAAAAGTATGTAACCTACAATAGCTCCAATACCATAGCCAATTGCATTTACTATAATGTTAGCCTGATGAGTCATTAAATTCTCCCGTATACTCCGTTTTTTCATAAAATTACCTCCATTTTTGAATTATATAATACTTACATAATAACATAAATTTTATGTAAATGCAAATATTGTAATATGTAAGTATTCAAGTAAAATATTATTTTTCCATAATCCTTTGAATATATAATTCATACGGATTAGAATTAATATGTGTTGTTATATGAGCTATTCCAGGCATATTTTGTATGTACTCTACTATTGCTTTAATATCTGTGTCGGTTTTTATATCAATAGAAGCAGGTATAGGATTATTAGTACTATTAAAATCATTTAATAAATTTTCATTTTCTCCTAAATTACTTTTAAATCTTTCTAAAGCTTTTTCTTTCGAAACATATTCAAGTTCTATATTATCACATTTTTCAATTAGTTCGTTTTTTATATTTTCTATTTGCTCTTCTGTTATGTCATCTTTTAAATATATTTCCATTGTAGAAGCAATTGCATTATAATTTTTATATACTTGTACATTAAATAAAATAATAATTACTAAAAAAATAAAAACGATTAATATTATTATGTTTTTCTTATTTATATTTTTCTTAATGCCTTTTAAAAAGTCGATTTCTTTAATTTGTTTTTTTTCATTAGAATCCTGCTTAATTTCTTCTAAAATTTTTTTACATTCATCACATTTCTTTAAATGTTCTTCTACTAATTCTTTAGATGTGTTACTCAAAATATTATCATTATAGCTAAATAATAAATCTTTAACAAGATCGCACTCATTTTTCATTTTCTAATTCCTCCTTTAATTTTTGCTTACCACGAAAGAATACAACTCTTGCCCAGTTTGATGTTTTTCCCATAATTTCAGCAATTTCAGTATATTCGAAGTTCCCAAATATTCTTAAATACATTACATTTCTAGTAGTTTCGTCAAAACTTTGTAATTTCTTAAATAGTTTTATCTTTGACTCTTTATTGCAAAAGTTGTCTTCTATTGATTCTTGTATAAATAATGTATTTTGTAATACATCTAAAGGTACTTCTTTTTTTGATTTTTCTTTTTTTAACCTTTTATACCATATGTATTTACTAATTTGACATAGCCAAGTTGATATTTTGCACTCACCTCTAAATTTGTTTATATCTTTTACAGCTACTAAAAAAGTTTCTTGGACAATTTCTTCAGTTGTATCTTCATTTCCAGTTAAGCAGAATACATATTTGTAAACAATTTCACCATATTTTTTATATATTGCATTCATATCCTGCATAACATTTTCCTCCTTTCACTTATTTAGTATCTTGTATTGCTTTTTTGTTACAAAAAATATTAATTAAATTTAAAAGAGATAATATTTTAATAACAAATGATGTTAAAATATTATCTACTTTGAATTTTACTTTTTACTTAATTTTTTATCTAAAATATAAAATAATAAAAACTGGCAATCCATAAAGGAATTCTACAATAAATTGATCCAATTTCTTCTTCCATATATAACTCGAACTATTTCTATACTAAAACTTTTTATTCTGTAAAAAATGATATAATTGTCTACAATTAATTTTCTTATTTTAATTTTCTGTATCAAGTCAT
>USAE01000053.1 GCA_900552655.1 uncultured Clostridium sp.
ATTCTATGTTTCCTGTTATTTCTATTTTATATGTTGTATTTGATTTTAATTGTTCATAATTTAATTCTTTTGTTTCTCCTAGTTGTAAATTTTTTATTTCTTCTCCTGCTAGCGTGTTAGTATATATTATATTGTCTTCTTTCTGTGCATTTTCTTCAGGATTTTTTTGTTCTTCTACTATTTTTATTGTTAATTCATTTAATATTTGTATTAATCTTTTATCTGTTCTCTCTTCGTCTATTTTATATGCTATTTTTGCACTTTTATTTGTTGTTTCTTTGTTTTCTACCTTCAATTCTAATGAACCCAATGTTGCTATTGGCTTTGTTGCAAATACTAAATTTCCTATTTCTTCTTTTTCTTTAACTCCTTTATTATCATTTAAGTTGAAATCTGCATATATTGTTATTTTATAATATTGGTTTTGGTCTAAATCTTCTAGTTTTATTTCTCTTTCATTTTCTGATAATCTTTCTTCTTTTACTATTTCTCCATTTGGTTTTGTTACAACATATTTGTAATTTTCTAATTTAACTTTATCTTTATTTGTTAACCTTAATCCTAATGTTACACTTACTATATCTTGTTCTTTTATTGCTACTCTTACTGTTGGTTTTTGTTTTGACGTTTTGCTTTTTCCTTCATTATTTTCTACTTTTAGTTCTTTTCCATTTTTATCATAAAATCTTATTTTATAACCAACTTTAGCATTTGACTTTAAGCCTTCAGAACTTTCTATTGTTACTTCTTTTCCTTGTAATAGTTCATTTACTTTATCATTTTTTATTACTGTTTTTATTTCCCCTGTTTCTATCTCTACTTGGTTTATTCCTTTTACTTCTTCTGCATTTATATCTGATGTTATCTTTAAATTTTTTATCTGGATTTTGTTACTATATATCTCTCCTTCTTCTTTATTTAATATTATTGCTCCTAACGCTTCATATCCTTTGGTTTTTATTGTTCCTTTATAAAATGTGTTTTCTATTTTTTTATTTTCTTCATTTAAGTAAATGTATTTACCAACTATTTCGTATTCTGTATCTGGCACTAATCCTGTTATTTGTATCTCTCCTGAAGTTTTAAATATTCTTCTTAAATATATTTTTCCTTCTTTGTATATTTCAAATGTTGGTGCTTCTATTATTCTTCCTGCTGGATCTTTTATTTGTAATCTACTTTTTGCTGAATATACTTCTGCTTTAAATCCTTCTGCTGTTACTTTTGGCTTTACAAATTTTGTATTGTTTTGTATTTCTTCCTTATTTTCTGGTTCTATTGGCTCTGCTACTTCTTCTTTATTTTCTTCTTTTTCGTCTATTTGCTCTTCTTTACTAAATGTTTCTTCTCTCTCTATTTCTTCTTGAGAATTTTCTACATCATTTTTCGCATTTTCTATTATTTCTAATTTTGTTAATAACTCTTCATAACTGCATTGTTTTTCCACTAATTGTGTATCTTCTATATTTTTTATAACAACTTGTGAATTATAGTCTATATCTTTTATTTCGTTAAATATTAATGTGTTATTTTGATGTGTATAATATCTTATTTCGTTTTCTTCAAATGCTATTAAGCTATTTGCTGGCAATACATATTCATTTGTTGTTGTAATTATTTTTATCTCTTTTAAGTTTATGTAAATTCCTTCATTTGTTCTTGCAAATATATATTCTTTACTATCTGATCTTTCTAAACTATTTCCATTGTATACTTTTCCATCTGTTAAGCTTATATTTGGATACCCTGCTACCTTTTCGAAATCTTTACTTATTAAAGTTATATCTTGGCTTAAGTTATATATTGTATTTTTATCATTTATATATATTGGATAATTTAAGTCTATTTCTGTCTTTTCTTTACTACCTATAAAATATGAATTTAACTTTTTAAATATTGTCCCTTGTTCTTCTATTTTTGCTAAACTTGCATTCTTTCCGTCATCATCGCTTAAATTACTTTTTTGTGAATCTCTATTTTCTTTATCTCCAGACGCTCCTAACAAATTATCTGTTATTTGCTTTCCACTTATTCCATAACCTTCGTATTTAAAGTTCATTACTGGGCTATATTTTAAAAATATGAAATATATTAAACTTATTACTGTTATTATTACTACTAACCCTATTACTAAAAATTGTGGCTTTATTTCTATATTGCTAACTCTCGTTTTTAATTTTTCTTTTCGCGAGTTTTTATTTCTTATTTCATTTTTGTTATGCTCTTTATTATTCAATCCTAAATTATTATCTTTATGTTTTTTGCTAAAGTTAAACTTTTTCATTACGCTACACCTCCTTGCTTTTCTAATTTATTTAGCAGTTTCAAGTTGGTGTAACTTCTTTTAATTATTTTTTTATAGCTCAAAAAGCACATTACTAGAATTTCTAAGCAATGGTAATTGCAAAGAAATTCTGTATAATTTGCATAATCTCGTTGTAATAAAAATTCTTTCTCTGAAAGAATTTTTAAACAACAAGAAAAACAGGCTATTTCTAGCACTACATTTTTTCCTAAATATAGTACTACACATAACCTGTTTTTCACGCCAAATAGAGTAGCCTCGTTTGCTACCCTTTTTATTTTTCTAAACGTACTTGTGTGTGTGTGTGTGTGTGTACAGCGCCAAGGCTTACACGGCTTGCTTCGTTTTGCATTCTCTTACCCTCGCTTTTTACTATTTACTTTTAGCTCAAAATTCTGAATAATTTTATTATGGGATATTCAGATTTTTTACCTAATTTATTTTCTCTTGCATAATATTTAACAAATCATTTATTAAATATTATTTGCTCAATTTTACATGTCAGAATTTATTTATCTAATTTTCCTTTATTTTATCTTATATAATTTAACTCTAATTGTAAATATACTGTCCTCACTATAAACATAAGAAAAATGCTGTACCTTTTACGCACAGCATTATTTGAATTTATTATTTACATTTTTATAACATTTTTTTAATATAGCTTAATTACCTTTATTATATATAAAAAGTTTTATTTTTCTACTACTTTCTCAAAAATAAAAAAAGCCAGTATCTTAAGTTCACTTCATTAAAATACTAGCTTTTCTTACACACACTTAATTTAATCTCTTTTCTTTATTGCAAATAATATTATTACTACTCCTATTATGCTTAATGCTATCCACACTATTCCCATTTTCGTATTTTTAGCTTCTCCTTCGCTTGCATAATACTCTTTTAAATTATTTGCTTCTATTTTTTCGTTTTCGCTTATCACCTCCTGCTTTTTCGTATCTAATAACTCTTCTTCTTTGTATACTTGGTATTCATCTTTTTCTGCATTGTATATGCTTATATATTTTTGCTCTTGTAAAGAGTTATTAGTTGCATTATTATTATTAGCTTCGTTTGTTAAGACATCATCTACATTTACAAAATTATCTCCAACATTTTCAGTTTGCTCGGATTTGCCTAGATTCTGTTTTTCTATTACCTCTTCTACTGGCATTTTTTCTAATTTGTTTTGTAACACTTTACTTTCTTCATATTTATTTGTTATTTCTTTTGATACATTTGAATTAGATTTTCCTATTTCAGATATCTTTGTTTTTAAGTAATCAAATATCCCTATCTTTCCTGTATCTTCGTTTTTTGAAGAAGATATTACTTTTCCTGTTTGGTAATTAAATTTAATTCTATCTCCATCTTTGTAAGTTACTTCTAGTTCGTGTGAAGCATTCTCTAAATTGTTTCCTATGCTTTCGATTCCTTCATTTATGAAATTTTCTGGATAAGCTATTGGTTCTTTTAGGTCATATAACTTTCCGTCTGAACCTAATACTGTTTCATATTCTTTTCCATTGTAGTTATCTACTATTAAATTGTTAGCTACTGGTACTATAGCTTCATCGCTATTTGCTGAGTTGCCTAATGTACTTGGAATAACATACAAATTATTATCTTTTACATACAACTTTGCATTTCTTGTAGCTTTACTTCCATCTGAAGAAATTATTACAGAATATGTGTTATATGTTTCTATAGTTTTATCTGAGTATTCAAAGGTTTGCTCTAGAGTTTCTTGTTCTCTTATTTTTTGTGTTTCTACAGAATTCTCTATATTTCCAACAATGTGTTCAGAATCTTTTGGTATATCAATTCCCGTTTGCTCTTTAAGACTAGATGATTGAAGAATTGGATATTTATTATTTGTAAGTACAGTAAAATCCCATGAACTCGTTGACCATTTTAATTTTGAAGTATATGTTATTTGTTTCTTCAAATCATTTTCTTTTAAATAATTTTCCTGTAAAATAAATGGTTCATTTTTAGAATTTGGATTTTCGCCGTTTAGGATGGAATATTTATAATAATATGTATCACTTAAATATTGATTTTGGTTTTGTCTACTTCCTATACCTAATGAAATACTATTTCTATCTGCACTACTTAAGTCAGTTTCTACATAATTGCTATGATAAAATTTATCTGGCATATATAAGTCTGAAGTTATATGACCTACCATACCTCCTACGTTATTATCTCCTTCTAATTTACTATTAGCAATATAGTTATTAAAAATGTATGAAGTATTATTTACTGCAGTCATGTTATTATTTTCTAATTTTCCTACTATCCCTCCTATATTATTTGTTCCAATCAGTTTAACCTCAGCATAAGTTCTAGAAATTTCAGACGCTTCTTGCTTCCCTACTATTCCTCCTACATTATCTGTTCCTTTTGCTACTGAATTAATTATACTTAGATTTCTACAAAAAGCTGTCCCACTAATCCTTCCAGCAAATACTCCAATATTACTTGCAACACTATTAATCTCTATATTATTAATATCATTGTCCGTCGCGTGTTGTTCGGTGTTGCCGACCATACCTCCTACATATTCAGTATTTACATTAGTACATTCTATATAACTATCCTTTATACTACTCTGAGAAATAAAACCCGAGTACCCAAATAATCCTCCCACGCAACTACCTGTTCCAACCACATTCAAATTATCTCCGATGTACCACCTATTTGAAATTTTGTAATTTGTAGCTTTTCGTCCGCATTATACCACCGACATATGAATTACCTTTTACATTTATCTGAGACGCTTGGTAATTACCACCAGAACCCGTACCAGCGATACCACCGGCGCAATCATTGCCTTTAACAGTTCCTTCACTAGCTTTCATACTTCCAATGTTGTAGCTTAAATTCTCGCCTGTTATAATTCCAAATATACCTCCTACATAATTATATCCAAATACTGTAAAATCAGTAATGTTTATGTCTGTAATTTCTGTCTCAATAGTGCTACCTATAAATCCTCCTGTATAATTATTTCCATGTATCTGAATATCTTCTAAATTTATATTAAATATGTTTCCTGCATTATTTGATATACAACCTACATATTGCATTTTACTAGCATTGATTTCTATCTGCGTAAATTTAATATTACTTATATCTCCATTGTTTTGTACGATAATTCCTAAACTATTGCCGTCATTTTCATTCGATATACTAATATTTTCAAAATTAATATTTTCTAAGTTTAAAGTTATTTGTTTTATAAGACCATTTTTTGAAGTATTAAATGTTAGATCTATATTTTTTAAAGTTTTTATTCCTCCTACTCCTTCTAATCTTGCCATTGTTACATTTGTTTTTACATTCGTTCTTCCTGCAAAATCTATGTCTGACATGAGCCTGTAATTTTGGTATGTTCCTTCTTCTATTTCCTGCCAATCTTCGAAATTATATAACTCTTTGTAAAATTGAACTTCTATTTTTCCTTCTACTTCTTGTTTCTTGTCTATTCCTCCTTCCTTATATTTTGCTTTTGTTATTTTATATGTATCATAATATTTATTTGGCTTTGCTGTTATGTTTATGTAAGATTTTCCATATCTCGTTAGTATACTTGTAACTGTTACATCCATTCCTTCTATTTCTACTCCTGTTATTTCTACTTCATTTGTATTTATTACTACTATTTGTCCTGCTATTTGATCTACCGCACTTTTTTCTATTTCTACACTGTCTATCTTAAGTTCATTTGAGATATCCAAATACACATCTTCCTGATTTGGTAATAATTCATTTGAATATGTTCCATCTTCATTAATTTTGTGTAACTTTGGTAATATGTTCTCTTCTAATTGACTATAATCATATGCGTTTCCATAATTTAATATATTTGTATATGTTGATTGCGTTAACAATTCTTCTGGCTTTAATAATTTAGTATTCGCTCCTGTTGTTGTTTCTATTAATCCGTTTATTCTTTGATTACTATATGCATAATTTGTATTTGTCAAAGTTCCTGAACCTAATATTCTTGCTGGCTTCATATTTAACTGGCTAGTATACAAATCTCCTAATGCTATGTTATTTACTAATTCACATCCACTTGTAACGTTTCCTGCTATTCCTCCCGCTTCTGTTACATTTCCTGTTATACTTACATAACTGTATGAATTATTTAGCTTTGTTGAATTATTTATTCGTCCAACTATTCCTCCTACAGTTGTACCATCTATTTCAATATTTCCTTCTACGTAACAATTATTTATTTCTGTAATTCCTTCTGTAGTTCCAATTAGTCCTCCTAATCCTTGGTATGTAGTATTTTTAGTTTGTATATTTACATTGGTTGCATAACAATTATTTACTTTAGAATTTGTTGCTACTCCAATTAAAGCTCCTAGTCTAAAATTACTTGAATATGAATTATTAATTATAGTTATATTATTCACTCCACAATTTTTAATATAATTTCCCTGTATACCAACCAAACCACCTGTAGTGTTGGTTGAATTACTTGTATTTATAATTGTCACATTTTTTGCATATACATTTTCTAAATTATTTCCAGTTGATATAATTCCAACTGCTGCATTTGAATTAATTGTTATATTTTCAAAGTATATATTTTTTATTTCATTAATTATCTTTTTAAATATAAAACTATATGAGGAGTTTATATTTTTTACAGTATGATTATTACCATCAAATTTTCCGATATAATCAACTGAAATCAAACTAGCTCCAGCATTATTTTTAAAATCCAAATCCTGCATTAACATATAATTTTCTGTTGGTGATTTATTGATGTTTTTCCAATCATCTATTGTATTTATCTCTCTATAAAAATCCACATCTATTAATCTTTCATTCTCTTTAAATTCTCTTGTATACTCTTGGTTATATGCTCCCTTTGTTGATATCTTCATTACCGAATATTGTGATACGCAAATTAGTGGATTATTTAATATTGCTATTACTTCGCTTTTTCCACCATTATATTCTTGGCTTTCTATTGTGCATTGTAAGTTTTTTACTGCTATACTTGTTATTGTCTCTCCTTCTGGGTTATTTACACTAAATTTTACTTTTGCTGTATTATTTGTATTTTGTAAAATTTCTGTTGATACTATATCTGGTAAATCCTTATCTTCTACTTCTGGTAAATTAATATATTCTTGCAACGGCATACATTCTGGCCAATTTAACTGAGGATAATATCCTTGCTCTATTAAGTTTTCAACATTAAATGCTTTTTCATCGTTTAATATTTGTGTTTGAAATTTCGTATCCCATAAAGCTAGTGGCGTATTCTTCTTGTTCACTGGATTCGTAAATATTTTATCTGCAAAGTAATATACATTTTCGGATTTATTAGCTATTCCTATTGTTGGTCCATAACTAGTTGTCACATTTTTTCCGTATCCTACTGAATATAAATTTTTATTTATACCACTTTTCCCTGAATATGAAATAATATTTCCAACATTGTTGGCAGTTTTTATATTATTTTCTACATCAACATTTATTAAACTAAATATATTTTCTATTCTTCCTTCATTATTAATATTTACAACAGCTATATCTCTATTTGCATTTGTTTCATTAAACGGATATATTCCTCTTATATTTTCTCCATATGCGTATCCATTTTTTATTGTTCCATAGTTTCCTCCAACCCCCATAGTAAGGGACCTTACTCCATATAAATTAGCATCTGATTCAATTACAAAGTTTTCTATTGTTCCGTAATTTGAATTTCCTAGCAAGGTTATAGCTATATTCGCTTTATTTGTACTTTCCTTCAATTCCATTTTAAAATTTCTTATGGTACCATAGCTCTTAGAAAATAACCCTTTATAATTAGAAGTTTCAACTTCATTATCTAGATATATTTCCAAAACAAAATTCTGTATTATTCCTGTTCCTTCTATGCTACTAAATAATCCTCCATATCCTGTTGTATCATATTTTAGTTTATTACCATTAAAATCTATTTTTCCTCTAAATCCATAAATACCTGATGTGAACATATACTTATAACCATTTTCCTTTGGAACATTTCTAAAGTCCAAATCACAAAACACTATATAATTTCCTTCTGGATTTATAACATTTAAGTATTCATCACGTGAATTTATCCCTTTTATTTCTTTATTATCTTTTGTATCAAATTCTTGAAAGTCTAATATGTATTCTCTTCCGTTCATTTTTATTAACAATTCAAATCTATATATGTTATTACCTTCTACATAAAACTCTTCTAACATATTAACATCTTTACTGTACTCTTTTTTCTCTACTAATTCACCATTTTTATATTTTTGTACATAGTAATTCTCTATTTCATTTCTCTTATCTTCTACTTCTGCTCTTATTTTTGATTTTAGATTATATTTAAATGGTTCATAACTTGTCTTTTTATCTCCTAATTCTATTTGCACGTTTCTTAAATACATCCATGCTTTTTCATTATTTTTGCTATTTACTTCAAATCCTAATAAACCTGTATTAGCTATCGTTGTGGTATATTGATATTCTTGCCACTCTTCTGTTACTATTGGTGTTAAATCTTGAAGTCTTATGTTTTTATTGCTTATATATATTTCTGTTCTTAAATCTTTTTTTATTTCAAAAGACATTGTTACTGTTTTTCCTACATATTCGGATAAATCGTACAAATATCTTTGTCCTTGACCATTATCACCTTTACAATATAATTTTAATTCATTTGCTTCTACATCATACTCTTTTCCATAATTATTATGAACATTAAAATAGCTTCCTCTCCAATTTATTTTTGATGTTACATCTATTAAATTCTTTCCTGTTCCTTTTCTTTTTAGATCTCTTAATTCAATTTTTCCACTTATTCCTGGTTCTGTTACTATTTCTATTTCTTTTATTAAATAATTTAC
>USAE01000054.1 GCA_900552655.1 uncultured Clostridium sp.
TAGAAGAGAACCAAACATATAAATTAAGCTTTTATGCAGACCAATATAATGAAGGGAGTACAGATGAAACATACAAAGTAAATTATTTAATAAAAGAAATAGAGATAATGACAGAACCAGGAATAAGTGGAAATATAGGATTAACAGAATTAACTAAAAAGGCAACAGGAAAGAATTTAGTAGATATAGAGTCAAAAATAAAATGGCATTCATATAATTTTTCTTCAGGAAGGTACTATAAAAAAGAATATAATCAAGAAGAAAACTATATATTTTTGTTTGGAGGAAAATATAAGAGCGAGCAATATTATGTGTATGATTTAAGAGAATATATAGGAGAGACTGTAACAGTTTCATTTAAGGCAAAGAAGCAGAACGATAGTGGAGAAATGAAAGCTTATTTTGGAAAAAATAAATTTTCAAAAATAGAAGAATTGCAACCACTAGATAAAGAAAATTGGAAAGAGTATATATATACAATTACTGTTGATTCATCAGGATTTGTAGGCTTTTTAATTAGATCACAAGATGATTCAGAAAATGGTGCTACTTTGTTAATTAAAGATTTACAAATTGAAATTGGAAACCAAAAAACACAATATGAATCCTATAGCTATAAGCTACAAGCAAATGTACAAATAGATTTAGAAGATAGACGAAATGAGATAACAAATAATGATTATTATATTAGAATTTTTGAAAATGATAAACTAGTAGAAGAAAAAAATTATGAAGATATTTTAGAGGGAGTAGCTCATACTAAAAAAACATTTGAGGTAAAAACAGATACTAATTACAGGATAGAATTAATAATAAAAATAAAAGAAAGAGAATATATTTTATCTACTCAAAACTTTTCTACTGAAAATGCAAAAGAAATAAAAGGTATTCAGAATAAAGAAGAATATTTAGAAATCCAACCAGAAGGAAATTATATTGTATTAACTGACTTAGAAATAAATAATAATTCATTTGGTTTTGGAAATGGATTTGATAACGAATTAGAATTTGCGGGAACGATTAACTATAATGGTCATAAAGTATCTATGAATCATAATATGACTGGTGGAGGATTGTTTAGAAGAACTAATTCTAAAGCGGTTATAGAAAATTTAGTAGTAGATATTGAATTAGATAATAATATAGAAACTAATATATCAGGATTCATAGTGAATTATAATGAAGGAATCATACGAAATATTCAAATAAATTTAAAAAAAGCCACAAATGTTCCTAATATAGGTACATATATACTAGGAAGAGAAAACTTTGGAACAGTAGAGAATTTTTACATTAATTTAGAATTTGAATTATATGGACAAAAAGACATTACCCTCGGATATAGAGATAATTACGGAACGATTAAAAATGGTTACATTGTAGGAGAAAATATTAATGCTCCATATGAGATAACAGAAAATAGAAATATAGGAACTGTAACAATTAATAATGGAAGAACAGGAATAATTAAAAATATATATAGCCTAATAACAGTTGAAGTTGGAGAAAACAATAATAATTTAGAAACAATAGGTAATATAGCAGTAAACAATACAGATTCAGCAACAATAGAAAATGTATATTCTGTTAAAAATATATATGAAAAAAATTTAAGTTATGGACCTACTGTATACTCAAAAAAAGGTGGAATAGTTGAGAACGCATACTATTTCTCAGATATTATTCATAGTAACAATTATAATATAAAAGGAACAAAATTAGCTTTAAAAGATATTATGTTCCAACAACAAATATTAAATGATGAGAATCAGTTTAATGTTGATGAATGTATTAAACAAGGGTATTATCCACAGCTAATAATGAATTCAGTAATGCCAAATCAAAGATATATACCTCTACCAGAAGTAGAGGATAAAGACTTGCCGGATATATTGGGTATAGAAGTGCTAGAAACTCTATCAAATGGAGCTACAGTAAAACTAAGTGTTAATAATCCATCTGCAGAGACTATTACAGAAATTAAAATAAAAGATATTAAATGTGATATTATTTCTCAAGTATATCAAGATGGAAAAAGCGAAGTGATAGTAAAGTTATACGAACCAATTCGATATATTTCTCAGTATAGTGTAATGAGTATTACAACTAAAGGTGCTTTCAATTTACCATATACTAGGAAATTTGAAGATGATGAAAGAGTAATCTACATTGACTTGTATCGTCCAATATATTCTATTGATGATTGGAAAGCTATTAACAATTCTTTAACAGAAAATTACCAACTAATGAATGATTTGGATTTTATAAATGAGGGAAATAGCATAAAAATATATAATAAATATACTGGCAAAATAAATGGTAATGGCTTTACTATAAAAAATATTTGCAGTGATATAGGAGTCTTTAATAATTTAGCAGGAAATATTCAGAATATTAAGTTTGAAGGTTATAAACTACAGATAAAAAATAAAACAGAGCAAATTGGATTAATAGTAAATTCTGAAAATGCACTGCTAAATAATGTACAAGTAAAAGATGTAAATATTATAGTAGATGGAACGGATTTGTTTGATACGAAAATTGGTGTATTAATAGCTAATTCACAAAACACAAGAATTATTAATTCTTCAGTTCAAAATGCAAAAATAGAAGTAAAAAATAATATTGGAACAATTGTTGCAGGGGGATTAGTGGGACAATCAAATATTACAACGGTTCAAAATTCTTTTGTACAGGATTGTGAAATTATTATTAAAAATGCGGATAGTTATCAAGGAATTGGCGGAATTATAGGCTATGAAGGAGGATTAGGTCAAATAAGTAACTGTTATGCAGTAGGTACTTTAAAAATAGAAGGGCAGAACGTAGGAGGAATAGTAGGAAGAACCAAAGGAGATGTAAAGACTTGTTACTCTTTGATTTCTATAGAAACAGAAGACGAGTTTTTAGGAGGAGTCGTTGGAAATAATTTAAATACCGCTAGTGATATATCTAATAACTTAGCTTTGGGTGATTTATATAGTAAAATTAATAGTGATACAATGCATAGAGTAATAGGAAATTCAACAGTTGATGGGAATTATGCATATAAAAATCAAAAAATTAACGGTCAAGAAACAGATGAAAAGTTAGGAGCCATTTTACTTACAATGAAAGAACTTTCAACAAAAAATACATATTTAACAATGATTGGATTTGAAAATCAATATTCTTATGAAAACATAGAGCAGGGAATTTTACCAAAACTATATTATCAAGATACTACTAATTTATTAGAAGGACAAGTAGATAATAAAATAGTGGAAGAAGATATATTAAAAATAGAAGAAGTTGAAATAGAGAAAACTAGTATAAACGAAGCAAATTTAAGATTAAAGATATACAACCCAAAACTAGTAGAAATTACAAAACTACTAATAGAGGATATGGAAAACACGATTTTGACAAATAAAATATTAGGAGAATATACATATATTAATTTAGTAGGGACTCCAACTAAATATTATGATAGTTATAAAATTGAAGAAATTGAATATATAAAAGACGGAGAAGAAGGAAATATTAACATTTCAAGAAAGATAGATATTCAATTTTTTAAAGAGATATATTCATATGCAGATTGGCAAGCAATTGAAATAGGTACTTACCAAAATTATATTCTGATGAATGATATTGATTTTACAGGGAAAAATGATATACATTACGGAATTACAGTAGGAAGATTAGAAGCAATTAATGAGCAGAAAACTTTAAAAAATATACAATTAAATATTAATGAACAAAACGGAGGCTTAATTAGATCTGTAAGGACAAAATTATCGAATATAAAATTTGAAAATATTTCTATCGAAAACCAATATAAAGGGAATATAACTGGAGTTATAGCAATTAGTACAGCAAGTATGGAGAACTTATCTTTTAGTAATATTCAAATTAATGCTGAAAAAATGAGTTATGTTGGTTGTATAGGAAAATACATGGGAAGTAATATAAAAAATATTGAATTAAATGAAATTCAGATTGCAGGAAGTCAATATATAGGAAGCCTTTTAGGAAGAACATATTCTGGAATTATAGATACTATTGCAGCTAAATCAATTTATATTAAAGGAAATAGCAATAATGTAGGAGGAATTATAGGATATATTGAAGATATAGGGGGAAGTTATTATACTCAAAATATCAATATAGCAGATTCATACATTGAAGGAAAAGATAATGTAGGAGGAGTTATAGGCTTTGGAATGGGAAATCATCTGAATGCTATAGATGTAGAAGTTATAGGAGTAAATAATATTGGAGGCATTTTTGGAAATAAATTTTATAGTAATACTCACTATGGACAAACAGAAAAGCATACATTTTTTACAACAGAAGATAGTAGAATTTATGGAACAGGATCTAATATAGGTGGTATTGCAGGTAATTCAAACTATATGTTATACTGCTCGGTAAAAAATACAAATATTGAAATGACAAGTGTAAATGCAAGCAAAGTTGGAGGAATTGCTGGTTATTCAGGAGGAGCTATTCAATATGCCAGTGTAGAAAATACAAATATTATTTCTGCTGGTAGTAAAGTTGGAGGAATAATTGGTGAAAGTGAACATAACATTGATTTTGCTTATGTTAGAAATTCAAATATTGAAGGATATAGCTTGATAGGAGGAATATGTGGGACACAACGAACTAACGATGTAAGAGCAACATATAATGATGCTAGCATAATAACTAATACGCATACTGCAGGAGGAATTGTTGGATATTTGAGTAATAAAGGAATGACAGCAACCAATAGACGTATTCAAATTTATAATAACTATGTAGGAAATGGAACCATAAAAGGACAATCTAATATTGGTGGAATGATAGGAGATATAGCAGAAGATTTATATACAGCTGAAAGTTTTTATTATAGAAATTATATAGACGTACAATTAGAAAGCAATGAGAGCAATACAACATCTTTAGGAATAGGTGGAAGACCCGATCAAAATACACTATTAGCTAATACCTATTATTATAAATATTCTAATATCAATGGAGAAAATCCAAATGAGGAGAATGAATTATTCATTAAACAAGATCAATGTTTAAAAGAAGAAGATTTAAAATTACAAAGTACTTATACATCAAAACTAATATGGAGTACTAGCTATTTCGATTTTTCTGCTATTGCTAATAATAAATATCCTACACTTAATACGAAGAATCTTGGAAATCAAAAAGGAATAGACTTGCCAAAAGATTCTGAACACATAATTGGAAATAAGGTTGAGTCAAATAGTTTAGAAACTGAAATATTAAAAGAAGAACTTGAAGGAACTTTTGAATACGATAATAAAGAAATAAAAACATATAATACATATTCTATAATAACTGCAACAGATGGAAGCAAAGCTACAAGAAATGTCAAGTTATATGTAAAAGATAATAATTTATATGCGATACCAAGTATATTAAGTAGTGGTCAAAATTTAAACTCTAAAGGGGTTGTACCAGTAACTAATAATATAATACTTGACAATTACAACGGAAAAGAATATGAAACTGTATTAGGTTCAGATGGAAAGATATATGACTTAAAAGAACCAATAGAATATCCAGAAAACTTTGCCAATTCAGATATAGAAAGTATAGGAAATAACTTAAACAACAATTCTCATGAGGTAGAAGTAACATATAAAAATGGAGATAAACTTAAATTTAACTACCAGACAGGAGAAACTATATCTGCAAGTGAGGTGAATTCAGAAACAGTAAGTTTGTTCGAATATTTGAAAGAAAAAATTTCGAAAATAGGAGATAGTTCGTCTAATAAGATATCAAAAGAGATAATGAATGAATATGAAGATGGTAAAAAATTACGAAATAAATTAGAAAAAACGTCAATAGAAGAGGCAATAAAAAAGCAGAATAATTCTAACCACATTGATAATGTTGCGAATGACGAAAATAACGAAACTAATAACTCTTTAAAAGAGAAAAGATATATAAGCATATACAATACAGAAAAAGATGAATACCAAATATACAAAGAAGAAGAGTTATTAGATACGAAAAAGCAGGAGGTGATAAGCGAAAACGAAAAAATAGAAGCAAATAATTTAAAAGAGTATTATGCAAGCGAAGGAGAAGCTAAAAATACGAAAATGGGAATAGTGTGGATAGCATTAAGCATAATAGGAGTAGTAATAATATTATTTGCAATAAAGAAAAGAGATTAAATTAAGTGTGTGTAAAAAGAGGGATCAATTTTATGAAGTGCACCCCAAATGTTAGACAAAAAAGTTAACATTTGGAGGTGTATTTTTTATGAGTAAATATTCATATGAATTCAAATTGAAAGTGATAAATGATATGTTAGACAATCATATTGGTACAGATAGAACATCAAAAAAGTATGGCATTTCTCACGAAAATTTAAGAAGGTGGTTTAAAAGATATGAACTATATGGCATAGAAGGATTACTGATGAAAAAAGGAAGTTATGATGGAAAATTCAAACAAAATGTAGTAGAATATATGCATAATAACCATTTATCTTGTTCGGAAACGGCTCTAAGATTTGGTATTCCGCAAGATGCTACAGTAGGTAGATGGGAACGTATATATTATGAGGAAGGACCACAAGCTCTTTATGAGGATAGACGTGGAAGAATAAAAAATATGAGTTCTAAACCAAGAAAAAAGAAATTATCTAAAGAAGTGAAAGAAGACTTAATTGCCGAAAATCAAAGATTAAGAATGGAAAACGAATACTTAAAAAAATTAAATGCCTTAGTTCAGGAAAGAATCAAGCGAGAGAGCAAGAAAAAGTAATAGTCGTTACAGAATTAAGGCAAAATTACAAGTTAACGGCTCTATTAAAATTAGCAGAAATGCCAAGAAGTACATATTACTACTATTTAAAACAAATGAATAAAGAAGATAAATATAAAAAGATAAAAGAAGAAATAACAGCAATTTATCATGAAAATAGAGGCAGATATGGATATAGAAGAATAACTATGGAACTACATAACAGAGGTTTTGCAATTAATCATAAAACTGTTCTTAAACTTATGAAACAATTGGGATTACAATGCTTTGTAAGAGTTAGAAAATACAGATCATACAAAGGTGAAGTTGGTAAAATATGTGATAATCTTTTAAAACGTGATTTTAAAGCTAACAAACCAAACCAGAAATGGGTTACAGATGTAACTGAGTTCTCGCTTTTTGGAAGTAAGTTGTATTTATCACCAATTATTGATTTGTTTAATGGAGAAGTAGTAAGCTACAATATATCTGAAAGACCAGTATTTCATCAAGTTATGGATATGCTAGAAAAAGCATTTGAAAAAATACCAGATAATACTAATTTAATATTGCATTCTGACCAAGGATGGCAATATCAAATGAAACAATATCAATATGCTTTAAATAAAAAGGGAATTAGACAAAGCATGTCTAAGAAAGGTAATTGTTTAGATAATTCTTGTGCTGAAAATTTCTTTGGATTACTAAAATCAGAACTATTGTATTTACAGGAATTCGAGTCAATAGAACATTTTAAGAAAGAATTAATTGAATATATAGACTATTACAATAATAAGAGGATTAAGTGCAAATTAAAAGGAATGAGTCCTGTAAATTACAGAATTCATTCCCAAAGAGTAGCCTAATCTAAACTTAATCAAAAAGTGTCTAACTTTTTGGGTTCAGTTCATTATTAGGATACCCTCTTTAATATTTTTAACTAAGAAAAAAATATAGGTGTAAAATTTTATTAAAAAGTTGATAAACCAAAATCAGATATATATAATTAATATAAAAGTTTAACCTTAAATAAATGGAGGAAACATGAAAGTTGTAGAAAAATTTGTAAAAGGAAAATTTAACAAAGAAGAACTTTGTGAAGACGGAATATGTGTAACAGAAAATTTTATTGCATTAATAGATGGTGTAACCTCTCACAATGATTTTAGATATAATGGAAAAAAATCGGGAAGGCTTATACGCGATCTTTTAATAGAAGCGATACCAAAATTAAGCAGTAAATTAAATTGCTATCAGGCAGTAGATTTTTTGAATGAATATATACGAAATTTTTATAAAGAAAATAATTTATTCGAAAATTTATTAAATAACCCAGCAAACCAGCCAGCAGCATCTATTATAATATATTCCAAAAATGCTAATCAAATATGGTTAATAGGGGACAGCATGGCTTTATACGGGAACACAATACTTGAAAATCCATTAGAATTTGACGAGATTTATACAAAAATGAGAGTAATTATAATAGATTTTTTATTAAATACAGGATATACAGAAGAACAATTACTAGAAAATGATATATCAAAAGAATTTATTAAAGAATTACAAAAACAACAGCCATATATAAAAAATAAAGTGAATAATAGCAAATTTGATTATGTAGTTATTGATGGATTTAATAGACCAAATAAGAATTTAATAAAATGTATTGATGTACCAAAAGATATAAAAGAAATTGTATTTACTTCAGATGGATATAGAAAGCCCTTTAATACTTTAAAAGAAACCGAAGAATATTTATGGTACATAAAAGAAGTAGATCCATTATGCTATAAAGAATTTGCATATGCAAAGGGATTTTACAAAAATCAAGAAAGCTATGATGACAGGTCATATATTAGATTTGAAATTTAATTTACAATTACAAGCTAGTATTTATAAAGCAAAAATCCTTTCCTTAATCTAAATATAATTTGCTAATATACTAGCTTTTTTATAATTTGTCGAAAAAGCAAGATGAAAAAAGCTTGAAAAATGTAGAATAAGATGATTAAATATAAATACTTAGGATATTGCCTAAAGTATTATTAAATCCTAATTTTTATTAATCTAATTAGTTTTCTCATAACACAAAGTTTTACATTTAATTTTTTATATATTTGAAGATTATATTTAATTCAAAAATAAGAAATTCTCTAATTAAGTATATTATTTAATTGAGTTCACAATAATTAAATCTAAAATTATCTTAAAATGATGATTTAAATCTTTAAAAATTTATTCTTTATAAAATTC
>USAE01000055.1 GCA_900552655.1 uncultured Clostridium sp.
CCTTTTTTGCTAAACAATCTTTTAAATATGTAATCATTTGTAAGTTGTAACTCTACATTTTTTGTCATTTTCCTCCTTCTATTTTACCAAATGTTAATCTTTCATTCAACTATTTGGTAAAATTTAATTTATTTCTTAAGACATTACCTTTTTATATTTTTGGGATTTATAAAGAATTAAATTATAAAGAACTAAATTTTTGTTTTAAAATAACTTTAATTAAATAATATGGATGTTAAATTTGGAGCTTCGAGAAAATTGTATCTACCTTTTTTTGCAAAGTTAAGCATACAAGTTTTAGTATAAATTTAAGCACCAATAAAAATTGGGGAATTTTTTCATTTTCAAATAAATATAAATGTGAAACAAATCTAAAATATTAAATATCTCTCTAATTTTTTTATTTGCCTTTATAAAAAAAGCAAATAGGAAATTTCATATAATAAAAATTAATTAGATTCAAAATAACTTTTATGATTAATAATATTCTTAGGTAATGTCCTAAGTATTTTTATTTAATCATGTTACCCTAGATTTTTCAAGCTTTTTTCATCTTGATTTTTCGACAAATTATTAATTATATTTAAATTTTATATTGCTAGTAATTTTCTAAAATTTCACCACGTGTATAGCACATGGTATTGTAAACAAAAAAAATACCCTTATGGGTATTTTTTGGTGCACCACCGGGGGGTCGAACCCCGGACCTTCTGATTAAGAGTCAGCTGCTCTACCAACTGAGCTAGTGGTGCATATGGCTACTTAATTAGTATAATACCCAATTTTAGTTTTTGTCAAGTAAAAAACAAAAAAAGATATGAAATATACTAAATTTTGTATAAATCATATCTTTTTGCTTTTAATTTATATTATTTCCTTCACTTGGTTTTTCTGGTATAACTGGTGGTTCTACAGGTTCTTCTGGCTTTTCTGGAATTTCTGGATTTGTTGGAACGTCTGGTTCTTGTGGCACTTCGGGTTCCACTGGTGGCGCTTCTACCCCTTTAGTTCCTCTTTTTATAATTGTGCTCATTTGATTATATTTATCTTTTGAAAGTAGCGTTCTAGACACAACTTTTCCATTTAAATAAACAACTTTATATGCCTCGCTATATGTACCATTGTGTCCTTTCTGCTCTACCTTTTCTTTTCCCTTTTCTAGTGTTGGATCATCTTCATAAACAGTTTTCATTGGGATGCTTCCCGTTATCTTAGTTTCTATTTTTACTTCGTACTCTGTTTCTTCTTTCATTCCATATATTTGTACTCTTGCTACTCCACCACTTACCGTACTTTTTATTTTTATAGGATATTTTCTAGTATTTTTAAATTTAAAATCAATCGCTCCATACACAACTGTTGCATCTCTACCTGCTTTTACATATGATGGAACAAATTGGTGATTACTTCTACTTACTATATCCAAATTTGCTAGAACAACTGCATTATATAATGTAGATGTAATTTGACAAATTCCACCGCCTATATCATTTACCACTTTTCCTCCAGCGTATGATGGCGCCTCTTTGTATCCAGCTTCTGTTGTCCTTTTCCCAACAACTTTATTGTATGAAAATGTTTCACCTGGTAATACAACTGTATTATTAATTTTATTAGATGCTAACCTTAAATTTGTCGTTCTATCTTTAGCTCCTGGATTATAATTTGTTGAAAATTCTGCTAATAAATCTGGAAAACCTTCAGAACCTATTTTATCTGTCGTTATCTCTGGATGTGTAATTTTTAATGGAATAATATATTCTTCTTTATTTTCTTCTAAAATTTTCTTAGCTTCTTCCATTGATATTGCAAAATCAATTCCATCTACATGAGGATATAAAGTAAATGGATTTTGTGTATAATATGCATTTTGTGGCTCTGTATGTATTTCAGAATAAATTTTATCTAAATTAATTTGATTTGGTTCTTTATTTTTTGTGGATAAATTAATTTCCTTTTTACCACTTTCCACATTTTTTATTTCATTTTCCACTTCTTGCTTTAATAATTCTGGATCTACTTCTAATCCTTCTTTTCCTTTTGTAATAACAAGTTCTTTTTTGTCTTCGTCTATATCATAACTGCTTTCTATAACCGCTCCTGGTATTTGACCATTTATAGTATCTATTTGTTTATTTAGTTCTTCTTCATTATATTCATATGGAATCTCTATATTATTTTTGGCAAAAAATGTTTTTACTATATTAAAATTATTTACAAAAATATTACTATCTCTTCCTATGTTATATGCTTTTTCTATTGCCTCATCTAGCTTATAATTTAATTGTAATTGCTCAAAGCTAATTACTCCTTTATATTCTGCTCCTTCCTCTGTCTTTGCATCCAATTTTACTACTAGATCCTCTGTCTTTTTAGCCTCTACTTTTTCACTAAGTATTTTTTTTACTTCAACTTTATCTTTTCCACTTACACTAATTCCATTAATGCTGATTCCATTTAACATTTTTTCATTCTTACTGTTAATTAAAGCAAATATCGTGCTAAGTATTGCAATAACTATAATAATAGCAATTATACTACAGATTATTATAGCTTTCTTATTAGCTTTTTCTTTACCATGTTTTCCCGGCTCTTTTACTTTTGGAATGTCCTTTTGCTCTACAATCTTTTCCTTTTCTTCAATCATAATATACTCCCCTTAGATCTCTTTTAATATATATTAAAAAGTATATCTCAACATTACTATATTTTCAATATTTTTTTTGACAGCAGTAGACTTTTTTTTTATTATTATATTATAATAACTAAGAGGTAAAAATATGTTAGGTAAATTAATAAAAAACATTCGAACAAAAAAGCATATGACAAAAACAAAAATTGCTAATGAAATTGGCGTAGATATTGGATATTTAACACATATAGAAAATGGAGATAGAAAACCTACTTATAAAGTTTTAACAGAAATTTGTAAATCTTTAGATATTCCTTATCAAAAGCTTCTAGCAAGTTACAGTTCTAGTGTTCCTAAAGAAGCTTTAGAATATGATGTCTTTAAATATACTGCTGAAGATAGAATTCTTCTAATTGATGACATAAATGACTTACATTTTATGAAATGTCCCCCTGGCTTAAATTCTGTATCTTTTGGTATTAGGCTTAATGATGATTCTATGAATAAAATTTATGATCAGTATTCTTATGTTTTTGTAGATTTTGGATCATCAGTAAAACCACAAGAAGTTGGTCTTTTTTATTATAATGGTCAAATTTTGATAAGAAGGTTATTTGTTTATGCAAAAAAATATATATCTTTATATCCAGATAATCCAAAATATCCTATAATAAGAGTAAAAAAAGACGATACTTTTTATATAATTGGTAAAATAAGACAATAATTTTTGTTTTTTTGCCAAAAACTATTGAATATTGTTAAACTTAAATATATAATGTTAGTAATTTAATTAGACTTTTGTCTTATTTTAACTAATCAAAAGATAAATGAGGAGAAATGCAATATGGAATTACTAAAAAATATATTTTTTAATACAGATAAATTAATAGAAAACTCTGTTGTTAAAATTTCGTATACAGGGAAATTTTTCCAAGACAATTCAAATACAGAACTATATATTCACTATGGTTTTGGACTATTATGGGAAAATGTAAATGAAATAAAAATGGAAAAAACAGAATTAGGATATCAATCACTAATTTATTTAAATGGTCAAGATTCATTAAATTTCTGTTTTAAAAATTCTAATGGTGAATGGGATAATAATGGCGGTAAAAATTATATTTTCGAAATTGCTCCTTTACCAAAGGATTTAATTGTAGTTAAAGAAGCTAGTTTAGAAAAACCTCATAAACTACGTAAATCATACTTTTTATGGAAAAAGATTAAATTTTCTGTAATTGCTGCAATTAAATATTTACCAAAATTATTTTCTTTTAATACAGGTTTAAGTTCTGCAGAAAATGAAAATTCTTTACGTTAATTTTATATACAAACCGGGATTTAGGGACGGTCCTTAAAATCCCGGTTCTATTTTTTTATATAAGTCGAACCTAATATTTTCTAGCAAATAGACATTCTAATAAGATTTTAGGTTCGCAATAATTTTTTAATGCAGAAAAAGTCACATTATAAACTTTTTAAATAAGCTTAATAATGTGACTTTTTTTATATATTCCATCCACCATTTATCGAAATTACTTGTCCTGTTGTATAATTGTCTTTTATTAACCATTCTATGCATTTTGTTATTTCTTCAGGTTCTCCTATTTTTTCTAATGGTATCTCTTCTTGTATATTATTAATTTCTTCCTCAGAAAATTTACTATTCATACTTGTATTTATAATTCCTGGTGCTATTGCATTTACTCTTATATTTGAAGGTCCTAATTCTTTAGCTAAGCTCTTTGTTAGTCCAATTATTCCCGCTTTAGATGTAGAATACGCAACTTCCATTGCAGCTCCTGTAATTCCCCAAATTGAAGAAATATTTACAATTAAACCTTCTTTGTTATGTATCATATTTTTTACTACTTCTTGTGTTACAATAAAATTCGAATTTAAATTCGTGTTCATTATCTCTGCCCAGTCACTATCTGTTATATCTGTAAACAATTTATACTGTGAAATTCCTGCATTGTTAATTAAAACATCTATATGCCCATATTTATCTATTGTTTGTTTAATCATTTCTTTTACTTGATTTCTATTGCATACATCTGCTTTTATAATATCTATATTTATATTTTTTTCTTCTAACTCTTTTTTCAGTTTTTTAGCTTCTGCCTCAGAGTTATTATAATTTGCAATAACTATATTTTCTTTTGCTAAATTTTTGGATATATTATTTCCTATTCCTCTAGAAGCTCCTGTTATTAAAATTACTTTATTCATTATACTCCCTACTTTATTTGCCAATTTTTTAAGGTAAAACAAAAAGCTAGGCAATCTTTAAAGAAAGTCTAGCTTTAAGTATATGGAGCCACTTGTCCGACTTGAACGGACGACCTACTGATTACAAGTCAGTTGCTCTACCAACTGAGCTAAAGTGGCATTTGGTCTTTTTGGTGACCCGTACGGGAATCGAACCCATGTCTCCGCCGTGAAAGGGCGATGTCTTAACCGCTTGACCAACGGGCCATAAATATAAATGAATACTAAAAATAATTTTAGTATTCATTTGGTGAGCTATCCGCGACTCGAACGCGGGACAACTTGATTAAAAGTCAAGTGCTCTACCACCTGAGCTAATAGCCCATATGCACTGTACCGCAGTGCTCTTATATATTACTATTTTTTTTTGCATTTGTCAACATTTTTTTGTAATTTTTTTAAATTTTTTTCATTTTTTTATTTATTTAGTTCTTTTAATAGCTCTTCTACATCTATTCCATGCACCATACACGCTTCTTCTAATGTTTCTTCTCTTGAAGCAGGGCATCCTAAACAGTGCATTCCTACACTTAATAATAATTCTGCTTTTTCTGGATTTGCATCTAATAATTCGCCTATTTTAGTTGTTTTTTCTATTGCCATTGCTATCATTCCTTTCTTTTAACAATATTATTTTAACATATTTTTTTATTAAAGTATAGACATTATTAATAATTTATAGTAAAATTTTTATATGGTAGGTGATTTATATTAATATTTTAATCAATCTATTTTTTATTTCATTTATTATTAACTTTTTTATTTCGTTTTATTCAATATATTCAATTATTAGTTTTATTGCTTCTCAAAATATCCAAGGAGTTAAATTAGACAAAAAAATTAATCTTAAATAATGGAGGTTTTATGACTAAAAAAAGTTTTATTATATTTCTTCTATTTTCAGTTATTTTAGTCCTATTAAACATTTTTATATTCTATCCTATTTTCACATCTAATAACATAACTATATCTTTTGCTGTTCACCCATTTAATATTTGCAAAAAACATCCCCAATTTTGGTATTATTTTAAAATTATCTATACAATTTTCTTAATAACTAGTAGTTGTTCTTTATCATATATTTTAATAAAATATTTTTTACATCTAAATGCTAATAAAATAATTCCTGACAACAAAAATGATCCAACTAATCTAAATTTAAAAATTGGTTATAGCAAATTGCAAAGTCGAGATATTTTCTTGCCTGAAAAATCTTTATATCAAAATATTCTTATAACAGGCACAATAGGCAGTGGCAAAACCTCCTCTGCAATATATCCCTTTTCTGAGCAATTAATTAAATATAATAGTAATAATTTCAAAAATAAACTTGGAATTCTTTGTTTAGATGTTAAAGGAAATTTTTATAAGCAAATTAAATTTTATGCCAAAAAGTTTAATAGGTTAAAAGACTTGATTATTATTAGTTTAAACTCTAACGAAACTTATAATCCATTAGATAAGCCAAATTTAAATCCTCTTGTTTTAGCAAATAGATTAAAAACGATATTATCTTTATTTTCCCCTAATAATAGTGACTCTTTTTGGCTAGATAAAGTAGAGCAGGTAATTTGTGAAGCTATAAAATTATGTCGTCTTTACAATAATAACTATGTAAATTTTATAGAATTGCATAAATTAATTAATGATAAATCTTATTACTTCGAAAAGGTCAAATTACTTCGCAATATGTTTTTAGTTAATAAATTTTCTAATATCGAATTATATAATTTAACCTCTGCAATAACATTTTTCGAAAATGAATTTTTTAAATTAGATGAAAGAACTATTTCTATATTAAAGTCTGAAATAACTCGTATTACCTTGCCATTTGTTTCGGACTATAGAATTTCCAAAGTTTTTTCTCCATCTAAGAATAATATTACTTTTTCTGGTTTTAAAGATATTATAAAATCGGGAAAAATAGTTGTTCTTTCCATGAATATTTCAGAATTCTCTGTTCTCTCTAAAATTATTGCAACATATATGAAGTTAGATTTTCAATCTGAGGTTATGTCTAACTTAAATTCAAATAATTCTAGGAGTGTTGCTTTTATATGTGATGAATATCAAGAATATATTACTTCTTCTGATGCTAATTTCTTTTCTGAAAGTAGAGAGGCTAAATGCATAAATATTGTTTCTACACAAAGTTATTCTTCTTTGCTTAACACTATAAAAGATGAATCTGCTTTAAAAGTTATTCTTCAAAACTTGGTAAATAAACTTTGGTTCAGAACAGATGATATTTTTACAATAGAAAATGCTCAAAAGCAAATTGGAAAAGAAGATAAGAAAAAAATTTCTAAAACAATTTCTGAAAATGCTCAAGAATCTAATTACAACTATTTAATTCAAAAATTTAAGTCTAAAAATTCTAATATCTCAGAAAGTATAAATACATATTTCCAGTATGATTATGTATATGACTCTAATTTTTTTACTCAACAATTAGAAACTTTTTCTTGTTTAGCATTTCTATCTAATGGCATTACTACCATTCCCCCTCAAAAAATAGACATGTATCCTTATTTTAAATGAAAGGTTGTGATTTTATAAAAACTAAAAAAATTATATTTGTATTTGCTTTTCTTATATTATTCAATTTATTATTTATAACTCCAAGTTATGCTGCTGAGCCCAAAATAGTTAGCAAACTAAATTCTGCCTTCGAATCTATAGAAGATTGGTTATTAAAATTAGCAACTCCCGCAGCCGCTGTTGCTGTTGGTACCGGTATTTTTATGAAAAAATTTAGCTTTGGTGATGATGAAAGAATGAGGCTCGGTAAAAAATTAATTAAAAATTCTCTATTTTCTTATGGTTTTATTTTAGCTTTAGATTTAATACTATCAGCAATAAAATCATTAATGGGTTAACTTATGTATAATAATAATTTATCTGAAGTTATCTCTAATACTATAAATGAGCTTATTCAAAATCTCTTTTCTTCTATAGATAATAATATTTATTCATATATTGATGAAATTGTTTTTATAAATAAAAAAACTCTTTCTCAAAATAATTTTGAATCTTTATTTTCTAATTCTTCTAATAGCATTTTGGTGATTGCAAATGCACTAATTTTAGCATATCTTTTATTTTATTGTATAAAGCTTTTTTCTTCGTATTATTCTGGTTCTCAAACAGAAAGGCCTTATCAATTTATTTTTAAACTTATTATATGTACCATTCTTATGAATAGCTCTTATTTTATTTGTGAGCAATTTATTAACATTACAGATTTAATAACTAAATCATTACAAGAAATAGGATCTAACTTTGTTTCTAAAACAATATCTTTTAAAACATTAGTCACCGAACTAAATGCCACAATTTCAATATCTGGTAATTCTTTAGATATTTTTTCTTTATCTGGGTTATTAAAATCTTTTTGTAGTGTTGGTCTTATTTCTTTAATGTTTTCATATTCTATACGTTTAATAATGGTAAAAGTTTTCGTCATATTATCACCTTTTGCTATTTTAAGTTATTCTTTAAATTCATCTAATTGGTTTTTTAGGAGTTGGATACGTTCCTTTTTCTCTTTGCTGTTTATGCAATTTTTTGTAACTATTATATTAATAGTTACATTATCTTTAAATTTTTCTGGGAATATTGTTTCAAAGTTTATATATGTAAGTTCAATATTTGCACTTACAAAATCAAATACATATATTCGTAGTCTAATAGGAGGTATCTCTACAGACTTTAATACAAATTTATCTACTTTAAAATCTTTTTTTAAAACGAGGTGATTATTATTTTTATAATTCCACAAAATTTTAATTTTAAAAATAAGTTTCTTGGAGTCATAGATTATTCTACATTAACTTTTCTTGCAATAAACTACTGTATAACTTATTTTATTATTAGTAATATTTTTTTAAGTATTAATGTCAAAATTCTCATATTTATACTAATAAATGGACCTATTACTCTTCTTTCAATAGTTGGATGTTATCATGAAAATATCGTGTATGTACTTTCTTATATTATAAAATTTTTTATTACGTTGCCAAACA
>USAE01000056.1 GCA_900552655.1 uncultured Clostridium sp.
CATATAATTTTCCATCTTTTACATACAATCTCACATCTTTCCTTACTACTTTACTCCCATCTTCTGCAATAATTTCGGAATATGTTTCATATGTTTTAATTATTTTATCATTATACTTAAATTGTAAGCATTCTTCGTTGTTAATTACTTTATCCTCGTATACATTTCCGTTATTATCCCCAGATATTATATCTTCTTCCAAACTTTGGCTTTCATCTTCATTTGTAATATTTTCTAATGGGTCTGTTGGTAAAATTATACCTTCTTGGTTAGAAACTCCACTTATAATTGGATATTTGCCTTCTTTTAAAGTTGTGTAAATATAATTTGCTTCCCAACCTATTTTAGTCTTATATGTACTTTCTTGTTTTAAATCTACTTCTGCTAAATAATTTGCAGGTAGAATATACTTATCATTTTCTGTTGATACTCTTTCCCCATTTATAGTAGCATATTTATATACATATATATTTTTTGCTCCTACAATTTCGTTTTTTTGGTTTCCAAATCCTAATGAAGCTGTTTCTTTATTATCACTAATTATATCTGCATGAACATAGTTGTTGTAAAAGTATTGTATTCCTTCTCCTACACTATTACTAAAGCTTCCAACTAATCCCCCTACATTATTTTGTGCTTTAATTGTTGAATTTGCCACATAGCAATTCTTTATTCCCATAGAGCTCGCTTCTATAGATTGGTTTAAAACATATCCTACTATTCCACCAACCTCACTTATACCAGTAACATTTGTATCTGTATATGTTTTCGCTACATATCCTTTATAATTGTATCCTATTACTCCTCCTACTTTACTATATCCTTCTACTCTTCCTCCTTTTACATATGTAGACATTGCACCACCAGTACCAGCTACATTATAATAACCATACAAACCTCCTACACTGCTTCCTTTAGAAATTACAATATTATTAATTCCATAATCATATCCATTATCCCAAGTGCATTGTCCCATTACACCTCCTATATTATTCGAATTACTAGTAGTTCCTTCTATGGTAGAGTTTTTGCATACAGCATAATTTAAGCCTCCATTACCACAAACACCACCAATATTACTTCCACTTCCTCTAACAGTAACATTTTCACTGGTAAAACTATTTGCATCATAAAATTGACCTGCTACTCCACCTACATAGCTTCTACCAATAACTTCATTTTTTATAGATTTTAGATTTTCTCCCTGTCTTCCATTATTTCCTCCTCCATTAAGATGAGATAATACACCTCCAACATAATCTACACCTTGAATATGTGAATTTGAAACCGTTACATTTTTTATATTATATCCAATTCTTTTGGTTGGATTAGATAATACTCCACCTACATAATTTCCACTTCCCACAATATTTAAATTTTTAGCATCTACTTCTCTTAAAATTGGTAATTCCGATCCACCTGCTAGTCCTGCTACATTACCATTTCCTATTATTTCTATAGTATCCATATTTATATTTTTTATTTCTTCACTTGTACTATTACCTATAAATCCAACTTTATTCATCTTTGGAGCATTTACAGTTATATTATTTATTGTAATTTTTTCTATTTTTCCATTTGAATTTGCAATAACTCCTGTTCTTTCTCCAGATGCACTATTTACTATATTTATATTTTCAAAATTTATGTTATTTAATGTGGTTTTTATTAATTTTATTAATCCCGAATTACTTTCTTTAAGCACTATCTTCAAGTTTTTTATCTTATGTCCATTTCCTTCTAACTTTCCTATAGTTAAATTTGTTTTTATATTTTCTTTGTTTTCAAAATTAATATCTGCCATTAGTTTGTAGTTTTCATAAGTATCTGTTCCTATTTCTGCCCAATCTTCATATGTATATATTTCCTTGTAAAATTGCGTTTCTATTTTAGCTTCTACTTGTTTTTCTTTTTCTTTATTGTCTTCTATATATTTAATTTTAGAAATTCTATAACTGTCATAATATCTTGTTGGCGTTGCTGTTATATTTAAATATGTTTTTCCTTCTTTTGTAATATCTGCATCTATTTTTGCGTCCATATCTTCTATATATAATTTTGTTATTTTTACTTCTTTGGAATTTTTTATAACTACTCTTAGTTTTACTATATTAGATGATGTTTTATCTGCTTCAACTTCTTCTATCTCTAATTCCATGTCTTCTTTTAGTTTATTTTCTGTTTGATTTGGCAAAAGCTCTTTTCTATTTGAATACAATAGTTTAGGCAGCTCCCCATCTTTTACATTTTCATAATCATAACCATTTCCTAATCTTATTTTACTTTCATAAAAATCTTTATTTTTTAATTCTTGAATACTTGCTAATATTGATCCTGCCTTTTCGCTATTTATTTCCCCATTAAATCTTTGCATTTTATATGCATAATTGTTTTCTTCTTCTCTCGAATTTCCTATAACTCTGCTTACTGTATCTGTAATTTGTTTACTGTATATATTTCCTATAGCTAAATTGTTTATGTTATTATTTAATATAGTTTGTCTGTCATTTCCTACTATTCCACCTATATATTCACCATCTGTTATTATATTAATAGTACTATAACAAGATTTTATTTCTCCATTTTGTGCAAATCCGATAATTCCTCCTACATTAGATGTATCTGCTTCTATATTTCCAGTAGAATAACAATTGGTTATATTGTTTGATGTAGAGTCATAACCACAAATTCCTCCTATTCCAAGTGAATTTATAGTTTTATTTATTTTAAAGTTAATATCTTGAGTAAAGCAATTACTTATACTACTTCCTTTAGAGTTTGCTATTATTCCACCAATTGCTGTAGATGTAACTTCTGCATTCGTTTCTATATTTAAATTATTTATTGAACTATTTTTTATAGTCCCCGTTTCTGCATACGCTACAAGCCCTGCGCAATTAATTGCTCCTTTATATGTCAAATCTATTTTTATATTAGCTTTATTTACATGAACATTATTTATTGTGCCACCTTTTAAATATTCTACTAACCCTACTCTATAATTTTTTGCTTTTTCATTTGTATAATTTTCTACATTTAGATTATTTATTTCCCCTCTTAAGTCTTTAAATAATCCTCCATCATTTCCCATTCTTATATTGCTTATTTTATGTGAATTTCCTTCTAGTTTTCCTGTAAATGTTTTGCTTATAATTTCACCGTGTTCCCATATTTGCAAAATTAAGATCTTGCATTAAAATATAGTTTTCTGTTGGCGAATTATTTATGTCTTTCCATTCTGAGATATTATTAATTTTTTTATATAAATCAACTTCTATTGTTCTTTCATGTTCTAAAAACTCTCTAGTATATGGTATATTAAAAGCTCCTTGAGTGGTTATTCCCAATACACTGTATGTAGAAGTATATAGTTTAGGTGAATGTAATTTTGCAATTATTTCACTTCTTTTATTTTCATATGTTTGGCTTAAAATTGTACACTCTAAATTTTTTATTTTTATATTTGTTATTGTTTCTGCTGAAGGATTATATACATTAAATTTTACTTCTACTGTATCTATTCCTTTTTTTACAACCTCTGTAGAAAGTATATCTGCTAAATCTGCATCTTTTACTTCTGGTAATTCTATATATTCATTGTTTGGCATTACACTTGGCATTATTAATTGTGGATAATAACCTTTAGAAACATATTCATCTACATTAAATCTATTATCGTTATTTAAAAGTTGATTTTGAAATTTCGTATCATGTAATGCTAACATTGTTGTTTTCTTATGATATTTATTTGTAAAAATTTCGTCATTAAAATAATAATTATTGCTTATTTTCCCATCTGCATAATAAATATTTGGTCCAGCAGATCTATTGGTTATATTTTTACCAAGTCCTACAGAATATACATTTTCTACTAATGCATTGCTATTATTTATACTAACTATATTTCCAACATTATTTACTATATTTTCTTGATTTGATACATCTACATTCACTAAGCTATATATATTTTTTATTTGTCCATTTCCTCTATTAGAATGTGCAATTATTCCTATATAAACACTAGCACCATCATTTCTTATAAAATCTGCATTTACATTTTTTCCATATATATATCCATTTTTTATAATTCCTGTGTTTTCAAAACAAATAACTCCAGATTCACTTTTTGCATACATAGTTTCTTCTAGATTAATCACAAAATTTTCTATAGTTCCTTTATTTTGAAATGCTATTAGAGCAATTCTAAAGTTTGGATTTTTGTTACTCTCTATTAAATTCACTTTTATATTACGTATAGTACCATAATTATTTTTTATTATACATCCATCAGTATTTAATTCTTTATTATTATTGTGTTTTATGTCTATTATTAAATTTTCTATTATTCCTCTTGTACCTACATTAGCTATTAATATAGATTTATTATCATTAGCTACATCTGTTATTACTCTATGTCCATTAAAATTCAGCTTCCCAGTAAATTTTATTCTTTCAGCCCATTCATCCCCGAAGCAATAATTAGTTCCTGTAAAGTCTAAATCATTTAACACTATATAATTTCCACTTGGTTGAATTGCTAGAAAATCTTCTATGTTATATATTCCTTTTATTTCTTCGGTTTCTTTTGTACTATATTCAATTTCTGAAATTAAATATTCTCTTTCTTTTATTTTTATGCTTAACTGTATAACATATTTTTTTCCTGCTTCCGTAGCATATGTTTTCACTTCATTTTCTACTATATTGTTTTCTGGAATTTCTTCATATCTTTTTTCTTGTACTAATTCGTCTTCTTTATATATTTTTATATAATAATCATTTGTTGTAATTTCATTCTTTTTATCTTCTAAATTTATTATAAAATTACTTTGAAGCATATTTTTAAATTCTTCATAACTAGTTTTTTTGTTTCCTAATTCTACTTGTAATTCTTTTATTTCTATTCCATTTCCACCTGCTACATAAAACCCTAAATAACCTGTATCATCTACATTTAAAGTACATTGATATTCTTTCCACTCTTCTGTTAACTCTTTTAACACTGTTCTATTTGCGTCTTTTTTACTATTTTGAATATATGCATTTTGTTTTCCACTTACTGCTTTAGCTTTAAAACTCATTGTTACTTCTTGTCCTGCATATTCTCTTAAATCATACACTGCTCTTCTGTTTTCATTATCTCCACCTAATGTTAATATTTTTGTTTCTTCATTATATTCTTTTCCATAATGATTGTTTGTATTAAAGTTAGGATACACATACCATTTTATCTCTGAGCTCATATCTACCAAATTTTTTCCTGTTGCCTTTTTACTAAGTTCTGTTAGCCCTATACTTCCACTTATTCCTGGTTCTGTTAATATTTCTATTTCTTTTATTAAATAATTTACTTTATATGTTTTGTCGGTACTGCCTATATTATATTGGTCTGCATAAAAGCTTAATTTATACCTATGGTTACCAGTTAACTTTTCGTATGTCTTTCTTACATAATCTTCATTTGTCTCTATCTCTTGTAAATCTAATAAATTAGATTTTTCATCTCTTAGTTCCATTCTTACTTTGTTATTTAAAACAGAATTATTAATATCATCTATTCTTACATCAAAATCAATTAAATTACCTGTTACAAATTGATTTTTTATTTCTATTTTTGCTGGTATTTTTAATGTTGTAAATTCTTTATATGTATATGTTATTGGGATTTCTTCTTCTGTTTTTCCTAATTTTATATTTCCTTCTATATCTATTTCATAAGTCGTATTAGCTTGTAAATTTTCACAATTTATTGAATTATATTTCCCTTGTTTTAACTGTATTATTTCTTCTTCCGTCAAAATATGTTCATATGCTATTTCCTTATATTTTTCATTCTTTTCTTGAGTATTTTCTAGTTTTTCTTTTATTTTTATCCTTAGTCCATTTAATATTTGTATTAATCTTTTATCTGTTCTTTCTTCATCTATTTTATAGTCTAATTTTGTACTTGTACTTGTTAGTTCTTTATTCTCCATTTTTAATTCTAATGAACCTAGTGTTGATATTGGCTTTGTTGCAAATACTAAGTTTCCCAATTCTTCAGTTTGTTGCATTCCTTTATTATTACCTAAATCATAATCTGCATAAACTGTTATTTTATAGTATTGGTTTTGGTCTAAATCTTCTAGTTTTATTTCTTTTTCGTCTTCTGACAATTTCTCTTCTTTTAGTTTTTCTCCATTTGGTCTTGTTATTATATATTTATAATTTTCCAAATTTACATTGTCTTTATTTGTTAATCTTATTCCTAATGTTACACTTACTATATCTTGACTTTTAGTTGTTATTTTCACTGTTGGTTTTTGTTTTGATGTTTTGGTTTTTCCTAAATTATTAGATATATTTAGCTCTATTCCATTTTTATCATAAAATTTTATTGCATATTCTATATTTTTATTAGATTGTAATCCTTCTGAGCTTTCTATTGTTACTTCTTTTCCTTGTAATAAGTCATTTACTTGTCCATTTTTTAAAACTGTCCTTATTTTTCCAGTTTCTAATTCTATTTGGTTTATTCCTTTTATTGCCTCATTTTGTAAGTCTGATATTATTTTTACATTTTTTATTTGTATTTTATTACTATATATTTCGCCTTCTTCTTTGCTTAGTTCTATTGTTCCTAGTGCTTCATATCCTTTTGTTTTTATTGTTCCTTTGTAAAATGTATTTTCTATTTTTTTATTTTCTGCATTTAAATAAATATATTTTCCTGTTATTTCGTATTCTGTTTCTGGTACTAATCCTGTTATTTGTATTTCTCCTTGGCTTTTAAATACTCTTCTTAAGTATATTTTTCCGTCTTTATATATTTCAAATGTTGGCGCTTCTACTATTCTTCCTGTAGTATCTTTTATCTGTAATGTACTTTTTGCCGAATATACTTCTGCTGTAAAGTCTTCTACTATTACTTCTGGTTTTATGTACTCTGCGTTTATTTGCTCGTTGTTTTCTGGCTGTTTATCTTGCTTCTCTTGGTCGTTTTGTACTGTTTCATCTTCTGGTTTATTTTCTTTTTTCTCATCACTTGTGTCTTCTTCTATAATTTCTTCTTTTTCTACAGTATTTTTCGTATTTTCTATTATTCCTAAACGTGTTAATAACTCTTCGTAATTATATTCGTTATCCACTTTTTGTGAATTTTGATTTAAAGTTTCTTCAATATTCTTTATAATTATTTGCGAATTATAGTCTATATCTCTTATTTCATTAAATACTAAAATATTATTCTTAACGCTGTAATATCTTATTACGTCTTTTTCAAATACTACTAAACTATTTACTGGCAATACATATTCATTGGCTGTTGTGTCTATTTTTATCTCTTTTAAATTTATATATATTCCTTCAGTTGTCTTAGCAAATATATATTCTTTGCTATCTGCTCTTTCTAAACTATTTCCATTATATACTTTTCCATCTGTTATACTTATATTTGGGTATCCTGCTACTTGTTCAAAGTTTTTGCTTATTAATATTATGTCTTGGTTTAAGTTATATATTGTATTTTTATCATTTATATATATTGGGTAGCTTAAGTCTATTTCTTTTTTTTCTTTATTTCCTATAAAATATGAATTTAACTTTTTAAATATTGTTCCTTGTTCTTCTATTTTCGCTAAACTTGCATTTTTTTCATCATTATCGCTTAAATCACTATTTTGTGAATTGCCTTTTTCTTTATCTGAATACATTCCTAACAAATTTTCTGTTATTTTTTTTCCATTTACTCCATAACCTTCATATTTAAAATTCATTACTGGACTATATTTTAGGAATATGAAATATATTACACTTATTATTGTTATTATTGCTAATAACCCTGCTACTAAAAATTTGGGCTTTATTTCTATTTTGTTAATTTTTACTTTTAAATTTTTGCTCATCTGCTTTATATTATTATTTCTAATCTTTTCGCTTTTATCTTTATTTTGCTTAATTTTAATATTCTTTTCTTTATTACTTTTATTAAACTTTTTCATTACGCTACACCTCCTTGTTTCTCTAATTCATTTAGTATCTTAAAGTTGGTGTAACTTCTTTTAAGTATTTTTAAACAACAAGAAAAACAGGCTATTTCTAGTACTACATCTTTTCCTAAACATAGTCCTACGCATAACCTGTTTTTAACGCCAAATAGAGTAGCCCTGTTTGCTACCCTTTTTATTTTTCTAAACGTACTTGTGTGTGTGTGTGTGTGTGTGTGTGTGTGTGTACAGCGCCAAGGCTTACACGGTTCGCTTCTTTTAGCATTTCTTTACCCTCGCTTTTTACTGTTTACTCTTAGCTTGAAAATCTGAATAATTTTATTATGGGAATATTCAGAAATTTTTAGTCCTATTTATTATCTCTTAAACAATATTAAAAAAACTACATGTTTTATTAAATATTATTTCTTTATTATATCTTATATAATTTAACTCTAATTGTAAATATACTATGCTCACTCTAAACATAAGAAAAATGCTGTACTTTCTACGCACAGCATTTTTTCACCTTCTTATTTACATTTCTATAACATTTTAGTTTTCTATTGTTTTACTTGATATTTATTTCTTCTTTTAATTTTTCTATTTCGTCTAAGCTTAAATTTGTTACTTTTGATATTATTTCTTCATCTATTTTCTCGTGTATCATCTTTATTGCTATTTCTTTTTTTTCTTCTCTTTTCCCTTTTTTTATCCCTTTTTTCATTCCTTTTTCTATCCCAGCTTCTTCTGCAGAGTGCATACCACTATTCCAG
>USAE01000057.1 GCA_900552655.1 uncultured Clostridium sp.
ATGTTTAATTATAAAAGTACCAACGAAATCTTAAGTGAAGTATGTGCATAATAAAACGGAAATTTATTATTGCCATTTATAATTGATTCGAATATATTCATATTTCCATTTATTTTTCCCATAACTTTAACTAATTCTTCACAATTTGAATTTTTACCATTTAATGATACAACATCATAACTATATTTTGCTTTTTCATCATCTGTAATTTTTACTGTTCCTTTTGTTACTTTTCTTATTACATTATTTTCTCTTGTTTCTTCTGTTGTAGTTTGATTTGCATCAACTTTAATTCTATTTGTTAAAGTTTTCATTTCATTTATTTCTGCTTCAGTTGATACTTTTGATATATTTATAGGTTCAGCTTTTTTTACAATCTTGTCATTTACTTTTATCCATAAATATAATCCATTTTGATCTTTTGAAACTTTTATCACTTTATTTCCTTTTGTATCTTTGGCTGTATACCAATTTAAATTATCTTCTTTAACATCCGCACTAGTTGTTATTGCATAAGAATATTCTTCATTTAAGTACTCATTTAAATAAATTAAATAATCTCCATCGGTATTTTCTAGTACTGCCATATCTTCGGCTGTAGCATTTACAATAGTATTTAGATTTAAAATAAGCATAACAGCCATTAACATTACTATAATTTTAGAAGTTATTTTTTTCATCTTTCATCCTCCTTTTCGCTACGGAACTATTATATTACAATTTTTTACAAAAGTAAATAATTTTACCATTTTTTGATATACTATTTGCTGTATTCCTTATTTCCGAAGTGCTTTCAGCTCTTTTATAGTTTTATTGCATAAAAAATAACAAACCATAAATTTTTATCTGGTTTGCTATTTTTTTATATTTATTTTTTTAATAATCTTAAACTGTTTAATACAACTGTTAAACTACTTAATGTCATTGCTAAACTTGCAATCATTGGATTTAAAGATATTGGAAATAGCCCTGTTGCAAGTGGTATCATGCATATATTATAAAACAATGCCCAAAACAAATTTTGTTTAATTATTCTTATTGTATTTTTTCCTATCTTAAATAATTTTAAGATATTGCTCATATTCTCATTAAGCAAAATAACATCTGAAGAATCTGCACTAATATCTGTTCCATTTTCTACACTTATTCCAATAGTTGCAGTTTTTAGACTTGGGCTGTCATTAATCCCATCTCCTACCATTGCACAATTATTATTACTATTTAGTTCTTTTATCTTTTCCAATTTTTGTTTAGGGCTTACATTACTTATAACATTTTCTATCCCTACTTGCTTTGCAATAATTTTTGCTGTTTTATCATTATCACCTGTAAGCATAAAAATCTTTTTATCTAATTTCTTTAATTCATTTACAGTTTTAACAACATCTTTTTTTATTGTATCTGCTAAACCTATAATTAAAAGAGTCTCTTTTTTATTAAATAAATATACTATACTTTCGCCTTTACTTATAATCTTTTCTTCTTCCACTTTTAATTTATTTTCTACTTGCATTTTTTCTACATATTTATAATTGCCTGCAAAATATTGTATTCCATTTATTTTTCCTTTTACACCTAAACCTGGCTCTTCTTTAAATTCTTCTACACTAAAAATATCCTTTTCGTCATTATAAATACTTTTAGCTAATGGGTGATTTGAATTTTTTTCTAAACTTTTTAAAATCTTTAAATTTTCTTTGCTATAAACACCATCTACTATAGTCATTTTACCGGTTGTTAAAGTTCCGGTTTTATCAAACACAATTGTATCTATTTTATTTGTCGCTTCTAATATTTCACTAGACTTTACCAATATACCATTTTTACTGCAGTTTCCTATTGCTACCACCATTGCCAGTGGAGTTGCTAACCCCAAAGCACATGGGCAAGCAACAACTAAAACACTTACTAATGCTAAAATCGCCTCATTAATATCTGTGGTTAATACTAAATTAAGAACAAATGCAACTAGAGAAATTATAAATATTGTTGGTACAAAATATCCACTTATTTTATCTGCAACTCTTGCTATTGGTGCTTTTGTATTTGTTGCTTCTACAACCATTGTTACTATATTCGAAATGCTAGAGTCTTTTCCTATTCTTTCTGCTTTATATTTTATATAGCCATCATAATTTACACTTCCTGCAATTACATTATCTCCTATACTTTTGCTTACAGGTTTACTTTCACCTGTTATAAAAGATTCATCTGTATGTGTTTTTCCATTTATTATAGTTCCATCTACTGCAATTTTTTCTCCTGGTTTACTTACAACTATATCTCCTTTTTCTATTTCGTTTATATTTACTTCTATTTCTTTATTGTCTTTTAAAATTGTTCCTTTTTTAGGAGTTATTGTTACTAAATTCTTAATCGTATCTACTGCTTTATCTTTATTCTTTTTGTCTATAAATCTACCTACTTTTACAAAAAGAATAATTATTGCAGAAGATTCAAAGTATAAATGGTGAACCAAATTAGTATTCCCCATAAAAACTTGTACTGTATTCCACAGACTATATACAAAATTCACAATTACACCAACACCCACTAAAGAGTCCATATTGGGCATTTTGTGAACTATATTTTTAAAGCCATTTTTTATAATATCAAAACCATAAAAAATGAATAATAAAGATAAAAGCATTAGAGATATTGCATATATCTTTGGGTTTTGTACCATATTTAGTATATTAGGAATTGGTAAGTTAAACATTTGTCCCATAGATATATACATTAAAATAATACCTAATATAGAAAACACAATTAAAATTACAAAATTAGCATTATTATTTTTCTCCTTTTTCTCACCTAAACTTTTAAAGCCAGCTTCTTTAACAAATCTATTTAAATCCTTTACTGTTAGTTTTTCATCATATTCTATTAAAGCTGTTGCCATAACCAAATTTACAGAAACACTAATAATACCATCTTGTTTACTTAAAAATTTTTCTAAGCCATTAGAACAAGCACTACAAGTCATACCTTCTATATTTAAAATAACCTTTTTCATACTTCCACCTTAATCGGGTTTAAGGGGTTGTCCTTAAAATCCCGTTTTATATAATTTTATCTTTTTCTACTATAAATACACTAATTTAATATTTTAAACCCTAAATTTTCTATTTTTTCTTTTACAATATTTATATCTAGTTCTTTTTTACTTTCTACTTTAACTTCTCCATTTTCGTGGCAAGCTTTAACTTTTTTTACCTCTTTAATATCTTTTAAAGCTTTTTCTATTCTTTTTTCGCATCCTTCGCACATCATTCCTTCTACATTAAATGTAATTTCATTCATATTGTACCTCCTTATGTTTTGCTTTTTGCAAAATTATTTTATTAATATATATTGATATATTACACCCTTTTTTTATATATAGTCAATAAAATTCTATAGGCATTATTTTTCCTATTTTGTATTCTTTTACTTTTTTACATAATTATGGTATAATATAAGGTACTATAACAGTAGATGAAAGGAGGACAATTTATGTCCAATACAGCTCAAGCAACACAAGAAATTGTTTTTCCAGATCTTGTGCCATTCTTGTATCGGGGTGTTGGTAGCTTAGTTAATCTTCAAAAATTATATAATGAAGAAGTAAAAAAAGCTGCTGACAAGCTTCGTGGTGATGTCTTTGAAGCCAACTTCTTAGATTTGTACTATACGAAGTTACAAAATTATCTCAACAATTATTATAACTATCAGTCTGTTTCCGGGTTAGAGCAAGAAATGATGGAATTAAAACAATTTTTGTTTAAACAAAAAATTCCTTGCAACATCTCTGGTCGGCTAAAAAACTATATTGCACTTGTTGAGAAAGTTAGGACATTCATTTATGATGGTCTAGATCCTTTTTCCATTAATGACGAGTTAGGTTTTAGAATCATTGTAGGCAAAAGTCGATATGATGACGATAAGTCAATTCAGCAACTATATTCTATAGCAAATGCAGTTATATCATTCTTCGTCGTCACCAAAGGATATAAACTTTTGCTTCCATCTCCTGCCATTGGATGTGGGTTTGATCCTAAATTATATCCGGATGTTTTTGTACCAAAGAATTCTTTGATTCTTCCAGAGTATAGCATTTATGTGAAAGATTACTTTGTAAGACCAAAGAAAAAAGGTTATCAGGCTTTGCATATGGTATTCCTTACAAAAAGTGGCCTTATAATGGAGGTACAAATAAGAACATTTGCTTCGCATTATCATGCAGAGTACATTTCGACACATGAAATGCATAAAGAAAGCAGGTATGGAAAATCTGTAGAGGATTCGCCACAGCTTACCGAAGCACAACTAAAAAGGCAACAAGCTATTAAAATTAGTTTTGACCCTGAAAAAGTAAACTTAGATTCATATTTTTCCAAGGATGGAAAGACTTTGGATTTAATAGGTTTAGCAGAAACCATAAGAGATCCATTTAACAATTTCTTCGTCGCTTAAATAAGTAATAAACTCTACGCTTATAGGAATTATTTTTCCTGTTTGCGTAGAGTCTTTTTTATATAGTAAGAAAGTTCTCCTAGTAGGAGAACTTTTTGTACTAGAGAATTATAGCGAAACTTAGATTTTCTTAGAATTTACATTTGCTAGAAAATCTTAGATTCGCTTTTTTATTTATATGAACTTTAAAGAACGTCCCCAAAGTTCATATTTTACATTTTCATTCCTTTGCCACCTTGCAATCCATTTGCATATCCTTCTAGTACATTTGTATCAAATGAAAATGTCATATTTTGTTCTTCACGATTTCTCTTTAAGGCTAATTCTATTTCTTTATCTAATAAATCTGTATACATTGTTCCTGTTTCTCTCCATAAGTGGAATGATAAACATCCAGGAATTGTGTTTACTTCATTTACATATATTTTATTTGTTTCCTCATCTATTAAAAAGTCTATTCTTATTACTCCTGTACAACCTAATATTTTAAATGTTTCTTTTGCTAAACTTTGTATTTGCTCTTTTTGTTCTTTACTTATATTAGCTGGCAACTTTAATACTCCTGCATTCATAGATTGTTTAGCTCCACCTGTCTTTTTTCCTCCAGATATATATTTATCTTCATATGATAAAATATCAGATGTTTTTTCTAATTCTTCACATTCTGAAGCATTACATTCTTCATAATCACCTAAAACAGAGCAATTTACTTCTTTTAAATTTTCTATAGCTTTTTCTATTAAAATTTTTCTGGCATATGTAAAAGCATCTTCTATTGCCTCTTCTAGTTCTTCACTGTTTTTTGCAACAACAATTCCAACACTAGACCCTAAGTTTATTGGTTTAACAATTACAGGATATTTAATATTTTCTTCAACTTTTTTTATAATGTCTGCTGTTTCCTCATTTTTATAAAAACATTTACACTCTAATACAGGAATATTATTTTCTTTTAAAATTATTTTAGAAACATATTTATCCATCCCAACTGCAGAAGATGTTACATCACATCCTACATATGGTAAATTAAACATTTTTAAAAATCCTTGCAAAGTACCATCTTCTACATTTGTACCATGAACAATTGGAAATGCAATGTCTATGTAATCATATATTTCGTTTTCATAAAATTTTTTATTAGTTCTTAGTAAAACTGTTTTATTGTCTTTTAAAGATAAAGTAACTTGAGTGCTAATCTTTTTTAAATTATCTATATTTGTATATTGCTTTATGTCTGCTACAAGATCTCCACAATACATTTTATTATCTTTTGCAATATATATTGGTATAATTTCATATTTTTCTTTGTTCATATTCTCTATTGCTTGTAATGCTGTTATTATAGAAACTTCATGTTCTACACTTTTTCCACCAAAAAAAACTCCTAATTTAATTTTCATAAAAATAACCTCTTTCCTATAAATTATAATTATCTGGCAAATCATTTTCCAATAGAACTATTACCTCTTCTTGCAACTTCCATTCTAGAATTTTGCTAACAGCTTCTTGTGGTAAATTTACCTTAAATATATTTTCTTCTTTATAATTTTCTTCTTTTATACCTTTTAGCATAGCTTCGTAATTGTCTGTTCCGACTAAGAAAATATAGTCGCAAACTCTTGCCATATATTTTCCAAATTCATAATTGTATTTTTCTTGCTCTTTTCCTAATTCTATAAGACCTGGTGTAACTATTATTTTTACTCCTTTAAATTCACTTAAAGTATCTATTGCAGACTTCGAACTTATTGGGTTTGCATTATATGAATCATCTATTATTGTAACAGGACCTTTTGGAACTAATTCTAACCTATGTTTTACATTTTGAATTTCTCGAATTTTAGAAACAATCTTTTTACTTGGAACTCCTAGGAAGTCTGCAACTGCTATTGCACCTGTAATGTTTACAATGTTATGTTTTCCTATTAATTTAGTTTTCAATTCTTTAACTTCTTCTTTGTTCTTATCTACAGTTTTAAATTTTAATCCTTTACTAGAAGATTCCAAATTATATGAATTATAATCTAACTCTTTATTATTTAACCCGTATGTAATCTTTTTCATATTTAAACTTTTATTTTTTATAAATTCATTATCATAATTTAAAAATATAGTTCCACCATTTTTTTCTACGCTATCTGCAAGTTCAAACTTAGTTTTTATAACATTTTCTATATTTTTAAAACTCTCTAAATGTTGTGGTCCAATAGATGTAATTACCCCCAGTTTTGGATTTACAATATCACAGATCTCTTTAATGTCACCTAACTTTGTTGCTCCCATCTCGCACAAAAATATTTGGTGTGTTGGTTTTAACTCTTCTCTTATTGTTTTTACAACTCCCATTGTAGTATTATAGTTTTTAGGAGTTTTTAAAACCTCATATTTTTCGGATAATACACTATATAAAAAATTCTTCATACTTGTTTTTCCATAACTTCCTGTTATTCCAATTACTAATAAATTTGGCATTTCATTTAATATTTTCTTTGCACTATCTATATATCTTTTTCTTACTAAAAACTCTATTGGGCTATTAATAAAATTGGCTAATAATATTATTAAGTTTGCAAGTATGTTTAAAATTATTAATTTCTCTGTTATATAATTTTTTATTCCTAAAATAAATATTGTTATTATAAATACAAAAACATCTGTAACAAGTAGTCTTTTTACTCTTCCTGTAAATTTTAAAGATACTTTCGAATTTCTTTTTGGTATGTTATATATAATTGAAATTGCTAAACTAATAATTGCAATTATATTTAATACTACATTATCAAAATATATAAAAATTGTTGGTAGTACTAGTATTGTTTGCCATAATTTTTTCTTCCAATTTTTTCTCATCCATTTAAAGTGTTTTTTAAAAAAATATGAATTTAGCTGTAACATATGTGTATTAAACAATGTTAATAATGTATAATTTACTAACAGTTCTGCTATAATTATTAATTTCATTAATGATCCTCCAAACTATTCTTTCATAAATTTTTTAATTATATTATTTATTTGTATAGGTCTTTCTAAAAATACATAGTGTGAACATTGCTTAAATGTTACTAACCCTGCATCTGGAATTTCTTTTTCCATAATTTTTGCATCTTCTAATGGTGTTTCTGTATCATTTTCTCCCCACAATAATAATGTTGGCACATTTATTTCTTTCAAATTACTTCTTAAATCTTCATTTACTAGTTTTACCAATGTGTTTCTCATAACTGGTGTTGCATTACGATAATCTACAGAGCCTAATCTTTTTTTAAAGTTTTCTAAAACATTTGGAGCTATCTTTGTTACAATTTTTGTTCCTAATATTTTTTTCCCTATTTTTACAATACCAAGCTTAAATTTTTGTTTTATTGTTTTTTTATGTACTATTCCTGCACTTCCTATTAAAATAGCTCTTTTTACTTTAAATTCTAAGTTTTGCTCGCTTAACATTTTAATAATTATTCTTCCACCATTTGAATGACCTATTAATGTAAGTTCTTGTATTTTTTTTATTTTTATAAATTCTTTTACCAGTTTTATAAAATCATCTATTCCCCATGGTTCTTTTGGCTCTTCAGACTTTCCATAACCAGGCATATCAAAGTAATATACTTTTGCATACAAAGAAATATTATCAATTAAATTTTTGTACACATTATATTCCGTTCCCCAACCGGGCAAAATTAGAACATTCTCTCCTTCTCCTTGTTCTATACAGTTTATATTTAGACCTAAAATATTTATTTTAATCAACTCCTCATTGTTTTTTATATTCTATATTTACTAATATTTAATATCAACTTTCACTTTTTCACATTTCAATCTTTATTTCACGCTTATTTCACGAATAATATTGACTTTTAATAATTATGTAAATATAATGTTTTTATATTACATGTAAATATTATTTTAAATGTTTATAAATGAAAGGTGTATATAATGAAAAAAAATTTTATTCGTTTAAATATAAATGATAATTATTTATCATTAGGTAACTTTTTTAGAGTGTTAAAAGATGAAAGCAATAATTCTACAACTTTTTGGCAGTCAGATTTATTTTCTATAATTTTTAATGTGGATTCAATAGCAGACAGTACTGTTAATAATTATTGTACTGGTTTTAGAGCAATTAATTCTACTTATAAAAATTATATAAAAAATCTAAAAAGTGAATATTCTAAAAATCCAAAAGTTTTGATTCCTATTTTTGCAAAAATTTTGCAGTTAATAGACATTACTTCTACTTCTAATATTACAGTAGAAGTAATTAATAAAAATGAAAAAC
>USAE01000058.1 GCA_900552655.1 uncultured Clostridium sp.
ATTTACAAGAAAATAAAAGAATATATATATTGCTTTTAATTTGTTTACTTATTGGTATTGGTTTAGGAGTAGTTTTTATAAACAATTCTGACGAAGTACAAAAAAATGAAGTTAATGAATATATAACTAACTTTGTAACTACATTAAAAAGTAATAACTCTATAGATAAAAATGAATTAATAAATGTATCTTTAAAAAGAAATATATTAATGGGAATAATATTATGGTTTATAGGCTCTACTATTATAGGTTTACCACTAATATATTTTTTTATATTGTACAAAGGAATATGTATAGGCTATACAATATCTGGAGCAATACTAGCACTTGGAACGGGAAGAGGAGTTGCTTTTTGTTTAGGTAGTATTTTATTTCAGAATATTATATTTATTCCAGCTTTATTTTTTATTACAGTAAGTAGTACAAAATTATGTTATGCAATTATGAAAAATAGAACCAAGGAAAACATAAAGTTGGAAATAGTAAAACATTCAATATTATCAGCAATAACAATAATCTTATTTATGTTATCTTCATTATTAGAAGTATACATTTCAACCAACTTACTTACATTTATAACAAAATATATTTAATAATTACTAAAAAGATATTTACAATTCGTAATATCTTTGATATAACATATATAGTTTATGTAAATACATATTAGTATAATAAATATACATAAAATAAAAAAGCAGTAGAGGAGATAGTAGAATGGAAAAAAGAATTAAACTTTTTTTAGAATTTTTACAAAAAGATAAAAAATTATCAAATAATACACTACAATCATATAAAAGAGATATAACTCAATATGAATCATATATAAACGAAGAAAATTTACAATATTTAAAAGTTACAAATGAAGACATAAAAAAATATCTTGAAAACTTAAAGAATATTGGTAAAAAAACTTCAACAATATCTAGAAATTTAGCATCAATAAGATCTTTTTATCAATATCTAGTAAGAACTAAAAAAGTAAAAGAAGATCCAACAGAGGGAATACAATCTCCAAAAGTAGAAAAAAGAGTACCAAGTGTTTTAAGTTCTAAAGAAGTAGAACTACTATTAGAACAACCTAAAACAGTAGATTTAAAAGGAATTAGAGATAAAGCAATGCTAGAATTTGCTTATGCAACAGGAATGAGAGTAACAGAAATAATAAACTTAGATATAGATGATGTAAACTTAAAAGAAGGATATGTTTCTTGCAGTAATGCAAATAAACAAAGAAATATACCATTAGGAGCAATTTCTATTAATGCTTTAAAAGAATACATAAAAAAGGCAAGACCTTATTTAATAAAAAGTGAAGATGAAAAATCTTTATTTGTAAACATAAATGGAAAAAGACTAACAAGACAAGGTTTTTGGAAAATAGTAAAATTTTATAAAGAACAAGCTCATATAGAAAAAGAAATTACACCACATGTATTAAGACATTCATTTGCAACACATTTATTACAAAACGGAGCAGACTTAAAAGCAATTCAAGTAATGCTTGGACATTCAGATATCTCTTCAACACAAGTATATATGCAATTCCAAGATGAAGGTCTTAAAAATATATATAAAAAAGCACATCCAAGGGCTTAATAAAAGTATAAATAGGTGAATGCAGAATTTTCTTAGCGCATTAGTAAATGTTAGGAAATTTTGCATTCACATTTTTTATATGTTGTGTTATACTAATAAACGTGAATAACATGGAGGTTAATATGAATAATCTTACAAGTGATGAAAAAATAAAGATACAAAAAAATTTAGAATATATAAATTTAGATTTAGATAATATACCAGAATTTATAAAAAATTATAAATTTATGGAATTTAGACCAACAAGAGGATTTAACGAAAACAAAAGTAGAGTATATAAATATTTAAATGTGAAAGATATACAAATATATATTACACCAAAAAACAAAATGGATTTGCTTTCTAAAAAATACGAAGAATGTAGTAAATTATATGATTATTTAAAGCTAGAAACAGAAGATGACATAGTAAAACATAGTGTATTTTTAAAAATGATAGACAAAATGAATATAAACGAGATAGAAAAATTAGAACAAGAGCAAGAAATTTTAAATGAGAAAGTTCCGTTCGAAGTAAAATATAGTGAAAATTATCTTTGGCAAATTTATTATTCAGATATAACAAAACAATATTTTATGATGGTAACACTAGAAGATGAAGAATTTGAAGCATTTTTCTATTTAGTAAAAAAACAAATAGAAGCATATAAACAAAATAAAGATATATATATTTATGTTCCAGTGTGCAATACAGAATATTCTGGTGATTTATTAACAAGAAACGAAATTACAGATACAGAAAATTACATATGGTTATTTACGAGAGATTGGCCTTTTATTTACGAAGTATACGATAAATATGGAAATATGAATTTGCACATTATAGGAAATACAATATGTTATGAAAAAATTAATAGCCATTATAAAATAGTAATTACTAATGAAGAAGAAGCAATTAAATTTTTTAAATTAATTAAAGCTTTATTTATTTTACAAACAGAGACTAATGGAAAATATATATTTAAACCAAGAATAAAAAAAGATGGAAGTTTAGAATTTTTATATAATGAAAATGTAATAGAATATGACAACTTAACAACTTTTATTAAAGACGAATTTTATAAAACAGATAATGAAATTAATTTAATTGTAGACAATTTGAATGAATGTGAAAGAAAGAAACAAGAATTAATAAAAGAAGAAAAGGAAAAAGTAAAAGAATTCCAAAGCAAAGAAAAAGAAATATCAATATATTTAGAGTGCAAACGTAGTCTATTTGGCAAAATTAAGTTTTTTATGAAAAATAAAAAAAGACTAAAAGGAAAAAATGAAAATAGTTTAGCTAAGAATGAAGAAGAGGAAAAAGAAGAAACTAAACTAGAAGAAATTTTAAAAGAAAATGATGGAATAAATAGAGAAAAAGAATTTTTAACAATAGAAGATTTGGTGTTATTAATAAAAGCCTTTGAAAGACAAGATAAGAGATTAAAAAATAGTGAAATGGATGTACGTGCTTTAGAAAATAAATTAAAAATTTTAGAAAGCAAGATAAGAAATGCAGAATTATATTTAACAGAGATAAATGAACACAATAAAAGTATTTTTGACTTTTGGAGATTTACTAACAAAGATAATAATTTAATATTATCAGAAGTAGATGAAAATGAAGAAGTTACAGTTAATAATTTGGAAATGACATTTGACTATTTAGAAGATTTAGAAGACCTTGGAAAAAATATGGATAAAGTCATAAGAAAAAAATTATCCAAAAAAGAATGTGACAGTATATTTTTAGCAACAACAGAAATTTTAGAATATATAAATATGATTAAAGGAAAAGATGAAATACAAGATGAAGAATTACAAGAACTAGAAAAAGAATTAAATGATATTAAAGAAAAAACTACAATTGTAAGTTCATTATTTCCAAAAGAAGAGTATGATATTTTTGGTGGTTTATCAGAAGATAAAACTAAGATTAGAGTGTTAGCTGGAAGAAAACATCGTGAGATAGAAAAGAATATGTATAGAGTAATAGATGTAAATAAAAATACATCATTAGATAGATTTAAAGAAAAGTTAAAAGCAATTGTAAGTGACATAGAAAATGCCTTAACACAAGTGAAAGCACCAATTAATTTTTCATTATACATAGCAGAAAATAATATTAATAAAGAGAATTTTGAAATTTATCATGTAAACCCTAAACAAGCTATAAATGAAATAGAAGATAATAATGAATATATTTGCAGAATAAATATAAAGAAAGGAATGCCAATTATATTTTTAACAAATACAATTTACTATGATAATTATAATAAAACTCTTCCAGAAGGAATGGAACTAAATGACTTAGTTTTAATAGATAATTCTAAATTTGAATTTGTAAAAAAACAAAATGTATTTTTTAGAATGAATAAGGAAGTAAACAAATTTGAATATGAAAATTGTGAAATACATGTTAAAGAATATAATGTAAAGCTAAAAAAGGAGGCAAATAATGATAAATAGAACTATTATTATTGTTTTGGATAGTTTGGGAATTGGAGAATTACCAGATGCAGATAAATATGGAGATATAGGTGCAAATACCTTAGGACATATTTACGAAATGGCTAAGCCTAAATTAAGCAACATGAAAAAATTGGGATTATATAACATAGATGGTCTAGAAATACCAGATAAAGAGGAAAATATTATTGGGAATTTTGGTAAAGCAAAAGAAAAGAGTGAAGGCAAGAATAGTCCTGTAGGACATTGGGAAATTGCAGGTTTTGTAAACGAAAGCCCTTTTAAAACTTATCCAAATGGATTTCCAAAAGAAATGATAGAAGAATTTAAGAAAAAGACAGGATTAAAAGGAACTTTATATAATGGTGTGGGTTCTGGTACAGATTTATTAGAAAAGTATGGCGAAGAACATATAAAAACTGGCTTTCCAATTATATATACATCTGCAGATAGTGTATTTCAAATTGCAGCACATGAAGATGTAATTCCTGTAGAAAAATTATATGAAATATGTAAAATAGCTAGAGAAATGTTAAACAAAGAAGAATATAATATAGGAACAGTTATTGCAAGACCTTTTATAGGTGACAAATCAGATAATTTTACAAGAACATATAACAGAAAAGACTTTGAATCATCAAAATTTGGAAAGACAATGTTAGATGTACTATGTGAGAATGAAGATGAAGTAGTTGCTATAGGAAAAATACAAGATTTATTTACTGGTAGAGGTATAAAAAAAGCAATTCATACAGAAGGAAATGCAGATGGAATAGAAAAAACAATACAAGAAATAAAAAATAATAAATCTGCTAAATTAATTTTTACAAATTTGGTAGATTTTGATATGCTATATGGTCATAGGAATAATGTGGAAGGATATGCTAAGGCATTAGAATATTTTGATAGTAAATTACCAGAAATAATGCAAGAAATGAATGATGATGACTTACTAATTATAACAGCAGACCACGGAAATGATCCTTCAACCCCAAGCACAGATCATGATAGAGAATATATTCCTATTTTAATATATGGAAAGAACATAAAACAAGGTGTAAACATTGGAATAAGAGAAACATATGCAGATATATCTGCAACTATATTAGATATTTATAATTATTCTAAATTACAATATGGAGAAAGTTTTAAAAATTTAATAATATAGTCCTTGCCAAAAAATATAAAATATGCTAATATGTATTACGCATAGTAAATGTGGTTTGAAAATGCCACATTAAATGCAGGTGTGGTGGAATTGGTAGACGCGATAGACTCAAAATCTATTATAGGAAACTATGTGTGGGTTCGAGTCCCACCACCTGCACCAATAAATATATTCTAAATTAAATTTATTAGTTATTAAAATTATAAAATAAATAGAAATAAACTAAAATCAATCAGAAAATAAAATCTGGTTGATTTTTGCTATTTTAATGATAGTGGATTTTTTATAAAGATTGTGATATAAAGATTAAAGTAGAATAATAAATTAAGAAAGGATATGTACAATGCTTTTATAAATTCATTATACTAGGTAAATTAAATGGAAGATGAAAGGAAAGAATATTTAGAATTTGCAAAACAAATTGCTTATAAAGCAGGAGAAATAATGTTAAAATATTTTAATCAAAAAGATATCTCTAGTTATAAAGGTGACAAAACGATAGTTACTTTAGCAGATAAAGAAATAAATTTATATTTAATAGAGCAAGTAAAGAAGAAATATCCTAGTCATTCTGTAGATGGTGAAGAAGAGCAATTTGGAAAAAGTAATTATGTGTGGGTATGTGACCCAGTAGATGGAACTGCAATGTATGCAAGACATGTACCAGTAGCAGTATTTTCGCTTGCATTAGTAATTAATGGTGAGCCTATTGTTGGTGTGGTTTATGATCCGTTTACAGATAGCTTATATTCTGCAATTAAAGGAGAGGGAGCATATAAAAATGAAGAAAAAATAAATGTAAACAATTATAAGCTAGAAGATATAAGATCTGCATGCCATTGTGATATGTGGCCAAAAGCAAAATATAATGTTTTTGATGTTCTAAAAGAACTTAGTAAAATAACAAGATTAAATGATATAGGAAGTATAACAAGAGCGAGTTGCTTAGTTGCGACTGGAGATTATACTCTTACAATATTTACTGGAACTGAACATAAAAATTGTGATATTGCAGCAGTAAAAGTTATTGTTGAAGAGGCAGGAGGAAAGGTAACAAATATTTTTGGAGAAGAACAAAGATATGACCAAAGTATACAAGGGGCAATAATTAGTAATGGAATAGTACATGAAGAGGTAGTAGAGACCATAAGAAAATATTTAATACAAAATTAGGAAAAAATGAATAATTTTTTGAAATTATAACATAAAAAAATAGATATTGTGAAAAATAGAAATAACAAAGTAAAGTATGGAGAGAGAAAATGAATATTTGGATATTATTAATACCATTTTTAGGAACGACATTAGGAGCATCTTTAGTATTTTTTATGAGAAAAAGTGAAATTAATAAAAAAGTACAGAAAATATTACTAGGTTTTGCTTCTGGAGTAATGATTTCAGCTTCTATATGGTCACTTATAATTCCAGCTTTGGAAATGACAGAAGGAAATTTTAAATGGGTGCCGGTATCTATTGGCTTTATGTGTGGAATAATTTTTTTACTTATTTTAGATAGCATAATTCCACACCAACATTTAGAAACAGAAAAATCGGAAGGAATACATTTAAAACTAAAAAAGAGTACAAAACTAATACTAGCAGTTACACTTCATAATATTCCAGAAGGTATGGCTGTGGGAGTAGTATTTGCAGGAGCAATTATAGGAAATATAGATATGACAATGGCTGGAGCAATTGCACTTGCAATAGGTATTGCAATTCAAAATTTCCCAGAAGGTGCTATAATTTCTATGCCATTAAAGACAGTAGGAGTTTCTAAAGCAAAAGCATTCTTATATGGAACATTGTCCGGTATAGTAGAGCCAATATCAGCAATATTAACAATATTATTTACGAAAGCTGTAATCCCAATACTACCATATATATTAACATTTTCAGCGGGTGCTATGATGTATGTTGTAATAGAAGAACTAATACCAGAATCACAAGCAGGAGAGCATAGTAATATAGGAACAATAGGGGTAGCGTTAGGATTCATAATTATGATGATTTTAGATGTTTCGTTAGGATAGCCTAAAGTTATAGAAATAAAAAATTTAAGGTCAGAAATAATTCTCTAGTACGGAAAGTTCTACTGCAAGGTAAACTTTGGTACTATATAAAAATAAAACCGGGATTTTAAGGACCGTCCCTAAAATCCCGGTTTTATAATATCTATTTAAAATCGATTTTAATACCAAATTTATCTAAAATATCATTTAAACCTTGGTTTATTTCTTCTCTAGAATAATTAGAAGAATCTAAAGTTTCATCTGTTAGTTTATTTAATTTGTCAAAAAAGTTTATAGCTATTGCAAGATGTTTTGGGTTTTGAACGTCAATTTTATCAAATAATAAATTTTCAGCTTCATTAATTTTTTTATCACAAATTAATTTATCTAATAAATTATATAATTCGTCTGAAGATGAATTTACAATATTTTCTGGTAAATATTCTGTTGTTGTTTGATTTAAGAAAACCTTTACCAAAAAGTCAATTAAGTCATCTATTTGATTTAATAACCAATCTTTTTTATACATATGTAGTTACTCCTTTCGAAGAACATTGTACCATTTAATAAAACATTATACAAGAATAAAGATAAATGAAATATTAATTTTTTATTAAGCTATATAAACTTAATTGCTTTTTTGGTAAAAAATATATATAATTAGGAAAAAATAGGAGGAAAATGTATGAGATGTCCAAGATGTGGAAGTGAAAATATATCAAGTATTATAAATACAAATACCCATACTAAAGGGTTTGATGGTAGCGATGCATGTTGTGGCTATCTATTATTCGGATGGCCAGGAATTTTATGTGGGTTATGTAATACAGGAGATACGAAAACAACAACAAGAACAACAAATATATGTAATGATTGTGGGAATAGATTTTAATGAAGAAAAATACACAAAGAAAAATATGGGCATGGTTTATGCGTTTAGGAAATAGGTGTGGATGTCACCAAAGGGAAGACAGAAGTTTTAAAATAGGAGAGTTTCAATTTCCTGTTTGTAGTAGATGTACAGGAATATTATTAGGTCAAATTATTTCTATAATATTTATATTTACAAAAGTGAATATTCCAATATATTTAGACTTTATATTTTTAGGAATAATGTTTTTAGACTGGTATATTCAATTTAAAAGAATAAAAGAATCTACAAATTTACGAAGATTGCTAACAGGAACTTTAGCTGGAATAGCGCAAATAAATATAATATATCAAATTATAATATATA
>USAE01000059.1 GCA_900552655.1 uncultured Clostridium sp.
ATTATAATATTAATATAATGAAATCAGTAAGCAATAATATTGAAGGAATACAGGCAGAAAATAATTATTCCATTACTATAACTGAACACAGGATTGATTATGAAAATAAAAGAGAATTTACAGCTATAACTGAACATTATTATAAAGACAATAAATATAAAACTAGAGAATTTTGTGAAAAAGTATCTTTTGATGTAACCAATAAAGATACATATTATTATGGGGAAATTAATACTGAAAATAGAATTAAAATAGTAGAAGATACAAAAATGGCTTACAAAGAAAGTAGCAATTATGTTTATGTAAAAAAAGGTGCTTTTCTAAGAGAATTAAAAAATGCAATTGAAATATTTGATGTGGATTTAGGCTATTTTAATAATATATTTATGAAAGGTAGATATCAAGTTAGAATGGATAGATACAATGGAAAAGAATACTATGTTTTTAAATCAGAAAACAATGAAGGGTATAGTGAAATTTGGGTCGTAAAAGACTCTATGATGATTGCTAGAACAGTACAAGATATTTATAATAATAGTTATACTGAAAAAGATTATAATATAGTAATTAATTCTGTTAAAGATGAAGATTTAATAGTTCCGGATTTAGAAGGCTATAAAGTAGAAGAATATATTAATAATGTTAATGCGGAATATCTAGAACTATATAAAAATATTCGAAAAAATTAACGCAAGCTGAAAAATGGTTGGAGATGAAATGCTTTGAAAATATTATACTTTATAAGGTTTAATATATTAAAGTAACAGCAAAATAGGATTAATAAAAATGAGTAATTTCAAAAGTTGGAAAGATGCAAAATTCAATCAAATCTACAAAGTTGAATTATCAACCTTGTAGATTTTTTTGCTTTTTAATAATAAAAATGTTACTTTCTTAAAATAAAAGTCAATATATAAGTGTAAGATATCTTAAAATAAGAAAGGATTTAGATCTAAATTGAACGGAAAAATAAAAGATTATATAGAAAACAATGAACTTAAACTAGAAAAAATAATAAATGATTATTCAAACTATGCAATTACTATAATAAACAATATGGTAAAAGATAATTTAAATAAAGAAGATAAAGAAGAAATACTTTCAGAGACTTTTTTTGTAATCTGGAAAAATAAAAACAAATTAGACATTAATAAAAATTTAAGTTCATACATTGCGGGTGTAACAAGAAATATAGTAAAAGAATATTTAAGAAAAATAAGAATTAACTATAATATTTGTGATTACGAGAATATTTTATATAGTTATGATAATATAGAAATTCTAGACACAAATATTGAAGAAATTAAGAAAATAGAAAATAGATTAAACAGAATGAAAGAAATAGATAAAAAAATATTTTTAGAATTTTACTATTCGGGTAAAACGATTAAGGATATAGCTAAAGAACAAAATATTACTACATTTAGCGTAAAACAGAGACTATATAGAATTAGAAATAAAATAAAGAAAGAAGGAAAATAATATGAATGATAATATTTTAAAAAAAGTAAAAACAAAAATAGCTATATCCAATATGCAAGAGGAGGATAGAGTTATGAAAAAAAGTAAAGCAAATATTGCAAGAAAAATAGGAATTGCGGCATGCATAGCAATGTCTGTAACAGGAGTAGTTTTTGCAACAACAAAAATAATTAAAAAATTTGGAGAAAATAGTAGTGACGGAGTTCAAATTGCTGTCGATAACGAATATTATAAAGAGATAAATACAGAATATAAAGAGTCAGACGGAATTAGTGTAAGTATAGAATCTTTTTTAATAGATGATAATAATTTTAATATGAATTTTAAAATAAAAACCAATAATGAAAATATAAAATTAAATGAGGGAAGCATAGATATTTATGATTTAAAAGTAGTAAATGAAAAAAATGAAACAGTTTTTGTAACAGGAGAGTTAGAAGCTAAAGAAAAGCAAGAAATGTATAAAACAGAGGAAGAAGCTAGAAAAAACTATGATGGATATGAAGGAGCATATAGCGCAAATCATACACAAATAAATGATAATGAGATTATATATCATTTAACAGCAACAGGAAATAATGAGGAATTTCCTGTATCAAAAAAATTAAAAGTAAGATTTAGTAAAATAAGAAAGATATATTGGAAAAATGGAAAAGAAAAAAATATGATGTATATTGGTGACTGGAATTATGAACTAGATGTACCAAGTGAAATGGCGAAATCTAATATTAAACAGTATAAATTAGTTTCTATTAGTGATAAAAATTATAAACTAGAAAGTGCCAAAGTTTCTAATACAGCTTTTAAAATATATTTAACTAACTGTGAAGGAATTGCATGGAATGATAACGAATGTGTTGAAACTTCAGACGGAAAGAAATTTTATCCTGCTCATAGGTCAGATGGGGATGGGCTAATAAGCTTTAATGAAGCAGGAGAAGTAACCTATTATAATACATTTAATTTAACAAATTATGATGCAACAGATAAATTAAAAGTTCATTTATTTAAAGAAAATGGAGAAGAAGTTATTGTAGAACTAGAACAAATCAAATAGAAATAAAAAACATCTACTAGAAATAGTAGATGTTTTTTGCGTTATAAGAAAAATAATACCGGGATTTTAAGGACCGTCCCTAAATCCCGATTTATCGCAATTTGATTTTTGACTTTAAATATGTTATCATTACTGTTTGCATATTAAAAATAATAAATAGGGAGGCAAAATGAAAAAATTAGAAGGTAAAAAAATTTTTAAGAACTTATTTATGATAGCATGTATAATTATTTCTGTAAGCTTATGCTCGATGATGTTTGGTTCTAATAATTCTTTGACATGGGTAGGAATAATTGTTGGTATAATGCTATATTGGAATTTAGACATAGGAATTAACAAAAAAGAAGCGCCAATAGTAATATTAGCATTATTTATTTTTACAGGAATAGCAAATAGAATAGCAGAAATAAATCCAATTTTAGGAATTTTTGTGAATTTAATTTCAATATTTCTTATTATGTATATTCCATCTGAAAAGCCAGAATATAAAGCATACATACCATTTATATTAATATATATTTTTGACCAATCTAATATTGCTGTTGGTGAAGATTTTTATACTAGAATGGTAAGTTTAGTAGTAGGTGGAATAATAACTGGAGCTGTGTATTATTTTAGACATAAAAATTCGGAAGAAGGAATACACATAAGCAAAATTATGAAAGATATAGATATAACATCACCTAGATTTATAATATCTATTAGAATGGCTATAGGTGTAAGTATTGCAATACTTATAGGAACATTGTTAGGTTTGCAAAGGACTATGTGGATTTCGATGTCGGTAATGTCTTTAACACAATTAGAATTTGAAACAACAAAAGAAAGATTTAAACATAGAATTGTATATACATTAATTGGAGCAGTAGCATTTGTACTATTATTCCAAGTATTAATACCAGAAAAATATAATGGATTGGCAAGTATAATCCTAAGCTATATATATACTTTTATAAAAGATTATAAGCATCAAATTATATTTATAACAGTAAATGCATTAAGTGCTTCTATGTTAATATTTGATCCAACAGAAGCAATAGGAACAAGAATATTATTAATAATATCTGGATGTATGTTAGCAATGGCTATAAATAAAATAGATTTAAAAAAGCCAATGATTGCAATAAAAGAGCGTTTGGCAAAACCAGATATTGCATAATATATAAAAATTAACTCTTGAGGATATAGGAAAAATATGGTATAATAAAAAACAGATTGACCATATAAGGAGTAATTATGGATATAGATGAAAAAAAGGCTGCAGTACAAGCGATTCTATTTGCAGCAGGTAGAGAAGTTAAGTTAAACGAAATAATGTCTAGTTTAGAGCTAGGGGAAGAAGAAGCGATTTCTATTTTAAATAGTATGGCTTCTGATTTTGATGAGAAAAAATCTGGAATAAAATTAATAAGAATGGAAGACTCATATCAATTAGCTACAAAAACAGACTATTATAAATATGTATATCCAATAATCGACAAAAGAAATAAACCTAATTTATCTAATGCAGCATTGGAAACATTAGCAATTATTGCATATAATCCCAAAATTACAAGAGCGCAAATAGAAGAAATTAGAGGAGTAAACTCTGATGGTGCAATATATAAATTACTAGAATATGAACTAATAGAAAATGCTGGAAAGCTTAATGCACCAGGAAAACCAGTTACATATAAAACTACAAACGAATTTTTAAAAAAGTTTGGGTATAATAGTTTAGAAGATTTACCAGAACTTCCAAAATATAAGTTGGACGAAAACGAGCAAATTGTATTAGATGAGTTTGAAGATCCAGCAGAGGCTCCAATGCCCGCTGAGGGTGTAGAAGAGAATTTATAAGGATAAAATAAAAAATAAATTGGAGGTTAATTATGGGAGACAATAAAAATTTTGTAAAAGATATAACAAATATAGAAGAGGATTTTGCGCAATGGTATACAGATATTGTGCTAAAAGCAGAACTTGCTGATTATACAGATGTAAAAGGATTTATATCAATACGTCCTTATGGTTATGGAATATGGGAAAATATTCAAAAATATGCAGATAAAAAATTTAAAGATGCAGGAGTTAAAAATCTTTCAATGCCAGTTTTAATTCCAGAAAGTTTATTAAATAAGGAAAAAGACCATGTAGAAGGTTTTGCACCAGAAGTAGCATGGGTAACACATGGTGGAGGAAGTAAACTAGAAGAAAGATTATGTGTAAGACCAACATCTGAAACAATATTTTGCAATATGTATGCTAAATGGTTAAATTCATGGAGAGATTTACCTTTTTTATATAATCAATGGTGTAATGTATTAAGATGGGAAAAAGAAACAAGACCATTTTTACGTTCTAGAGAATTTTTATGGCAAGAAGGTCATACAATTCACGAAACTGCAGAAGAAGCAAAAGGATTTACATTAAAAATGTTAGATGTTTATGAAGAAGTTTTAGAAGACTTATTAGCTCTTCCAGTTTTAAAAGGACAAAAAACAGAAACAGAAAAATTTGCAGGAGCAGAAGCAACATATACTGTAGAAACACTAATGCATGATGGTAGAGCATTACAAGGTGGAACATCACATTACTTTGGTCAAAACTTTGCTAAACCATTCGAAGTAAAATTCCAAAACAGAGAAGGAAAAGAAGAATATGCATACCAAACATCTTGGGGAATAAGTACAAGGTTAATTGGCGCAATAATTATGGCACATGGAGATAACAGAGGATTAAAATTGCCACCAAAGGTTGCTCCAATCCAAGTGGTTGTAGTTCCAGTAGCTCAACAAAAAGAAGGAGTTGTAGAAAAAGCAACAGAACTTACTAATAGCTTAAAAAACGAATTTAGAACAGAAATAGATATAAGAGATAATTATACACCTGGTTATAAATTTAATTATTGGGAAATGAAAGGAGTACCAATAAGATTAGAATTAGGACCACGTGATATAGAAAATAACCAATGTGTTTTAGTTAGACGTGACACATTAGAAAAAGAAATTGTAAGCTTAGATAATGTAAACGCAAGAATTGCAGAATTATTAGAAGAAATACAAAAAAATATGTTTAATATGGCAAAAGAAAATACAGAAAATAAAACAACAATTGCTAAAAACTTAGAAGAATTCGAGAATAATATAAACACAAACCAAGGTTATGTAAAAACAATGTGGTGTGGAAGTGCAGAGTGTGAAGAAAAAATACATAACTTAACAGGTGCAAAATCAAGATGTATGCCATTTAACCAAGAACATATTTCTGATACTTGCGTATGTTGTGGTAAACCAGCAACTAAAATGGTTGTTTGGGGAAGACAATATTAATATGAGATAAATAAAAAACTGTATCTTTACTAAAAAGTAAAGATACAGTTTTTTATTTAGTAATAATTTTCTATACTAGAAAATTATATGTTAAAAATCTCTTCCATCATCTTCCTTAGAAAGGTTATGGTCTATTTTTGAATTTTTTAAAGCATTTTTAGCAGAGTTAGAATAATCTTTGTTTGAAGTATTTTTTATATAATTGTTAAGTCCATCTTTTAAATTAGTTACACATGAATTCATTTTTAACCAGTATGCTGTCTTTTCTTTCTTCTCATCACTAACTCTAGAAGAATCGCGTAAGTCCTTATAATTTAAATAAACATCTTTTGCAAAATCTTTTGGCAATGTAACATTTATAGATTTAGAATCTATACCACCTTCAAATTCGCGAGATAGTTTAGTATAATTTAATTTTAATGTAACATCACTACCACAAACGCTAGCTTCATTATATGATTCTAAATAATAATCATCAAATAAAATTTTATCATCTGGATTTTTTTCAAAATATGTATCTTCTGCTACATATTGTATTAAATCGTTTGTGTTATGAAAAATTTCAGATTTATCATAATCATCTAAAGAATATTCAGTAGATGCAAGCCTTGCATCATTTATATGAGAGTATGTAGTTCCTCCAAGCAAAACTGCAGCAGAAAGCATACCAGCAGCAATTAATCTGTTACAAATTAATTTAGTGTTTCTTTTACGTGAAGAACTATAATTACGTTGTTTTTTATGATTAGGTTTTGACACTGAACGCTTTTTGTTTTGTTGGGAAGGTTGTTTGGTTTGATATTCTATATCGCTAGAGCGGGTTGAAGTATGAGCCCTTTGATTTTTAGAAAGCACTTTTAAATATGTAAGGTCTAATCCATCTGTAGCTTCTTTTTGACTTGTTATTAATTGTTCTTGGTTACCCTTTTTAGATTTTATATCTGCCATACTAATAATATTATCCTTTTTATTAGCCATAAAATTCATTCCTTTCTTTTGTATCGTATCAAATTTAATGTCATTTTACTACTAAAATCTTTATTAGTCAATTAAAGAATAATTTTGCAAATAATGTTTACAATAAAAATTGCATATGATATAATTTTTTAGGTAAAGAGGTGAAGTAATTGAACCAAATATTAACAGTAGAAAATGACCCAAAAAATAAGAAAAAGAAGAAAAATACTACAGCAGATATAAAAAAGGTAATAACAGTTTTTTGTGTAATAACAATATTATTTGGAATTGCAATAACTGGGCAAGGAGTATATGCTATTGTAAACAACTTTAAAACAGATACAAAAACCGAAATTCCAGAGCAAAATATAGTAATAAATAGTGATACAAACACAGGAAAAGTTATAATTTCGGGTACAGTTCCAAATGGTATTCAAAAAATAATATATAAATGGAACGAAGAAGAAGAACAAGAGATTTCTAAAAATGGTGAAACACAAATAAACGAAGAAATAGAATTACCAGTTGGTAATAATAAATTAAGTGTAACTATAGTAGATATGAAGAATAGCTTTACACCATATACAAAAGAATTTACAGCAGATTTAGACTTACCACAATTAGCTTTAAGCCTAAACGAAGACGGATCAAAAATAAAAATAGTTGCAAAAGATATGGCAGAACTATCTTATGTAACTTACCAATGGGATGACAGCGATATTCAAACTATATATCCAGAAGAAAATTCAAAAGCTCAATTAGAAACAGAAATAGATGCAATGTCTGGAAAACATAAATTAACAGTAATTGCAGTAAATACAAATAATAAGACAACAACAAAAACACAAGAAGTAGACGGAGTAGATCAATCTGCAAAACCAGCAGTTAGTGCTTCAATAGATTCAGCAGACAGGTCAAAAATACTATTCTCTGCAACAGACGAAAATGGACTAAAGAATTTATCATTTACAATAAATGGACAAAGATATGAATTGCCCGCAAGCGAAAATCAAAAAGAATTACAATATACTTTCCAAGTAAAAGAAGGACATTATTCTATAAGTGTTGAAGCAGAAAATATATATGGACAAAAAGAAGCTCAGAATTTTATTTATGATTACTAAAATATAATATAAAGCATTAAAAGACAGGTTTTGCCTGTCTTTTAATACACAGAAGGAGAAAAATGGAAAACGAAATAATAAAAATAATATTTTACTTTTTTTTATATTCATTATTAGGTTGGGCAATGGAGTCAACCTATCTTTCAATAGGTCAAAGAAGATTAGTAAATACAGGATTTTTACATGGACCATTTTGCCCAATTTATGGTTTTGGAGCAGTGGTTTTATATGTACTTTTAATTAAGTTACAAGGAAATCCAATTGCAATATTTTGTGTAGGATTTTTTGTTTTATCTGTTTGGGAATATTTTGTAGGTTTTTTATTAGAAAAAATATTTAAAACAAAATATTGGGATTATTCAAATAATAAATTTAATATAAATGGAAGAGTATGTTTGTTAAATTCTATGTACTGGGGGTTTTTAAGTATATTTTTTATAGAAATATGGAACCCTCTAGTAGAAACACAGATAGCTAAAATACCTATAAATATAATTTTTTATATAGACATTATTTTAATAA
>USAE01000060.1 GCA_900552655.1 uncultured Clostridium sp.
AGATAGAAACAAATAAAGATTGGTTAAGAAAAACATATGAAAAATTAGAAGAAAACAAGACATATATATTAAGCTTTTATGCAGAACAATATAATGAAGGAAGTACAGATGAAACATATAAAATAAATTATTTAATAAAAAGAATAGAAATACTAACAGAACCAGGAATAAGTGGAAGTATAGGAATATCAGAATTATCTAGAAAATCTACAGGAAAAAATTTAGTGGATATGAGTTCAGAAATTAACTGGTTAACAAATAATTTTAATACATGGGGAAGATATGGGTATGAATATGAAAAAGAAAGCAATACAATGAAGTTGTATTCAGAAACAGTGAATTCTAGGATAAGGCATACTACATATGATTTAAAAGAATATAAAAATAAAACTTTAACCATGTCATTTCAAGCTAAAATAGGAAATAATAGTAGCGAATTAAGTGCTTATATAGTAAAATCTCGTAGTGGTTATGTAGTAAGAAAGCTAGAAGGATTAAATAAAGATATGTGGACTACATATACTGTTACAATCCAAAACGACATAGATGGATATGTAGGATTCAAAACAACAAGTGTTGATGATGATGGATATAAAGAATTGTTAATAAAAGATCTTCAAATAGAACTAGGAGATCAAAAAACAAATTATGAGAAATTTAAATATGAAATGGTAGGAAACTTCCAAGTAAACTTAGAAGATAGAAGAGATGAGATTGCTACAAATAATTATTATATAAGAATATTAGAAAATGATAAAGTATTAATAAATGAGGAAAATAAACTAGATGAAGAAAATAAAATAGAAAATTTAATAAAAAATTATGAATTGAATGAGAATAATAATTATACAATTTTGCTAGTTGTTAATGTGAATGGAAGAGAATATGTGTTAGATGAGTATAATTTTGATACAAAAAACTCAAGAGAAATAAAAGGAATTTCAACAGTGCAAGAATATTTAATGATACAGCAAAAAGGCGAATATATTATACTTAACGACTTGGAACTAAGTGGAAGAGAGTCAGAATACAGATTCGGAACATATATAAATGCTTTTAATGGGATAATAGATTTTAATGGTAAAAAGATAACAGTGCATACAGAAAAACAAAGCAATGCAGCTCCTTTATTTTATACTATAGGGAGAGAAGGTAAAATAAAAAACATTGTAATAGATTATTACATAGATAGCAAAAATGTAAATTCAATACAAGGATTATTTAATAATAATTATGGTATAGTAGAAAATATTCAAATCAATTTAAAAGAATGTACAGATACAGAAAGACAAAGTGTAACATTAATGGGATGGGGAAATTTTGGAACCATTAATAATTTTATAGTAAATTCGGAAAAAAGTTTATTGGGAAATAGAGATTTATCTCTAGTAGTACGTAACAATTATGGAACAATAAAAAATGGATATATATATGGTGAAAATATAAAGGCGCTACATAGCATAGGAAATCAAAGTAGAAATATAGGTGGAATAGCAGTAATTAATGCCGGAGGAATAGTTGAAAACATATATAGCTTAGTAAATATAGAAACATCTGGTGAAAGTGGTTCTAAAGATATAGGAAATATTACTAGTAATAATAATAATGTTTCATATGTAAAAAATGTATATTCGGTGGGATATGGAAATACACAAGAATTTGAAAAAGGTCCAACGGTATACAATGTTGATAATCCTAATAATATAGAAAATGTATATTATTTTGCAGATAGAGTTTTTAATAATACAAATAACCATAAGGTGACTCCATTAGCTTTATGGGATAATAATTTTCAAAATAATGTTTTAAATAGTGAAAATAGTTTTAATGTTGATGCATTAATAAGTAATGGCTATTATCCTATGCTGGATATGCCAAAATGTATGCCAAATCAAAAATATTTAGAATTGCCAAAAGTAGAAGATAAAGATTTGCCAGATATTTTGACGTCTGAAATTTTAGAAGCAAGTCATAATACTGCTAAAATTAAGATTACAGTAAATAACCCGTCAGCAGAAACAATTAAAAGCATAAAAGTGAAAAATGTAGAAGCTAAAATAGAAAGCCAAGAATATGCTAATGGAAAATCTGAAGTTATTGTATTATTAGAAAATCCAGTTCTATTTATTTCTAAGTATGATATAACCGAAATAACAACTAAAGGAGCGTATAACCAAGAATATACACGAAAATATAAGGAAAATGAAAGAATAATAAATGTAGATTTTTATAAAGAAATAAACTCAATTGAAGATTGGAAAGATATTAAAAAATCAACAAAAGAAAATTATATATTAATGACAGATTTAGATTTTAAAAATGAAGGAAATAATATTGTAATAGATGTTATATTAAGTGGAAAAATAGATGGAAATAATCATATAATAAAAAATATTATAATAAATAATAAGCCATATTTAATTTATCATTTACAAGGAAACTTGCAAAACTTAAATATAGTCAACTGCCAAATTAATGCCGGAAATTCTACAGCATTAATTGGATATTGTGATGGAGTGGTTAATAATTGTAATATAAAAAAGATAATATTAAACAGTAAAAATGTATCTGGAGAAAGCAGGCAAGGAGCATTTGCAGGTAGTTTGAGAGGAAGGATAGAAAACTGTACTGTAACAGATGTAGAAATAATAAGCAACAATATATTCAGAGTATTAGCAGGTGGAATAGCAGGATATATGAGTAATGGAAAAATATATAATTGCTATGTACAAAATTTAATGATGAATACAACAGAATGTAGTACATATAAGGGAATTGGTGGAATTATAGGATGTATGGAAGCTAAAGCAGAAGTTATTAATTGTTATGCAGTAGGAGATATAGATACAGATGGAATAAATATAGGTGGAATAGTAGGAAGGACAACAGATAGTTCACTAATAAAAAATTCAATAAGCAAAGTAAATATAACAGGAAGTCCAGATATTTTTGCAGGAATAGCAGGAACAATAGAAGATACGAACACATATGTAGAAAACAGTTTGTCATTAGGTGATTTATATACTAGTAGAAATAATGTAGAAGGTAAAAGTATAGCCTACAGTACAAAGGGCGTTTTAGAAAACAATTATTATTATGAAGAACAAAAAATAAATGGTATAAAAAAAGGAAAAGTAGAAGAAAAAAGCCTTTCATTTAATGAATTATTAAATTTAAATACATATACAGAGAAGATAAAATTATCTGATAATTATAATTACGATAAAGTTAACCAAGGAATGATTCCAAAGTTAATGGATACAGAGAAAAGACAAAAATTACCAAACCAAAACGACATATATATTAGGAAAAATAATAAAATAGAAATAGTAAACATAAAAACAGAAAAAGATGCTATAAATTCTATTGTAGGACAAATTATAATAAGTAATCCTGAAGACATAGAGATTACCAATATGAATATAAATTCAATGAATGTAACTATAGATAGTATAAAAACGGAAAAAGGAGTAACATATATAAACTTTAAAGCAATACCTAATAAATATTATGACACATATAAATTAGATAAAATATATTATAAAGAAGATGATATTACTAAAGAGCTAAATACAGAAAGTAGAATAAATCAACAATTTTATAAAGAAATATATAGTTATGAAGATTGGCAAGCAATAGAAGATGGAACATACCAAAATTATAGGTTAATGAATGATTTAGACTTTAGTAACAAAGGTAAAATAAAAACGAATGTAACTATAGGACGATTAGAAGGAGCGAATGATGGTAAGATAAAAACTATTAAAAATATAAATTTGGAATTTAATAATAACGAAGAAGCTCTTATAGATACAATAATGTACAACATGGAGAATATTAAATTCGACAGTATAAGTATAAATAATTTAAGAAATAATGGTGATTATTGCAATTTAATAGGAGCCAATAATGGAAATATAGTAAATACCGAGTTCAGCAATATAAGTGTAAATACTGCTAATATGAGTTATGTAGGAATTATTGGAAATAATAGTGGGTATCTTAATAACATAAAAATGCTAGATATAAATATAACAGGAAAGAATAGAATAGCAGGTTTAGTATGTTATTCGAGCTTTGCTAAAGGGATTGAAAATATAAGTGCAGAAAGAATAAACATACTAGCAAGTGGAAATGATATAGGTCGGAGTAATGGCATATAATGAAAAGAGTAGTAATTATAATATAAAAATAGAAAATTCAACTATTCAAGGATCTAACTTTGTTGGTGGAATTGGAGGAAATGTATTTGGAAAAAATGACAATGAGAGAGTAAGCAATTTGTTAGCTAATAATATAAAAGTAAAAGGAATTTCTAAGATAGGGGGACTGGCTGGTAGATCAGCTGATTATGGAGTTATAAATTCTAAAATATGCAATTCGGAAATAGTAGGAAGTGGCTCTAGTATTGGTGGAGCTATTGGAGAAAAAGCGGATTGGGCAGAAGTAAGAACTATAGTTGTAGAAAACTGTAATATAGAAGGAACAGGAGTAGAAAGTGCAAATATAGGAGGAATTATAGGAATAAATTACGGAAATACAATAAATTATATGTATGCTAGTGAAACTAAGGTAAGTACAAATGGAAAAGATGTTGGAGGAATAATTGGAAAAGTAGAAAATAATACTGGAATGAACGCTTGTGGAGCATATAAATTAAAAGTTAGTGGAAACCAAAACGTAGGAGGATTACTAGGAAACGGAAATGCAAAAATACAAAGATGTTATGCTAATGCAGACGTAATAGCGTATACAAATACAGCAGGAGGACTTATAGGAAATTTAAGAAACAAAGAAATGAGCGCTAATGTTAATACATCGAGTTTAATTCAAAATTATTTTGTAGGAACAGTAAATGGTAAAAATAATGTAGGTGGGCACATAGGTAATGTAGAAGATGATATTTACGTAGGAAATGGAAATACATATTATTATTATAAAAATTATATACAAGCAGATTTATTTAGTGCAGATAGAGCAAACACTTCACTTGGTATAGGTAATTCTCAAAAACAAAATGAAAATTTAAAAGACACATATTATTACAAATATTCCAAAATAAATGGAGAAAATCCAAATGAAAAAAATGAATTATTTATATCTAATAATCAATATTTAACACGAGAAGATATAGAAAAGAAAGATACATATACTGAAAAGTTAAAATGGAATGTTTCTTATTGGGAGCTTGATATTCTTAAAGAAGGTAAATATCCTACTATAAAACATGTTTATTTTGAGGAAAAGCAAGAAGGAGTACCTCTACCAAAAGACGAGGATCACATAATAGACAGCGATACAGCTAATAATCAAAGTGTAGAACTAATAGAGCCAGAATATACTTTCGATTACAACGGAAAAATAATTAAAACATATAAAACATATTCTGAAATTATTGCAGAAGATGGAAGTAAAGTAGTAAGGAAAGATGTACGATTATATGTAAAAAATGGAAAGCTATATGCTTTGCCAGTTTCATTGGAATTTGGAGGGAATGCGCTTAAATTAGTAGCAAATAATTTCGTTATAGACTCATACAATGGAAAAGAATATGAAACAGTTTTGGGTGAAGATGGCAGGTTATATGATTTGAAAGAACCAATAAACTATCCAAAGAACTTTGTTAATAATGGAATTGAAAAGATAGGAAATAATTTGGATTCGAAGGATTCTGCAAAAAAACTAACTGGTAATGATATTAATGAAATGAGTATAGGAAAATTCTCTCAAAAAGAAAGTAAAAATGAACATGAAGTAGAAGTTGTATATAAAAATGGAGATAAATTAAAGTTTAATTATCAAACAGGAGAAATTATATCCTCTAGTAAAAGCAAAGAACAGAAGGAAAGTACTGCTGATAGTAAATCTGAAACTTCGAAAGGTTTATTGGAATATGTAAGAGAACAATTTTCGGAAATAGGAAATTATACGAATACAGATAAGATAAATATCGAAATGCAAAATAAATATGAAGAAACGATAAAATTAGAGAATAAATTGGAAGAAATATCAGTAGAAGAAGCAATAAAGAAATATAAAGTGGAAAATAGTGGGGAATCAGACTTTGATGAAGAAAAAAGTAAAAACGAAGATAACAATATAAATGCTAATATTGGTGAAGCAGAAAAAACAGAAGACAATAATGAAACTAATAACTCTTTAAAAGAGAAAAAATATATAAGCATATATAATGCAGAAAAAGACGATTACCAAATTTATCAAGAAGAAGAGTTATTAGATACGAGTAAGCAGGAGGTGATAAGCGAAAACGAGAAGATAGAAGCAAATAATTTAAACGAATATTATGCAAGCGATGGAAAAGCTACGAATATGAATATGGGAATAGTATGGATAGCATTAAGTATAATAGGAGTGATAATAATATTATTTGTAATCAAAAAAAGGGATTAAGGGACGCTTTTAAATAGGTGTGGTATTTTTTGGGAGCAGTCCAGTCCTAAAAATCCCGGTAAGTAAATTAAATTAAGTTAAGTGTGTGTAAAGCCAGTAGAATATATAATTTACTGGCTTTAATTAATATACAAGTATATAAAAATTAAAAAAGAATATAATAAAATAAATAAGTAAAAACTAAAAGTTATTTTACTTAAACAAAATAAATAGAAGAAAAATAAAAGTTATTTTGCGTAAACAAAATAACTTGACAAACAATAGGAGCTATTTTATAATTAATATAGGTGATAAAAATGTTAAAAAGAGAGATATATTTATCAAAAATAAGAGGTTTTTACGATAGCGATTTAGTAAAAATTTTAGTAGGAATAAGAAGATGTGGAAAGTCTGTAATCTTAAGCCAAATTATGGAAGAACTAAAAGAAAGAAAAATAGATGATTCACATATTATATATATAAATTTTGAATTTATAGAAAACGAAGAGCTACAAGACTACAAAGTTCTTAATAAATATATAAAAGATAGAATTAAGGACGACAAAATATACTATGTCTTTTTAGATGAAGTTCAAAATGTAGACAAATTTGAATTAGTTGTAAATTCGTTAAGAGCATCATTAACAAATATAAGTATATTTATAACTGGCTCAAATAGCAAACTGTTATCTGAGGAGATTTCTACAGTTTTGTCTGGAAGATATGTATCATTTAATATAAACCCATTAAATTATAAAGAGTATGTAGAGATAACAAATAAAAATCCAAATGAAGAGAATACATTTTGGGACTTTGTACAATGGGGAGGCTTACCTAATAGAACTCAATTTACAGATGAAAACAATATAAAAGACTATTTACACAGTGTCTTTGATTCTATTATTCTAAGGGATGTAGTAAGTAGATTAGGACTAAAAGATATCGTACTTTTTAATTTGATATTACAATATATAGTAGATACAATTGGAAGAGAATTTTCAGCTAAAAATATAATAAATTTCTTAAAAAGTGAAGGTAGAGAAATTTCAACTATCACATTATATAATTATTTAGAAGCACTATGTAAAGCTTTAATAATAAAGAAAATATATCGATATGACATACATGGAAAAGCGATTTTAAAAACATTAAACAAATATTATGTAACAGATTTAGGAATTGCACAAATAAAAAATAATAACTTCGAGATAAATAAGCCTTTTGCACTAGAAAATGTAGTTTTTAATGAGTTAATTACGAGAGGATATGAAGTATATATTGGTAAAACTAAAAAAGGAGAGATAGATTTTATAGCAACGAATACTAAAGAGAAATTATATTTTCAAATAGCATATTATTTAAGTGATGAGAAAGTTGTAGAAAGAGAATTTGGAGCCTTTAAAGATATAGAGGATAATTATACTAAATATGTTCTTTCTATGGATAAATGTGATTTTTCTAAAGATGGAATAATTCATAAGAATATTATAGAATGGTTATTAGAAAGATAGAACTTAAAAAATAAAATGTTATAAAAATGTAAATAATAGTGTGAAAAAATGCTGTGCGTAAAAGGTACAGCATTTTTTACATTAGGTTTAAAATTTAAGAATATTTACAATTTAAATTTTATTATATAAGATAGAATAAAGCAAAAAGAGAAAAAAATTAATATTTAGTAGAGTAATTGGCTAAATATTATGCCAAAAAGTGTTTAATAAAAATAGGTACTTTATTAGTAGTATTATAGAATTATCTAACGATGCAAGAAGATTCCGAATATTCCCATTTTAAAATTGTTCGGATTTTCGAGCTAAAGGTAAACAGTAAAAAGCGAGGGTAAAGAAATGCGAAACGAAGCGAACCGTGTAAGCCTTGGCGCTGTACACACACACACACACACACACAAGTACATTTAGAAAAATAAAAAGGGTAGCAAACGAGGCTACTCTATTTGGCGTGAAAAACA
>USAE01000061.1 GCA_900552655.1 uncultured Clostridium sp.
ATATTTATTTTTATAATTAAAAAGCATAACAATTATACTATAAAAATTAGGTATTTGTCAACATTTATTAGATATAATTTATAAATGTCAATATATTATTCACATACTTATACACATGTTGTATTAAAACTTATTCACACCCAAAAAAAGTTATTTATTGTCGTAAAAAGTAAAAATTTGTTTTGTCTTGGAATATTACGCATTTACACGGTTTATAAAAATTGTAATATTATGTAATAAATTGTAGATTTTATCTTTTTTTCACACTTATCCACAAAATTATCCACATTATACACAGATTTATTTAAGTTTTTTGTCCTTTATTATTGACTAAGTAACTTTATTTTTATATAATGTAAAAACAATAGGGAATAGTGATATTTTTTATTTTTTTTTGTAAATCTTGTAACTTGTATTACAGTATTTTTACATATTTTTTAAAGTTATCAACAGTTGTGGATATGATTGTGGATAATACTAAAAAATCACGAATTTACTAATTCCCTTATAATTTGTAGAAAGGATTGAAAGAAATGTCAAATGAACTAAACGAACTTTTAACTAAAGCAAAAGAACTTTTAAAAGATGAGATGACTAATATTTCTTATGAAACATGGATAAAATCATTAAACATAAGAGATTTTACAGATGACAAAATAATATTAATTGCTTCTTCACCTTTTCAAAAAGATGCTGTTGAAACAAGATATTATGATTTAGTTGCAAACACTTTCAAATTTATTACAAATAAAGATTGTAAAATTATTGTGGAATATCAAGATCCTGATTCAACAGAAGAAGATAGTAAGTTAGAAGATAAAAGTTTTAATGACAATGAAATAGGTGTTTCAAATAATTCTTTAAATCCAAAATATACATTTGATACATTTGTAGTTGGTAACAATAACAGATTTGCACACGCTGCTTCTTTAGCAGTTGCTGAAGCACCTGGTACATCATATAATCCACTATTTTTGTATGGGGATGTTGGATTAGGTAAAACTCACTTAATGCATGCAATTGGACATCAAGTAATAAAAAATAATTCCAATTCAAATGTACTATATGTAACATCTGAAAAATTTACTAATCAATTAATCAATGCCATAAAAGACAACAAAAATGAACAATTTAGAAATAAATATAGAAATATAGATGTTTTACTTATCGACGATATTCAATTTATAGCTGGAAAAGAAAGAATTCAAGAGGAGTTTTTCCACACTTTTAACACATTACATGATAATAGAAAACAAATTGTTATTTCTAGTGATAGACCTCCAAAAGATATACCTTTATTAGAAGATAGGTTAAAATCAAGATTCGAATGGGGATTAATTGCCGATATTTCTATTCCAGATTATGAAACTCGTTTAGCAATATTAAGAAAAAAAGCTCAAACAGACAATATTATAGTAGATGATGTTATATTATCAACTATTGCAACAAGAGTTGCTTCTAATATAAGAGAATTAGAAGGTGTATTTAATAAACTTGTAGCATTTTCTACATTAGCTAACGGGCCAATTACAATAGAAATGGCTGAAAAAGCGATAAATGATATATCTGCACAAAAAGAAAAAGTAATTTCAGCAGATTATATACAAGATGTAGTTTCAAAATATTTCAATATTAATAAAAAAGATCTAAAAAGTTCAAAAAGATCTAATGATATTGCATACCCAAGACAAATAGCAATGTATTTATGTAGGGAAGTTGCAGGATTATCTTTCCCAAAAATAGGAGAAGAATTTGGAAAAAGAGATCATACAACAGTAATGCATGGATGTACTAAAATCGAAAAAGAAATTAAAGAAAATACAAATACAAAATTAATTGTGGAAAGTGTGAAAAAAATAATTTTAGAAAAAAAATAAGATTATATCAATTTATATCAATAAAAATTTAGATTTTAAAAAACGTAGGTTCGTCAAAACAAACTTTTGAAAAAAGTTTTGTTTCCAAACCTACGGAAGTAATACATTAGATATACACAAGTAGTTGTTAATAATGTGTATATAAACTGTTAATATTTCATTAATCCACATTTTTTTCAAAACCATGTGGATTAAATTATAACTTTTCCACGAAAATATAAACATAGTTTTTTTACGGAAATAGAGACTTACAAGACTTTTCCCCATAATTAACAACACCTAATACTATTACTTCTATAATTATTATTTATTAATAAAGGAGAGAGAAAAATGAAGATAGTTTGTTATAAAGATAAAATACTTAAAGCTATTAATTCCGTAGTAAAAGCAGTAGCATCAAAAACTACAATGCCTATACTAGAAGGAATACTTATTCAAACAAATGATAATGAAATAAAACTAACAACTTATGATTTAGAAATAGGTATCGAATATATAATGGATTGTGAAGTAGAAGAACAAGGTTCTACTGTAGTAAATGCTATAATGTTTAGTGAAATTATAAGAAAATTACCAGATACAGAAATAAAAATTTATTTAGATACTAATAATCTATTAGTTATAGAATGTGAAGGTTCTTTATATAAATTAGCAACAATGGATCCAACAGAATTTCCAGAATTACCTAAAATAAATGTGGAAAATTCTATACAAATAGAACAAAATGTATTAAAAAATATGATAAGAAGAACTATTTTTGCAGTTAGTAATGAAGAAAATAGGCCAATATTTACAGGATGTTTATTTGAAGTAATTAATAATAAATTAAATGTAGTTGCAGTTGATGGTTTTAGATTAGCATGGAGAAGTAGTTTTTTAAATGTACAAGCTAACAACTTTAGTGCGGTAATTCCAGGAAAAACATTAAATGAAGTAAACAAGATAATTTCAGATTCTTTTGAGCCAATCAAAATAGGAATTTCAAAAAATCAAGCTTTATTTGAAATGGATAATTGTAAAATAGTTACAAGAGTATTAGATGGAGAATTCTTAAATTATTCAAATGTAATTCCTAATGAATGGGATACAAGAATACGAGTTAATAAAAATATCTTACAAAGTTGTTTTGAAAGAATTAGTTTAATATCTTCATCTTCTGTGGAAAAAGAAAAGAAATATCCTGTTAAAGTAACTGTAGATATTGGAAAATTAACAATATCTTGTGCAAATCAAACGGGTGATGCTAAAGAAGAAATTTATGTATCAACAGAAGGAAAAAATATAGAAGCAGGATTTAACCCAAAATATTTTTTAGATGCATTAAAAGTAATAGATGATGAAGAAGTATTTGTACATTTTGGATCAAGTATTTCACCATGTGTTATTAGACCTGTTGATGAAGGTGACTACGTATATATGGTATTACCAATAAGATTGAAAGATTAAAAAGAGGCAAGCTATTATTTATAAAATAAGAAATGGGATTTAGGCAAATACTAAGAATCCCATTTTTTATATAAAATATGAATAATAAAAGCTTGCTTTATTTTTTATTTATGTGTATAATGCAATAGATATTTTAAAAATATCCACAGAAACTTACGGAAATGTGGATAACTAAGTGGAGAACTTTATGAATATAACAAAAATAAAACTAGAAAATTTTAGAAATTATACTAACCAAGAAATAATTTTTAACAATGGAATAAATGTTATTTATGGAAATAATGCACAAGGAAAAACAAACATTTTAGAAGCAATTTTTTTATGTTCAATGGGAAAATCTTTTAGAACTAACAAAGATAAAGAATTAGTAAAAATAAATGAAGATTTTGCCAAAATAAATATAGAATATGAAAAAAGTGATAGAAAAGGTAAAATAGAATATATAATTTCAGATAAAAAAAATATATCAATAAATGGGGTAAAAATAAAAAAATTAAGTGAATTATTAGGAAATATAAATTCCATAATTTTTTCGCCAGATGATATGGAAATTCTTAAAGATGGTCCACAAAAAAGAAGAAAATTTTTAAATATGTTAATAAGTCAATTAAGACCAAGATATTTATTTAATTTAAACGATTATAATAAGACATTAGAGCAAAGAAATAATTATCTAAGACAAATAAAATATGAAAATAAACCAAAAAATATGATAGATATTTGGAATGAAAAATTGGCTAATCATGCACAAATTATATACGAATATAGAAAAGAATTTGTGGATAAGTTATTAAAAAAAATTGTAAATATCCACAAAAATATAACAAATAATTCAGAGCAAATAAATATAAATTATATTAGTGAATTTAAAAATAAAGAAGAATATATAAAAAAATTAAATGAAAAGTTAAATAAGGATATAGAAAGAGGATATACTTCTACAGGAATACATAGAGATGACTTCGAAGTGTATATTAATGGAAAAAATATTAATTTATATGGATCACAAGGACAATTTAGAACAGCAATATTATCTTTAAAATTATCTGAACTATATGTTATATATGATGAAGTTGGAGAATATCCAATTTTATTGCTAGATGATTTTATGTCTGAATTAGATGAAAATAGACGTAAAAAATTTGTGGAAAATATTACGGATGCACAGGTAATATTAACAGGTACTCATAAATTAATACTTGAAAATTTTAATTATAATATATATAATGTAAAAGATGGACAAGTAAAAAATGAAGAACAATTTTAACAAAAGAGGTATTATAAATGTTTGTACATATAGGAAATAATATAATTTTAGAAGAAAAGGATATAATTGGTATATATAATGTTGAATCTATGAGAGATTCTGAAGAATATAAAAATTTAATAGAAAGTTTAAAAAGAACAGATAATCTTGTTTCACAAGTAAATGGTGATGCAAGAACATTAATAATGACTAAAGAAAACGGAAAAATAGTAGGATATGAAACAAACGTATCAACTATGTCAATAGCCAAAAGAGCAGAGGAAAATAAAAAGGGCACATTATTAGGAGGTTTGTGTAATGGAAAAATATAAACATGAATATGGAGCAGAACAAATACAAGTACTAGAAGGGTTAGAAGCTGTAAGAAAAAGACCAGGAATGTATATAGGAAGTGTTTCTGCAAGAGGATTACACCATTTAGTATATGAAATTGTAGATAACTGTGTTGATGAAGCATTAGCAGGATATTGTAAGAATATTCATGTTCAAATAAAACCAGGAAATATTATAACTGTACAAGATGATGGAAGGGGAATTCCAGTTGAAGTACACCCAAAAACTAAAATTTCTACTGCAGAAACAGTATATACAATGCTTCATGCAGGAGGAAAATTTGGAGGAGATAGTGGATATAAAGTATCTGGTGGACTTCATGGGGTTGGTGCTTCTGTTGTAAACGCTTTATCTGAATGGACAGAGGTTGAAATATGTCGTGATGGTGGTAAATACAAAATGAAATTTGCAAGAGGTAAGACAGTAGAACCATTACAAAGAATAGAAGATTCAGATAAAACAGGTACTAGTGTAACATTTTTAGCAGATAGTACAATATTTGAAACAACAAACTATGATTTTTCTATTTTAGAAGAAAGATTTAGAGAAATTGCATTTTTAACAAAAGGGTTAAGAATAAAAATTGAAGACTTAAGAGAAGAAACAGTAAAACAAGCAGATTTTTGCTTTGAAGGTGGATTAAATTCATTTGCAGAATATTTAAATCAAAACAAAGAAAAATTACACAAAAAACCTATTTATATTGAAAAAACAGATGGTGAAGTACCTGTAGAGATTGCAATTCAATATACTACAGCATATTCAGAAAATATTTATACTTTTGTTAATAATATAAATACAGTAGAAGGTGGAACACATTTAGAAGGATTTAAAAGAGCTCTTACAAAAGTATTTAATGATTATGCAAGAAAACATAATATTTTAAAAGAAAAAGATTCAAACTTACAAGGTGAAGATATAAGAGAAGGTATAACAGCGATTATTTCAGTAAAAGTTAAAGAACCTCAATTTGAAGGACAAACAAAAACAAAATTAGGTAATAGTAATGTTACAGGAATTGTTCAATCAATGGTAAATGAAGCTTTATCAAACTTTTTAGAAGAAAATCCTTCTGTATCTAAAGCTATCTTAGAGAAATGTATAGGTGCTTCAAGAGCTAGAGAAGCAGCTAGAAAAGCAAGAGAATTAGTTAGGAGAAAAAGTGCTTTAGAAACTTCAACATTACCTGGAAAATTAGCAGATTGTAGTGAAAAAAATGCAGAATTATGCGAAGTATATATAGTCGAAGGGGATTCTGCTGGTGGAAGTGCAAAACAAGGAAGAGATAGAAAATTCCAAGCAATATTACCACTATGGGGAAAAATGTTAAATGTTGAAAAATCTAGAGCAGACAAAATATATAATAATGATAAATTACAACCTGTTATATTAGCAGTAGGTGCTGGAATTGGTGCAGACTTTGATATAACAAAAATTAGATATGGAAAAATAATAATAATGGCAGATGCCGATGTTGATGGTGCACACATAAGAACCTTACTATTAACATTTTTCTTTAGATATATGCGTCCTTTAATAGAAAATGGAAATGTGTATTTAGCACAACCACCATTATTTAAATTATCTAAAAAAGGAATGAAAGATATTTATTGTTATACTGACGAAGAATTAGAAGATAAATATAAAGAATTAGAAGAAAAAGGAATCTCAAGAGATGCTATATCAATCCAAAGATATAAAGGTTTAGGAGAGATGAATCCAGAGCAATTATGGGAAACAACAATGAATCCAGAAACAAGAACTTTAATAAAAGTTACAATGGAAGATGCTATAAAAGCAGATAGAATATTTACTATACTAATGGGAGATGAAGTTGCTCCTAGAAGACAATTTATAGAAGAAAATGCAAAGTATGTAAAGAATTTAGATGTTTAGAATTTTAAGTGGACTTAATATAAAATTTAGGTTCACTTTTTTTTATTTAATATGAAGTCAGATTCTTATCAACAAATGTCGATTTTTGGTATACGAAATTTGTTGACAAATAGAATAAATCAGAGTATTATAAAAAAAATGAGGTGATAATCTATAAATAATAAGTCTACCCAAGATTGGTTAATGATAGAAAATATAGACAAAAATGGAATTATTAAAATAAAAGAAAAAAATATTTTTGTGAAAATAATAAAAGTGAAACCAATAAATTTTAATCTTAAAACAGCGTTGGAAAAGGAAGCAATTTTAAATTCATATAAAGTTTTTTTAAAAACATGTAATTTTAATCTACAAATTTTAATTCATACAAATAAAGAAGATATCTCTAAAATTATTAATAATATCAAGCAGGTCAAAAATGAGCAAATTTCTATTGTTTCAAAAAATTATATTAAATTCATAAATAAAATTAATTCTGAAAAGCAAACTTCAACAAAAAATTATTACATTATAATAGATGAGCAATTTGAAAGCGATAATAAGAATACAGAAAATATATTCTATATGTTAAATGAAAAATATCTAAAAATAAAAGAATGTCTTACAAGATGTGGAAACCAAGTAAATGAGTGTAAAAAAGAAGAAGTTATAAGGATTTTACATTTTTTTCTTAATACAAAAAACAATCTTAAAAGAAATGGAGGAGATTAAAAAAAATATATTAAAAAATTTATTTTTAAAACCTACAAAAGTCAACAACTTTAAAGAAGAAAATTATATTTGTCCATCATATATAAATAATGAAAATCCCAAATATATAGAAATAGATAATATGTATTATTCAGGAATAATGATAGTAAATTATTTAAGAGAAAATGAAGAATTGTTATTAAAATCATTAATAAATACCGATATAAATATGAATATTTCTATTTTTTATGAAAAGCAGGATAAATATAAAACACTAAAAGAATTAACGTATAATATTGGAAATGTCTCAGCAGATTTAAAAGAAATAAATAATAATAGGCAAGATGCTGATATTGCACAATATACCTATAATGATGCTAAATACATAAGAAAAGAAATACAAATAAATAATCAAGATATATA
>USAE01000062.1 GCA_900552655.1 uncultured Clostridium sp.
ATATTTTATATTAATTTATAGAAATAAAGTTATATAATCAATTCTGAAAATGGGAGTGATATTTTATGAAACAGAACATATATGATATTAAAACTTTCTCAGAAGCATATGATAAAATGCGATATGAAAACAAGGGAATGAATGCAAACGATTTAATCGAAATACCTAATTTTAGAAAATTAATCCCAAACTTAAGTAATAAAAAAGTTCTTGATTTAGGATGCGGTTATGGTGAAAATGACATATATTGTAAAGCTTTAGGCTCAAAAGAAGTTTTAGGAATTGATATATCTAAACATATGTTAAATATAGCTTTAACTAATAATAAAGATAAAGACATAACATACAAATTGATGGCAATGGAAGATATAGATAAATTAGAAGACAAATTTGATGTAGTAATTTCTTCTTTAGCTATTCATTACGTAAAGGACTATGATAAATTAATAAAAGATATATATAATTTATTAAATGATGATGGAATATTAATTTTTTCTATTGATCACCCTTTACGAATTGCTACTAAGTTCGAACCTTGGATGAAAAAAAATTATACAGAAATTAATAAAAAATGGTTTTTACTTTTATCAGACTATAACCGAGAAGGTTTAAGAGAAAAAGAATGGAATGGAGTACTAGTAAAAAAATATCATAGAAATTTTAGTAGTTTAATAAATGGCTTAGTTAAAAGTGGATTTAATATTGAAAAAATTTTAGAACCCTTACCTGACGAAGAAAGTATAAAAATTCTTCCTAAATATATTAATCAATATGATAGACCATATTTTTTATTTATTCGAGCAAAAAAATAGCAGGATTTTAAAAAATTCCTGCTATTTGTCATTTAAAAACTAATCATATCTCTAATAATAAATAGTAAAACAAATCAATTTTATTGTAACAAAACATCAAAAAATTCCCATATTATATAGATGAACTACTAGGTTGTTTTCTTATATTTTATATAAACCATTTATGACTATCTATAATTCTATTCAACTCATTAAGTTCTTCTGACTTATAACTTTTATTTATATTTAATGCCATTGCATATGCCATGTATTTGTCCCATAGTTTAACGCTTTCTACTTCAGCTGTTTCTATCATTGAAAAGTCTCTAATAAACTTTTCGAATTTTTTCCATTTCAATACTTCTAATGCACCTTTATCTGTATATTTTTTCAAATCATCTTTTATAAATTGACATTTTGATATTTGCATTAATACTTTTAATATAACTATAGAAATTGGTATTGCTACTAAAGATGTTCCCATACTATAAATCATTTCTGGTGCATTTAAAATAAATTTTTCTTTTGAAGGTATAAACAACATTGTAACTAAATATACTATAAATAATAGTATAAATATTAAAAAGGCAATCAAACTTATTTTTAATATTCTTTTTAATAAACTTGTATTTTCTTTCTTTACAAATTTTCTTTTATCTAATTGTCGTTCTACTATTGAATGCCACTTATCTATATCAAATTCTTGATTCTTCGTTAATACATAATACACATATCTTTCATCTGCTTCTAATTTATTCAATACAACATCAGTATTATTTAAATCTTTGATTTTAATTTTTCCATTCACTTTTTCTAAGTCAATAGCATCTTTTGAATATATATTTAAAATGGTCGCTATAAAATCTCTCTTATCATTTATTTTATTATTTTTTAATAAACCTAGTACTGCAGGACTATATTTTACAAAAACATCCCTTATATAAATATCCTTATTATCTGAAAATATTACTTTAAAATAATTTTTTACATATATAATTATCTTTATTGAGAAATATAACAATATAAATATAGCATAACATATTAAAAAAATACTATTTCCTGTATCCATAAAAAAGTCTATTGGCATTAATATAAGTGTAAACAACATAAATGTTAAAAATATTAACCCAATACTCTTAATTATTTTTATCATTGTTTCATCTTTATTATCTTTTTTCGTAATATTTAAAATTATTGGTATGTTAAATATAATGGTAGCCACTACCATAAATGTTGATAAAAAACTTTCTAATGCTTCCATTTTTACTCCTTTTCATTATTATCATAAATATTATCTTTTTTTATCCATACTGATACACTTCCACCATCACAATAAAATATTCCATTGCCATTTGAATCTACATATACTGTTTCATCTAAGTTTCCTGTGCAATCATAGAAAATTGTATTAGCCAATCTTTCTCCCATATTCATTTCAATACATCCTCCAGAGTTATCGCTCATTACAACTGCTAAACCAGAATCTGTATGGTCAATATCTCCTTCTCTTACCCATCCAATTATATTCTCATCTTTAAAATAGTCTTTTTGTTTACCATAAGAGAAATGTTTTCTTACTTTTATCATATTTTCTAATATCTTCTTTTTAGGTGATATATTATCATGTTCTATTCCATAATAATCTCCGTAAAAAATACAAGGAATTCCATCTTTCCTTAATAAAATTAAAGCATATGCTAATGGCTTAAACCAATCCTGAATCCAGGAATTAAGGGATTGACCTATTTGAGTGTCATGATTGTCTACAAAAGTTACTGCATATTCTGGATTTTCTTTTACAAGAGTATTATCTAATATAGTTCTCATATCGTAATTTCCAGATGAATTAGAAGCATTAAACAAATTATAGTGTAATGGTACATCAAATAGCTTCATAGAATAGTCTACTTCTTTTAAATAATTATTTATAGCCATAATATTAGTACTCCAATATTCTCCAACTGTGAAAAAATCTTTTGCAAATTCTTCTTGCATATTTTCTAACCAATTTTTATAAAATCCAGCTCTAATATGCTTTACTGCATCTAGTCTAAAACCATCCACATTTGTAGTGTCTACATACCATTTTCCCCATTTTCCCAATTCTTGAATAACATCTACATTATTAAAATCTACATCTGCTCCCATTAAATAATCAAAATTTCCATTCTCTTTATCTACATCTACATCCCAGTGTTTTCCATAAAATTTAAATATTCCTTTTCTTTTTTGTTTATTATCCCAGTCTACACCATGAAAATGTGTCCAATTCCATTTGAAATCTGAATATTTATTATTTCTTTCATTAAAATTATATTTTGTCCATGCTTCTATAAATATTGGTGTATTTATTTCTATATTTCTATTGCAATCTTGATCCTCTATTGCCATAACTTCTTCTGTTTCATCTGCTCCTAATTTGTGATTTAGCACAATATCTGCATATACTTCCAAGTTATTTCCTTTTAATACTTTTATCGCATTTATATACTCATCTTTACTTCCATATTTGGTATTTATAGAACCTTTTTGATTAAATTCTCCTAAATCGTATAAATCATACACGCCATATCCTGTATCATGATTTCCTCCTTCTGCCTTATATGCCGGTGGTAACCATATTCCTGTAATACCAATACTATCCAAATAACTTGCTTCACTTGCTACTTTCTTCCATAATCCACAATCTGCAGGCAAATACCATTCGAAATATTGCATTATTGTTTTATTTATTTTTTTATCCATCTTTCACTCCTTTTATATAATTGATTATTTATTTTATACTTTATTATAGAAAAGAGAATCTAATAGATATCTATTAGATTCTCTTTTTGTTTTGACCTTTTTTATATTATATATCTATTATTTTCTATTCTTCATTAGTTTCAGGCTCTACTAGTTCTATACTAACTACTTTTCCGCCATCATTTGTTCTCATTAAAGTTACTCCTTGTGTTGATCTACCTAATACACTTACATCTTTTACATTTATTCTTATAATTGTTCCTGTATCTGTTATCATCATAATATCATTTGAATCATCTGTAACTCTAATTCCTACTAGCTTACCAGTTTTTTGAGTAACCTTATATGTTATTACTCCTCTACCACCTCTATTTTGGATTCTGTATTCTTCTAAATCTGTTCTTTTTCCAAAACCATTTTCGGTTATAGCTAATAATGTTGCATTTGCTCCTGATATAATAGATTCCATTCCTATAACTTTGTCATCTTCTGCAAGTTTAATTCCTATTACCCCTTGTGCAGTTCTTCCCATTGGTCTAACATCTTGCTCACTAAATGTAATGCTCATTCCTTCTTCTGTTACTAATACAACATTATCTTGACCATCTGTTAATCTTACTGCTATTAATTCATCATCTTCTTTTAATGTTATGGCTTGAAGTCCTGTTTTTCTTGCTGAATTATATTCTGTAAGGGCTGTTTTCTTTATAAATCCTCTTTGCGTTGACATTAATAAATATTTTCCTTCTGCAAAATTAGAAATCGGAATAACTGCAGATATCTTCTCTCCATTGTCTAAACTTAATAAGTTTACTATTGCAGTTCCCTTTGCTGTTCTTCCTGCTTCTGGAATTTCATATCCACGTAGTCTATATAATTTACCTTTATTACTAAAGAATAAAATTGTATCATGTGTAGATGCTGTAAATATTTGTGTTACAAAATCTTCGGCTCTTGTTGAAATTCCCGTAATTCCTTTTCCGCCTCTACGTTGACTCTTATATGTATCTGCTGGCATTCTCTTGATATATCCAAAGTGTGTTAATGCTACTATTGTTTGTTCTTCTTTAATCAAATCTTCTTCTTCAATATCACCTTCTGCAGGTTTAATTTTAGTTAATCTTTCATCACCAAATTTATTTTTGACTTCTATTAAATCTGTTTTTATTATATCGTATACTAGTTGTTCATTACTTAATATTTCTCTTAGATGTGCTATTAATTCCATTAGCTGTTTATATTCTTCTTCTATTTTTTCTCTTTGCAAACCAGATAATGTTTTTAATCTCATATCTAATATAGCTTGAGCTTGTATATCCGTTAATCCAAATCTTTCCATTAATTTTTCTTTTGCATCATCATAAGAGTTCCTAATTATGCTAATAACTTCATCTATATTATCTATGGCTATTCTTAAACCTTCTAATATGTGTGCCCTAGCTAAGGCTTTATCTAGTTCAAATTTAGTTCTTCTTAAGATTACTACTTTTCTATGGTCTATATAATAGTCTAAACATTGTCTTAATGTTAATATTTTTGGTTCTCCATTTACTAATGCTAATAATATTGCTCCAAAAGTATCTTGCATTTGTGTATTTTTGTATAATTGATTTAAAACGACTTGTGCTCTTGCATCTCTTTTTAGCTCTATTACTATTCTTACTCTGTCGTTTCTATCTGATTCATCTCTTAACTCTGAAATTCCTTCAATTCTCTTTTCTCTTACTAATTTAGAAATATTTTCAATTAATCTCGCTTTATTAACTTGGTATGGTAATGATGTTACTATTATTCTTTGTTTGTTGTTTGCCATTTCTTCTATTTCTGCTTCTGCTCTTACTATTATTTTACCTCTACCTGTTTTATATGCTTCTTTTATTCCATCTTTTCCTAAGATCATTCCTCCTGTTGGAAAATCTGGTCCTTTTATTATTGACATTAATTCTTCATCTGTTAATTCAGGATTTTCAATTATTTTTATTACTCCATCACATACTTCATTTAAATTGTGTGGTGGTATATTTGTTGCCATTCCAACAGCTATACCAGATGATCCATTAATTAATAATTGTGGTATTTTTGATGGAAGTACTGTTGGTTCTTGTAGTCTATCATCATAGTTTGGCATAAAGTCAACTGTATTTTTTTCTATATCTGTAAGCATATATTCAGCTATTTTAGACATTCTAGCTTCTGTATACCTCATTGCAGCTGCTCCATCACCATCTATTGAACCAAAGTTTCCATGACCATCTATTAACATATATCTTAAAGAGAAATCTTGTGCCATTCTTACCATTGCATCATAAACTGATGAATCTCCATGAGGATGATATCTTCCTAGAACAGAACCTACTGTATTAGCACATTTTCTATATGGCTTATCTGAAGTAATTCCATCTTCGTGCATTGCATATAAAATTCTTCTATGAACTGGTTTTAAACCATCTCTTACATCTGGTAAAGCTCTTTGTACAATAACACTCATTGCATAACTTATGTATGCTGTTTTCATCTCATTTTCAATATCTCTCTCTATTATTTTTCCATCTAGATTGTCCATTTCTTTACCTCTTTTCTTCTTTCTGCTACACCATGTATTATACTAAAACAGCTAAAAATATGCAAGGAAATTAGGCGAAATTCTTACGGATTTCATAAAATTAAGCTATATTTTTATTTTATATTTTTTTCTTTATGCTAAGGCATTTGCAGCATTTAATTGAAGTATATTTATATCGAAATTTTTGTTATTATTTTTTATAATGTTATGTATATTTTCAATTGTTCTGCCTTCTTTTATTAAACTTTCGATTGGAATTAATTTCTCTAGATTCTCTTTTATATTTTTTATTTCTTTTTCCATTAAATTAAAATCTTTATTTTGATATCCTTCTTTCCAATTATTAATTGATTCTTCAAATTTATTTTTTTCATTTCCTTGCTCTAAAATCATTTCTTCAATATTATTGCTTATATTATCTAATATTAAATTTTTTCCTTTTTTTATTACATTTACAATATTAGAATTTAATTTTCCATTTTCATTTATCTTATATAAAGCTTTATCTATTCCTGTGGAAACACTCTCTATTATTCCTCCTGTTTCCACAGCTTTTTGCATTTGGCCTATATTTTCAAATTTGCCAGTAACTACACCTATTGTACTTTTACCTAAATCTATTGCTTCACTTATTGTTTTTTTTATTCCTTCTTTAAATCCTTCCTGTATTATAGTATCCTTTATTTCTATTACTTCATTTTCCACAAAGTCTGGTAGTAAAAATTTAATACCTACATCTAAACCAGTATTTATTATTTTTCCTATTGTCGTTTCTAAAAAATTATTTTGTTCTTTTTCTATTTCTATATTTTTACTATTTAATTCATTCGTTATACTAACATCCATATTATTAATCCTCCTTTATTAATTCTTTAGTTATTTTTAATAAATCCGTTTTTATTTTGTTTATATTTATTAGTTTTCCTGTATTTATTAATATATCTATATTTGATTCTTTTTCTTTCTTTTTCGGGCAATTCTTTAATTAGATTATTTAATACATTTAATTGAAATCTAATTGATATTATTTCATTTTCTAGTTTTTTTATTCTCTTTTGGTCATCTTCAAATTTTATAATATTTTCTAATACTTTAATGCGTTTTTTCAACTTATCATATTTTTTCAGTTCCTTTTTTATATCACACATAAAAAACACCACCCGTAATACTTAGATCATTTAAATAGGTATATAATAATTTTCGAATAGAAATTCTAGCTCTTTCAAGCTTTTTTCAATATGATTTTGTGCCATTGTAGAACTACAACCCAAAGCACGCCCAATTTGAGCATAGTTATAATTCTTTTTAAATTTATATTCTATTATTCTTTTGTCTATTTCTTCCAAACCTTTTATAAATGCGTCTATTAATCGTATTTTCTGACTAATATTTCTCATTTCCTTTTTTATTTCTATGGCTCTTTGTTCACTACCTACAACAAAATTAGCCGTCGGGTCGCCTATATTAGAAGTTTGTACCCTTTCCCCAATAGGACAACTTTTTATATCAACATCATTTTCTTTCAAGTGTTCTAATTCTACACTTAGATATTTCAATTCGCTTTTATAACTGTTATAGCTTTCAAGTTCTCTTTTTACATCACACATAAAAACGCACCTCCAGGAAAAAGAATATAAAATATTATATCACATTCACAGAACGTACGTTTTGAAGATTTCTAATTGCAGCATGATTGAATTATTTTTATATCCTCACATTATACCTCGTGAATATATGATATAATATTACTCTTTTTTCTAGTT
>USAE01000063.1 GCA_900552655.1 uncultured Clostridium sp.
CAGCGCCAAGGCTTACACGGTTCGCTTCGTTTTGCATTTCTTTACCCTCGCTTTTTACTGTTTACATTTAACTCGAAAATCCGAACAATTTTAAAAATGGGAATATTCGCAATTTTCTTGCTTAATTAATTTTTCACTTCTTAATATTTAATAAAACTAATTTCTTAGTAGATATTTCTCTTTTCCTCTATTCTATCTTATATAACTTAGCTTTAATTGTAAATATAAGTTACCCTCACAACGCACACAAAAAAAGCTGTACCTTTTACGCACAGCTTCTTTCCAGTTTGTTATTTACATTTTTATAACATTTTAGTTTTCTATTATTTTATCTCATATTCTACTTCGCTTTTTAACTTTTCTTTTATATTTTCTATTTCTTCTAAAGTTAAATTTGTTACTTCTTCTATAGTTGCTTCTTCAATTCCTTTTTTTAGCATCTTTATTGCAACTTCCTCTTTTCCTTTCTTTAATCCTCTCTTTTCTCCTTCTTTCATTCCTTTTTCTATACCCGCTTCTTCTGCAGAATGCATACCACTATTCCAATCTCTTTCCCATTTCTCTCTTAAGAAAGCCATTCTTTTTACTGCTTCATCTCCTCTTAAGTATTCCCATTCTTGGCTAGCTTTTGCTATCTTCTCGTTTTCTCTTACTGCCATTTCTATCTCCCCCTTTCTCTTATTACATATAAATTCTAACCATTGCCTTAACCTTTTATTTTCTTCTTTTTTATTTTCTATTAGCTTTGGTAGTTCTAAAAAATGTAACTCTAACTTATCTGTCATTACTTCGTTTAATTCATTTTCTTTCAACAGTCCTTTCGAGTGAAACTTTTTCCAGTTGAATATATTAAACATTAATATATTTATTCCTATTACTTTGTTATTTTTTTCGTATGCTTCTTCATTTATTTTACTAAATATTTAACTTCTATTCAACCTTTTTTCATCGTTCTTTTTCGACTTTATTTTTATTATTGCTACTTTATATTATTAATATTATTTGCAATAAATTTTCTCAATTTAGCTGGAGCTCATAAAAACCTAACTACCTATGAATCCGAATGAAGTGTTTTTTCGAGCTAAAGTGCAAACAAAAAAACAGTAAGTATATATTACTATACCTACTGTTTTTTCTACACACACTTATTAATTTTTTATTATTCAAATTTGTCTTTTTTAATTAGGTATTTTTTCGTCTATTTTTAATTCAATATTTTCTAAGTAACTTTATTAAAATCAGTTTTATTACTTATTCTTATGCTCCTAGGTACACACACTTTTACCTAGCCAAAGCATTTCTTTTTAGCAGGGATTTTAGCAACGTCCCTTTATCCCTATTTTCTTTCCTAATACAAATAATATTATTCCTACTCCTATTATGCTTATCACTATCCATACTATTCCCATTTTCGTATTTCTAGTTTCTCCTTCGCTCGCATAATATTCGCTTAAATTATTTGCTTCTATTTTTTCGTTCTCACTTACCACCTCCTCTTTCGTCGTATCTAATAACTCTTCCCCATTGTATATTCGGTAATCGTCTATTTCTTCATCATATACACTTATATATTTTGTTTCTTTTAAAGAGTTATTAGTTGCATTGTTATTTATTCCCTGTGCTGTATTTGCTTCGGTAGTTGTGATATTTTCTTTATGTACTTCTGTGACTATGACGCCTTCTGTATTCACAGAATTATTTGCAATATTTTCACCTTGCTCAAAATCACTTAAATTCTGTTTTTCTATTGCCTCTTCTATTGGTGTTTCTTCTAATTTTGTTTGTAATTCTTTACTCTCTTCATATTTACTCAATATTTCTTGTGACACTCCAGAAGTTACATTTCCTATTTCAGATAGTTTTTCTTTTAAATAATCGAATAATCCTACTTTTTCTTCATCAATACTATCCTCATCCGAAGAAATAAAAATTACTTCTCCTGTTTGATAATTAAATTTTATTTTATCTCCATTTTTGTATGTTACTTCTACCTCGTGTGAATCATTATTCAAATTGTTTCCTATGCTCTTAATATCTAAGTTCACAAAATCTTCTGGATATTCTATTGGCTCTTTTAAGTCATGTAGTTTTCCATCTGAACCTAACACTGTTTCGTATTCTTTTCCATTATAGCTATCAATTATTAAATTGTTTGCCACTAGTGTTATACTTTCATTACTATCTTCTGAACTACTTAAGACACTTGGTATTGCATATAAGTTATTATCTTTTACATACAATTTAGCATTTCTTGTTGCTTTACCTCCATCTAAAGAACTTATTACAGAATATGTACTGTATGTTTCTATTGTTTTGTTATTATATTTAAAGATTTGTTCTGGTTCTTCGTTATTATTTTCAAGAGCATCTACATTAGTATTATTGCTTAAAATATTATCTACTATATGCTCTTCATCTTTTGGAATATCTATTCCTTTTTGATTTAATAAATAACTTGTATTACTTAATAATGGATATTTATTATTTGGTAGGCTATCAAAATTCCAATAACTAGCACTCCACCATAATTTTGAAGTATAAGTTGTTTTATTTTTAAGATCTTCTTCCACTAAGTATTTGTCTTCCGTAAAATAATTACTATTTATATCTATATTTTTACCATTTATTGTTCCATATTTATAAATGTATGTATTGGGCAGATTAGCATTTTCTATTTTTCTACTACCTACTCCTGGTGAAGAAGTACTTTCATCTTCTGTTGTAATATACAGTTCAAAATAATTCCTTCTAAAATAATTTGCAGGATTATATAGTTCAACATCTATTTTTCCAAATAGACCACCTATATTATTATTTCCACTTATATTTGCACTTACATAACAATAGCTAATATATGTAGCATTATTAGCAGCTGTTACTCCTGTATTAGGGAAATATCCTACTATACCTCCAATATTACTATTTCCTTTTATTGTTGCATTATTATATAGATAACTAATTGAATTTCTTGTTGTTTCTCCAATTATTCCACCTATATTATTGGTTCCTACTATTTTACAGTTATATACATATACCCTACTTATGTCAAAATTATTAATTCCTGCTATTCCTCCTACATTGTTTCTTCCAGTTATATCACTATTTTCTATATATACATCTTCTAACACTCTATTATTACGACCATTAATTCCTCCAACATAATCCCCTGTTGAAATTATTTTAGAGTCACTTACATAAGCATTATTAACTTTTCCAAGGCCATATGTAGCTCCAAAAAGTCCTCCTGCATAATTTCCAGTACTTTGCAAGTTTAAATTTGTAACTTCTAAATCATATGCTGTATAAGCTTGCCCTGCTATTCCTCCTACGTAATTTGTTCCATTAACATTAGTGTTTTTAGAAATTATATGTCTACAATAACCTAAATATCCCGCAACACCTCCTACATATTCCTTACCACTAATAGTGTTACCTTCCATATTAATATTAGAAAACCAAATAATTTTTTCTGTGCCATTATCTATTGCTCCAACTATTCCACCCACTCTGTTTGAAGTTCCAATTATATTGGAATTATTAATAGTTATATCTTTTATTTCTGAATTTTCTTGAGATATCATATATCCAAATATTCCTCCAGCATAGAATTCGCAATTTACATTAATATCCTCCGCTACTATACCAGTAAAATTACCTGAAATCGTACGCCCTACTAATCCTCCTATATAGCTTTTTCCTACTATTTCTATATTATTTAGATTTATATTTTCTATAGCCATGCTCTTATTTCTAGAAATAGGTGCTACATAAGAAGCTTTTGGTGTATTAATGGTTATATCTTTAAAAGTAATATTTTTAATATTTCCGCTATTTCTTAAAATAATTCCTACATTATTTGTAGCATTTTGTGAGTTTATTTCTACATTTTCAAACGTAATATCTTTTATCTCATTCTGTACAAAATTTATAAGTGCACAATTATTATCTAGTTCCAAATTAATATTTTTTAATACATGGTTATTCCCATCAAATCTTGATACATTTATTTTATTTTTAATATTTGTTTTTCCTAAAAAATCCATATCACTCATAATTCTATAATTTTGTATCGCTTTTTCATCTATGTTTTGCCAATCTTCAAAAGTATATATTTCTTTATAGAATTGCACATTTATCTTCATATCGATATTTTCTTCTTGTTCTTTATCATTGTCTAAATATATTATTTTAGATAGTCTATAGCTATCATAATATTTTTGAGGTTTACCTGTTATTTCTATATACGTAATTTTTTGAGATGTTATATTTCTATTTATCTTTGTTTCCATATCCTCTATGTTTATATCTGTTATTTGAGCTTCATTTAAGTTTTCTATTTCTAGTCTTATATTTACTGTATCATTATTAATTTTTTCTAGTTCTATATTATTTATATTAAACTTATTATCACTTTTTAAATTAATATCTTCTTGATTTGGTAATAATTCATTTGTAGTAGAATTATATAGTTTTGGCAAAATTCCATCTTTTGTCTTTTCAAAATTCAAGTTTTTCATTTCTAAGTAATTTAAATATGTATTTTCCTTTGTTAATTCATCAAATGTAAGAGTTCTTCCTCCAGAATTATTTTTATATCCATTAATTAACTGGCCTTCATATATATAGTTTTCAGTTTGTTCGTTTATATTTCCAGATATATTTCCGATATTTTCAGAACTTGATGAGCTATATAAATTCCCAATTGCCAAATTTTTTTCTACATAATAATTATTTCCTGTAGAATTATTTCCAACGATTCCTCCAATGTTATCAGAACTACTAGATATATTTACAAAACTAAAATTATTCTTAATATTTCCCTTTGTTTTTCCTGCAATTCCACCTAAATTTGAATTATCTGATTTTATACTTCCATATGTATAACAATTACTTACATTCCCTGTATTATTTTCGTTTCCTATTATTCCACCAATGGCTGTTTCTATAGCATCATTTATCATTATATCAACATTATTTGTATAGCTATTATTTATTTCCACATATGATCCATTTCCTACTAATCCTCCTGCATAAATAGTATCTAATTGACCATTTGCAGTTATTTTAGAGTCCGTTGCCGAAGAATTCATTATTCTTCCACCTGTTGATTGCCCAACTAAAATTCCTATATAACCTGTTACTGGTGTTCCACTAATACTTGATACTTTTATAAAATTTGCATTTTTCATATGAACATTATCTAATACAGCTCCTCTAGAAAGCATTCTAACTAGACCTTGTTCTCTTCTATCTGTGTTATTCTCATTTATAAAATTTTCTACAAATAAATTTTGTATTTTTCCAGTTAAAGTTGTAATTAATCCTCCTGCATTGTTTCCAGATAAATTAATGTTTTTTATTGTATGTCCATTTCCATTTAATATTCCTTTATATTCTGTTATTACGAAATTCGTAGCATTTCTAAAATCTAAATCATTTTCCAATATATAATTTTCTGTAGGATATTTACTTATCTCCTTCCAATCATCTATTGTATATATCTTTCTATATAAATCTACATCTATTGTTCTTTCCCCTGACTCAAATTCTCTTTTATATTCATTAAATGCCCCTTTACTTGTAATACTTAAAATATCATAATTTGAAACATATATAATTGGTTCTTTTAAGTTAGCTATTACTTCTGTTTTTCCAGATTTATATTCCTGAGATATTATTTCGCATTTTAAGTTTTCTATTTCTATATTTGTTATTGTTTCTCCTGATGGGTTATTAATATTAAATTTTACTTTGGCACTATCTGAATTTTGCTCTAGCACTTCAGAAGAAATTACATCTACCAAATCTGCGTCTTCTATTTCTGGTAAATTTATATATTCCTGTGCTGGCATGCAAGTTGGCATATTTAATTGTGGATAATACCCTTGTTCTATTAAATTATCTACATTAAATGCATTTTCTGAGTTTAAAATTTTATTCTGAAAATCCACATCTTTTAATGCCAATTTGGTCGTGTTTTTATCTGAAGAATTAGTAAAAACTTTATCTGAAAAATAATATGAATTTTCCACTGTTCCAGAACCATTTGGTACATTAGGTCCATTTTTAATGTTACTACTTATATTTGTAGTATATACATTCTTAATACTAGAATATTCATTATTTTTTTCTACTATATTTCCAATAGAATAAGTATCGTCTCCAGTTTCAACTTCTGTAGTCATTAAGCTATATACGTTCTCTATTTTGCCATCTGTTATATTACATTGAGTAATACAACCAACTTGAACATTATTAATAGAATTTAGTATTTGTATATTTTCGCCATAAATATATCCGTTTTTTATTGTTCCATAATTCCAGATAAATGTTCCTCCAAGATTACCAGAACTAATATATAACGGTTCCTGCATATTAATTACAAAATTCTCTAATGTTCCGTAATTTTGTTGACCTAATGGTCCAATATCAGCATTCTCAACTTTATATGTTTCTTTAATATTTACAATGATATTTCTAATTGTTCCATAATTTGTATTACAAAGACCGAATATCCATGCAATTGCTGAGTTCGAATAACTAATATCTAATACTAAATTTTCTATAAGTCCACTATTTCCTATATAATTTATTGCATGTGAAACTTTAGATAAATCCACTGTAAATGTATGTCCATCAAAGTCTATATGCGTATTAAAATAAATATTTCCAGAAGTTACCTTGCTTTCGGCTACAAGATCATTTGTTATTATGTAATTTCCATCAGGTTGAATATTATAAAATTCATCTATTGTACCAATACCTTTTAATTCTTTGTCATTACTATTTATTTCTTGCGTAGATAATATATATTCTCTGTTATGTACTTTTATTAATAATTCTAATTTATAATTTGTATTATTTTCTAATTCCATGTCTAAATTGTTTAATGTAATTCCTGTTGTACTATCAGGCAAGTTTTCATATTCTTCTTCATTTACTAACTCATTGTTTTGGTATGTTCTTATATAATATTTATCTGTTACTAGTTCTTCTTGCTTATTTTCTATTTGAGTATTTATTTGTACCTTTTGAAAATATTTAAATTCTTCGTATTCTGTTTTTTGAGTTCCTAACTCAATTTGTAAATCTTTTAATAATAAGTATGCATCATTTTCGCTAGAACTAACTCTAAAACCTATATATCCTGTATCATCTATTTGAATTGTCTCTTGTAACTCTACATATGTATCTTTATTTAATTTATCAGTTATGTTTATTGCTTTAGTAGTCTTAGACCTTAATAGCAGAACTTCTTTCATATCTCCTTCTATTTTTGCCTTAAAAGAAATTGTGACATTTTGTCCTATATAATTTGTTAAGTCATATGTATAATATTGAGTAGTATTGTTCTTTCCCGCATATAATTTTAATACTTGCTCACTTTCTATATATTCTTTTCCATAATATGCACCTGTATTAAAGAGATTACTCCACCAGTTATTTCTTGACTCTACATCTATTAAGTTTTTCCCTGTTCCTTGTTTCTCCATACTAACCAGTTTTAAATCTCCTAAAATATTAGGCTCTGTTACTATTTCTATCTCTTTGATTAAATAATTCACTTTATATGTAGCATCTGTGCTTCCTTCATTATATTGGTCTGCATAAAAGCTTAATTTATATGTTTGGTTCTCTTCTA
>USAE01000064.1 GCA_900552655.1 uncultured Clostridium sp.
TTTGCTACCCTTTTTATTTTTCTAAACGTACTTGTGTGTGTGTGTGTGTGTGTGTACAGCGCCAAGGCTTACACGGTTTGCTTCGTTTCGCATTTCTTTACCCTCGCTTTTTACTTTATTATATCTTATATAACTTAGCTCTAATTGTAAATATAAGTTACCCTCACAACGCACACAAAAAAAGCTATACATTTTACGCATAGCCTTCTTTGCATTTATTATTTACATTTTTATAACATTTTGGTTTCCTATTATTTTAGCTTATATTCTACTTCGCTTTTTAACTTTTCTTTGCTTTCCTTACAATCGCACACACCTATAAACTCTTGCAAATCCCCAATTAAATAAATTATATTATTATAATTTGTTTATATATAAAAATATAGTTGATATTTTCAAACATTTGTTTTATTATTGTGTATATCTTGCATAGATTGGAAGTGAACTTTATTTATGAAAAATGAACTTATAAAAACAAAAATAACAGTAAAAGACACCCCTATAAGTGTTATTAGAATTGATAAAACAGATTTTATATCATTGACTGATTTAGCTAAATATCAAAATTCAAGTGATCCGTCTTTTACGGTAAAAAATTGGTTACGAAGAGTTAGTACCATCGATTATATAGGACTTTGGGAGCAATTGCATAATACTAGTTTTAATTTGGTCGAATTCGACCAAATTAAAACTGAATATGGCAAAAACTCTTTTGCTATGTCGCCTTCACAGTGGATAAAGAGAACAAATAGTATTGGAATAATTGCAAAAGGTGGCAGATATAGCCTTGGTACCTTTGCACATCCAGACATTGCTTTTGAGTTTGCTAGTTGGTTGAGTCCAGAATTTAAACTTTATTTAATAACTGAATTCGAAAGATTAAAATCAAAGGAATCTTATCAAAATAAAATTGAATGGTCCGTAAAAAGAGAACTATCTAAAACAAATTATATTATTCACACAGATAGTATAAAAGAATTTATCGTCCCAACATTAACTGAAAAACAGAAACAATATGCATATGCAAATGAAGCTGATGTTCTAAATGTTGCTTTATTTGGAATGACAGCAAAAGAATGGAGAAATAAAAATCCTGATATTAATGGTAATATTCGAGATTATACCGATATTTTGCATTTAGTCGTTTTAGCAAATCTTGAAAATTTAAATGCTGAAATGATAACAAGTGGAATTCCTCAAAGCGAAAGAATTATAAAATTGAATAATACCGCCAAGAAACAGTTAGAATTGTTAAAAAATAATAGTAGCATTCGTAAACTAGAAAAAATGGATAGCCATTTAAAATTAGAATAGCTCAAGATAAATTCCTTACTATAGAAAAGTAAACCTAGTATTTTGTTTTAATACTAGGTTTACTACACACACTTAATTTAATTTTCTATTGGGAATTTAATCCCTATCTCTTAACCATATTAGAGAATTACTCTCTTTTCTTTATTGCAAATAATATTATTACTACTCCTACTATGCTTAAAGTAATCCATACTATTCCCATTTTCGTATTGTTACTTTTTCCTTCGCTTGCATAATATTTGTTTAAGTTATTTGCTTCTATTTTTTCATTTTCGCTTATCACCTCCTGCTTATTTGTGTCTAACAACTCTTCTTCGTTATATATTTGATATTCGTCTTTTTCTGCATTATATATACTTATATATCTTTGCTCTTGCAAAGAATTATTAATTTCTGCATTAAAGTCCATGTTATTTTCTTTACTTTCATTCTCTTTAGATTCTTTTTTTAATGCTTCTTCTACTGGTGTTTCTTCTAGTTTATTTTGCAGCTTTATCGTTTCTTCATATTTATCTTGCATTTCCATATTTATCTTATCTGTATTTGTATAATTTCCTATTTCATAAAATTTCCCTTGTACATATTCCAATAAGCCTTTTGAAGTTTCATCTTTTACATTGTTATCTACTTTTTTATATTCTTCTATTATTTCTCCTGTTTGGTAATTAAATCTTATCTTATTACCATTTCTATATACTGCTTCTATTTCATAATTGTTACTATTAATATTTTCAGCATTTTCCAAGTTATTTCCTATACTAGTAATATCTTTATTTACAAAATTTTCTGGATATTCTATTACTTCTTTTAAATCATATAATTTACCGTCTACTCCTAAAACTGTTTCATATTCTTTTCCATTATATGAATCTATAATGAAATTATTTGGAACAAATTTTATATCGCTATTTTTTAATTCTAACGAAACCGGTAAAGCATATAGTTTTCCATCTTTTACATACAATCGTATATCTTGTCTTACAACTCTACTTCCATCTTCTGACTCGATTTTTGAATATGTTTCATATGTTTTAACAATTTTTCCGTTATAATTAAATGTATAATGTGGTTCTTCTATTTTAGTTTCAACGTACTTCCCAGAAAAATTTTCTTTATTTGTAGTAAGTTCACCTGTTACAATATTTTCTTCATCTTTTGGTAAGTCTATACAAAATTTACTATCTAAAGCTGGATATTTTCCTTCTTTCAATACATTATAATCCCAGTAGCCTATCCAATTCATTTTTCCAGTGTAAGTTTCTTTACGTTTTAAATCTTCTTCTTTCAAGTAAGCAGCTTCAGGAATAAACATCGAATTTTTTCTATCTGGATTTTCTCCGTTTATTTTAGAATATTTATAAAAATATGTATCATTCAAATATTGATTTTGATTTGGCATATTTCCAATTCCTAATGAAATTGAACTTATCTCTTCACTTACTAAATTTGTATCTACATAATTGCTATAAAAATATTTCTCTGGCATATATAACTCTTTTTGTATGTTTCCTATTAAGCCACCTACATTTGTCTTACTTTCTACATTTCCTCTAGCTGTATAGCATTCTTGCACACTAGATACCTTACTGTTTGCAATCATTTCACCATTTTCTAAATATCCTATTATACCTCCCGCATTATTAGAATATGAAATTACATTAGAATTATTATATGCACGTGTAACATTTCCCATTTCTAGTTTTCCTATATTTCCACCAACATTAGAATATCCTTCTACATCACAATCTATAGCTACAATATTAGTAGTATCTGCTCTAGTCACTCCAAAAATACTACCTACATTGCTACCAGTAGTACTAACTTTTGTACTAATTGCTTTACAATTAGCAGTACCATATACCTGTACTCCCAAAAGTCCACCTACATTGTTTGAATTTGCTCCTTTTCCTTCTACAAAACTGTCATATATATAAATCTCATTTTGATTACTTTTTCCCGATATTCCTCCAATGTTATCTCCATATCCTTCAACTTTAATATTTGTTGCTTTAGATTTTATTACATTTTCGCTTTCACCATACATTCCTCCTACATAATTACCTTTTCCTACAATTGTACTATCTTTTATATTTACAAATTCTTGTCTTCCTGGATATCTCGTAAAAACTTTACCTATAACTCCACCAGTATAATTATTTCCAATAACTTCTGCATTACTAATATCTATTTTTCCAATTGAAGAACTTGGACCACTCTCTGTATAACCTATCACTCCTGCTGTATAATCATTTCCTTCAACCCTTATTTTATCTGCATATATATTATTTATTCTAGGAACTTTTAAAACATAGCCTATTAAACTACCTGTTTTGTCCTTTCCTTTGATCTCTATATTATTTTCATTAATGTTCTCTATTAAGTCTCCTCCATTTTCACCAATTATTCCAGTATTATTCATTTTAGGTGCTTCTATAGTAATATTATTAAAATCTACATTCCTCATCTTTCCATTCAGTTGTCCTATAATTCCAGTCATATTGCCTTCTTTTGCATTTGTTATTTTAACATTTTCAAAATCAATATCTTCTATATTTGTTGATATTTCATTTATAAAGCCTGACTTTTCTTCATTAAGTACTATATCTATGTTTTCTAGTTTTTTCTTTCCGTTGTTACCTTCTAATCTTGCCATTGTAACATTAGTATTTATGTCTTTTTTTCCTTTAAAATTTATATCATTCATTAATTTATAATTTTGATATGTTCCTTTTTCTATACTTTGCCAATCTTCAAAATTATACAATTCTTTAAAAAACTGTATCTGAATCTTTCCTTCTGCTTCTTTATTTTTTATTTCATTGTTTTCTTTGTATTTTATATCTATTATTTTATATGTATCATAATATTTACTAGGATTTGCTGTTATAGTTATATATGTTTTTCCCGCATTATTGACTATCTTTTCAATGTTTACATTCATCCCATCAATATCTAATCCTACAATTTCTATTCCATTTGTATTTATTACTACTATTTGCCCTGCTATTTCATTTACTGCGCTTTTCTCTACTACTATATTTTCTATTTTTAGTTCATTCGAAATCTCTAAATAGATATCTTCTTGTTTTTCTAATATTTCATTAGAATATGTCCCATCTTCATTTATTTTATTTAACTTTGGTAGTATACCTTTTTCAAGTTCACTATAATTAAAAGCATTTCCATAATTTAAATTGCTATAAGTATTTTTATTTAACAGTTCTTTGGCAGATAATAATTTTATATTTGTTTCATAAGAGTCAGGTTCAATTAATCCATTTATCCTTTGGTTAGAATATGCATAATTTGTATTTCTTGCATCTCCACTTCCTAGTATTCTACCTAGTTTTGTATTTAATCTTGTAGTATATAAATTTCCTAAAGCTATATTGTTTTTTGACATTGCAAAATTGCCTGTAGCCCCAGCTATACCTCCTGCATTGTAAACTTCTCCATTTATATTTATATAACTATATGAATTTATTACTTCACTATAATTTGTTAATAACCCTACTATTCCTCCTGCATATCCTCCATCTATTTCTATATTACCTGTCGTATAACAATTTTTTATTGAAGAACGTACTTCACTGGCTCCTATTAACCCACCTACACCTTCATAGTTAGTATTTTTAGTTTGAATTTTTACATTTGTTGCAAAACAATTCTCTACTTTTGCATAATTTGCAACGCCTATTAGTCCACCTATTCTAGTCCTAGACGAATTTCCTACATTATTTATTATAGTTACATTGTTTATACCACAGTTTATTACTTCTCCTTGTGCAAGTGCAATTAAACCTCCATGTGTAGTATTTTCTGGATTTCCTCTTTTAACTATAATTTTTATATTATTAGCGTAAATATTGCTTGCTTTATAGGCTTGTTGAATTATTCCTCCCCAACTTGTCACATTTTCTAGAAAAATATTTTCAAAATTAATATTTTTTATTTCATTTATCTCACCATAAATAATATACGCTGCCGTATTGTGTCTTACATTTTTTATAGTATGACCATTTCCGTCTATTGTTCCTTTTAAACTATTCCAAATGATTGCATCATTTGGATTATTTCTAAAATCTAAATCTTGCATTAAAATATAGTTTTCACTTGTTGACTTATTTATATCTTTCCAATCTTCTGTTGAGTTTACTTCTCTATAAAAACCTATATTTATTATCCTTTCTTTTTCTGCAAATTTTCTTGTATATTCTTTATTATATGCGCCTCTAGTAGATATACTAATTATTTCATAATTTGATACACAAATTATTGGATTACTTAGTATAGCAATTACTTCACTTTTTCCATTTTTGTATTCTTGACTCTCTATTTTACACTCTAAATTTTTTATTTTTATATTTGTAATAGTCTCTCCTGATGGGTTATTTACACTAAATTTTACTTTGGCTGTATTATTTGTATTTTCTAAAATTTCTGTTGATACTATATCTGGTAAATCCTTATCTTTTACTTCTGGTAATTTTATGTATGCTTGTTTTGGCATACACTTTGGCCAATTTATTTGTGGATAATAACCTTGCTCTATTAAGTTTTCAACATTAAATTCTCCATCTGAATTTAATATTTGTTCTTGAAATGTTACATCCCACAATGCTAATGGTGTATTCTTCTTGTTCGCTGTATTCGTAAATATTTTATCTGCAAAGTAATATACATTTTCGGATTTATTGGCTACTCCTATTGTCGGTCCCAAACTAATTGTCACATTTTTTCCATATCCTACTGAATATAAATTTTTATTTATACCACTTTTCACTGAAAATGAAATAATATTTCCAACATTGTTGGCAGTTTTTATGTTATTTTCTACATCAACATTTATTAAACTAAATATATTTTCTATTGTTCCTTCATTATTAACATTTACAACACCTATATCTCTATTTACATTTGTTTCATTAAACGGATATATTCCTTGTATATTTTCTCCATATGCATATCCATTTTTTATTGTTCCATAATTTGTTCCTACTCCCATAGTAATTGCTCTTACTCCATATAAATTAGCATCTGATTCAATTACGAAGTTTTCTATTGTTCCGTAATTGCTATCTCCTAATAACTTTATACCTATATTTGCTTTATTACTACTTTCTTTTAATATTACTTTAAAATTCGACACTTTTCCTTGGTTAGTACTAAATAATCCTACATATGAATTTAATTCAGCTTCATTATCTAAATATATTTCTAGTTCAAAGTTTTCTATTATTCCTTGTTTTTCTATATTATTCATTAAACATATCCCTGTAGAAGTATTTCTTATTATTTTGTTCCCATTAAAGTCTATCTTTCCTTTAAAACCATAGTTCCCAGTTCCAAACATAGCCTCATAACCCTTTGAATTTCTAAAGTCTAAATCACAAAATACTATATAATTACCTTCTGGATTTATAGTTTGCCTATACTCTTCAAAGGAATTTATCCCCTTTATTTCTTTATCATTTTCTGTTGTAAATTCGTATGAATCTAATTCATACTCTCTGTCATTTATTCGTATTGTTAAAACAAATTTATATGTATTATTAGTATTTACTTTAAATTTTTCTATTGTATGTATATCTTTATTATATTCTTTTTCATTTATTAAAATATTATTTTCATATTCTTTTATGTAATATTTTTCTGTTTCATTTCTTTCGTCTATAATCTCTGCATTTATTACAGACACTAAATTATATTTAAATTTCTCATATGCAGTACTTTTATCTCCTAATTCTATTTGTACATCTTTTAAGTACATCCACGCATTTTCGTCATTAATACTCTTTACTTCAAATCCTAACAAACCATCATTTTCTATTGCTATTGTATATTTATATTCACTCCAGCTTTCATTCACTTTATTAGTTATATCCTTTACTATTCTATTTCCACTATATATATTTATTTGCGCTTTTGCATCTTTCTTTATTTTAAAAGACATTGTTACTGTTTTTCCTACATATTCTGATAAATCATACAAGTATCTTTGTCCTTGACCACCACTACTTTTACAATATAATTTTAATTCATTAGTCTTTTCATTATATTCTTTCCCATAATAGTTATGTGTATTAAAATAAATTCCTCTCCAATTAATTTTTGAAGTAATATCTATTAAATTTTTACCTGTTCCTTCTCTCTTTAACTCTGTTAAACCTATTTCTCCACTTATTCCTGGTTCTGTTACTATTTCTACTGTCTTTATTAAATAATTTATTTTATATGTTTCATTTGTACTTCCTTCGTTATATTGGTCTGCATAAAAATTTAATGTATATGTCTTGTTT
>USAE01000065.1 GCA_900552655.1 uncultured Clostridium sp.
TAATAAATTATAAATTTTATTATATTATATTTAGGTTTAACATATAGCTAATTCTTTTGATGGCTTTTCTTATAAAACTTGAGCTATATTTTCTTCTCCTACATCTTCATCATTACTATTGGTTATTAGATCATTATTTTCTGTTATACCTATGTCTTTTAGTATTGCTTTATTGTTTTGTTTTATTTTATTTTGACTTTTAACTATATCCCAGTTTTCTTTTGTAGGTAATCTTAATTCTTGAACTGTCTTTCCTTTACCTGATGATCCTATTTGATTTTCTAGGAATGATTGCCATGCTCCTGATTGCTTTATAGATGGTTTATGTCGTGGCTGTGACTTTGAACTTTCAGGAGGAATATTATATATTTTTTTATTTTTATATTTTTCATTTAAAAATCTTGTTTTGGTATCAGATGCTTCTATTTCTCCTAAACTTCTATAATATGCTAATTTACTTCTTTTAGAAGTCCTACCACCCTCAAAATTTTCTATATTTTGTATCGCATGTTGTATTTCATGTATTAAAGTTCCTTCAACCTTTGTTTTACTTTTAATGCTTTTATTGTTAATTTTAATTTCATTATTTGATAATTTAATCTTTCCAGATGTACTTATATCTTCAAAAGAAACCTTGTAATTTTTAAGCTCGGGATACATTACAAACAAATTATCATGCTCAATAACATCTCCTAATTTATATGAAGTGTTTTCTTTTAGCTTAATGTTGTCTTTTAGCTTCATATTTTTATCGGATATTTCAAACTTCCAATCTTTATTCTTGTCTTGAAACCAACCTGTAGTTTGTCTTATTGTTTCATTATCAATACCTTTTTCACGCATTTGCTTAGCTCTATTTAACCCTCGTTCAACTTGAATATAACCACTATCTTGATATATTGCATTATTTAACCCTTTTTCTCCAACAAATGAATATTTATTTTGAATATTTCTATTTTCTTGATAATCTTGCCTATATGCATTTTCAAATTTATTCTTTACATCTTCCCAATAAAGCTTCTCATTTTTGCTTCCTGTAAATTTGTTTAACTTATCTACTACCCAGTTATATATTCTCTTAAATACATTAGGCTTTTCTTTATTCAAAGAATTAATGAAGTCTTGATCTCCTAACTTTTGTGCTAATGTATCTGCAACCTCTTCTTCATCTACTAAATCTTTAAAATCTTTGCTGCTTTTATCATATACTTGTGAATACATTTCTTCCAGATTATTTCTTGCATCACTATATCCATCTCTAGTTTTATTTTTATCTAATACTAACTTAAATAAGTCATTTCTTACTTGTTTATCTCCAGCCATATCGTGCAACATTTCATGAATAGTAACCTGTTGCATTGTTTTTTGCTCATTTATATCTCCATCTACATAAGGATTGTATACTATTTCTCTATGTGTATTTCCGTTTTCATCTGTAGTTGTTCTCCACAATGCATCTATATCTTTGTTAGGTGTTCCGTCAGTATTTGTAAACAAGTTGCCATCAAATCTACTTGCTATACCTCTGTCATTTAATTTTTAATTGATACTTTGTATTGTTTTATCGTTAGCGTTTAAATTATATGCTTTTGCACTATCTACTAAATTCATTTTTGATGTATCAATATTATTTTGAACGGTTTGATTATTTGTGTATTCTTTATACAAGCTATCTAAGCATTAATTGTATCATTCTTCGCAACATATCCACTCTTTTGTCTTTGTTTCTATACTGCATCATATATGGTATCTATCCAATCATCTGACATGAATTTCACATATTTTTGGCCTTGTTTATTTAAATTATCTGAATTGTTAGGTGTTTCCTCTTGCCAACTTTTATATGCAATTTTTTGTATTTCTGAATCTGGTTTATCTATTATACTAGTTCCTATGTATTTGGCCACATCTAACCAGTGATCTTTAGTTCTTTTTCTTTGTTCGTTTGAAATTATAACTTCTTTTGCTTGTTCTATAATCTCATTATCTTAATTAGTTATATTCCTATACTTGTTGTATATCTTTTTTCTTCCAGATAAATATTTCTTACCAGCATCTAATTGTTCACTATCTTCTTGTGATAATTGTGACATCTGTTTAATTTAATTAATTAGCTATCTCCTGTTGTGAAGTTAATATTTCTTAATGTATTTATATTTTTACAATTTTTCTAAGTCCTTATTTAAATACATCTCATGTTAAAGTTAAACGATGCAGATTTAATATTTATAACACATGATCATTAATTTAAATACATCTTATGTTAAAGTTGAACAAAAGCATAGATTTAGTGATAATTGACCCGCCATAATTTAAATACATCTCATGTTAAAGTTAAACATTACAGTTGTCATATCCGAACGCCAATATGTGTCATTTAAATACATCTCATGTTAAAGTTAAACCTCTTTGCCAGTAGGGACTTACACGTATTTCGTCATTTAAATACATCTCATGTTAAAGTTAAACGGCAAGCAAGTAGGCTGTATTAAAACAACAATACAAATTTAAATACATCTCATGTTAAAGTTAAACAATGCTCCATAAATTTGTCCATAAATTTTTTCTAGTATTTAAATACATCTCATGTTAAAGTTAAACAATATAACACAAGGCGTTATGACTTATTATAAATTATTTAAATACATCTCATGTTAAAGTTAAACCAAAAAAGAATGTTTAGTAATTCTGTAGTCGAAAGATTTAAATACATCTCATGTTAAAGTTAAACGTTTTTGATCTGCTTCTATTTGCTTTTGATACATTATTTAAATACATCTCATGTTAAAGTTAAACGTAAGACAAGGAGCAAAAACAATGAGTAATCCAAATTTAAATACATCTCATGTTAAAGTTAAACCTAATGCAATTTCTAATGGTTTCCGTTATTCGGAATTTAAATACATCTCATGTTAAAGTTAAACATTCAGTAAACTTTTCTGCTTCTGGTTTTCTACTTATTTAAATACATCTCATGTTAAAGTTAAACCGTTTTCAGATACTATTTATATGGATAATATTAAATTTAAATACATCTCATGTTAAAGTTAAACAAAAACGTTATTAAATTTCCACAAAACAAATCTTGATTTAAATACATCTCATGTTAAAGTTAAACTGGCGTTTTCTTTGCATATTTGTATTTAGAAGTATGATTTAAATACATCTCATGTTAAAGTTAAACAGAAATAAAACCAGAGCTAAAAGAAAACGATTGTAAATTTAAATACATCTCATGTTAAAGTTAAACAAAACTATCTCCTATTTTTGAAGCTTTTTTATTTAGATTTAAATACATCTCATGTTAAAGTTAAACCATTATCAAACTTAGCACCCTTTATAGATAGACACTTATTTAAATACATCTCATGTTAAAGTTAAACTAATATGGAAAGTGTAACTACATATTATGGACAATTATTTAAATACATCTCATGTTAAAGTTAAACAGAAACAAACCTTTTTACCACATTGCACAAAACTTATTTAAATACATCTCATGTTAAAGTTAAACAAGTAGTTTTCTATATATAAAACTATACCAGCTAATATTTAAATACATCTCATGTTAAAGTTAAACTAATCTAAATTTATAGTTTCAAACGTATCATAAGACATTTAAATACATCTCATGTTAAAGTTAAACGTTACTTTATGGAAGGAGTTATTAGTTATGGTTTAATTTAAATACATCTCATGTTAAAGTTAAACCATGGCCATTTATGGCACTATTTAAATACATAATAATATAAATAAGCTTATAAATCAACACTTCTTTAATTTTTTTCCAAGTAATTATTATTTTAAAATTTCTACTTATACCAAGCTTTTCCTCGCATAAGTTGGAAAACTATAAAAATATATCTTCAGTATTTTTATCAATACTTCCTAATGTAGTCTCTCCTATTGTTTTAAAATCCATAATTTTAATAATTGATATAAAATCCTTTTCTTTATCTATAATCTTCTTCAATTCGGACTCCAATTCTAGTATTTGTGAATTTGTTAAAGCTCCTCTAAAAACCGATTTTTGCCAATGATTTAAATATTTCTTGCATTTTTTAAATACTTTATTTACTCTTTTTTCTTCAACATCATAAAATAAAAAAACATAGTTATAATTTATTTGCTTTTTCATTAAAAATTCATTCCTTCCTTACTTCACTAAAAAATTCTAATAATTAAATTAAATTTTGCAAAGTATCCTTCTAATAAGTTCCTTTTTACTTTACTAAAGTCACACCTAATAACATTGAAAATTTATTTTACTTAATATGTTATAATTACAATTTTCTTCAAAAGTACATATAGTATAAAAGAGTTTTACTTTCTTTCATCTCAAATTTTTTCTTCCAAATCAAATGGACAAAATTCTTTATTTTCAGTAATATATTTTATTAGTTTGTATCCATCTAATTTAATTGCTTGTTTATATGTAATTTTTCTATTTAACTTAGCATGTTCAAATGTTTTATTTATCCTATCTTCGAAAGCCTCTATAAATATCTTTTTTCCTTCTTCATTCAATAATGAATAATTTAATTTTTCTTCAAAATGCTTCTCTACTTTTATTTTTTTATTATTTACTAAATCAAATATTGTTCTAAATACAATTACTGGTTTAAAAACTTCACTTAAATCTAAACTTAAAGAAAATCTTGCTTCACTTGGTTCATGTAAAAAAGATATCGATTGTTCTAAGTGTGTATTATATATTTGTGCAATAGTTTTAGTATAAAGTAAAGTATTTCCAAATGATATCATTGCATTCATAGGATTATCTGGTGGTCTTTTTACCCTTTTATTAATAATAAACTCTTTTGGCAAAAAGTACTTAAATGTAGAATAAAAAATAGCCCATATTCTTCCTTCAACAGATAATATTTGTTTTATATTATTAGCTTTTTCTAATAATCTATTAACATCTTTATTATAAAAGTCTATTGTCTCTTTTAGTTCTTTTGCCCCATGTCTATAATAATGATATAAAATATATCTTATATTTTTGGCAATTCCTTTTACTATTGCTTTTGCAATATCTAAACGATTATTTTCAAATGTATTTGCCTGTTTAACTACTAATCTTCCACTTATTAAAGATTCTTTAGGATAAAATGTACCTATATAGTTTTCATAATAATTAAAAAAATGTACTATAATTCCTGCTGTTGACAATATATCTAATAGTTTTGTTGATAGTGTTATATCATTAAAACAATATATTTCTTTTATCTTTTCTATTGGTAAATAAAAATTACCTTTTTCGTTTTTGTATTTTATACTAAAATCTTGTCTAGATAAATCACCTTTAGAAAATATATATTTGCTTTCTGATTTCATAAAATTTCTCCAATCTTAATCTATTAATACTTATAATTTTGTTTTCCAATCATTTTTTCATGTTTCGAATACTTTATTATTACTTATCCATTATAAATAACAATAATCGTAATAAGCACATCGTTTGCATTTTTTATCTTTCTCAACCTTTGGAACTTCTTCTTGATTTATTAATTCTTCTATTTTCTCCATACATTTATTCAACTTTTCTAAATTTTGTTCATCTAGTTTTATTATTTCTGTTTTTCTAGTCGTCTTCTTGTTTTTTTCTTCATATACCAATTTTCCTTCTTTTATAATTCCTTTTTCTTTTAAATTCTTTAAGTAAAATAATAATTGCATACGAGCTGCTTCTGTGTCTGAATCGCTTTTTTTATATTCTTCTATATATTTTGAAGAAATTTTATCTAATACCATATTTTCATATTTAATTTCTGTGTTCTTTCCATCTTTTGCTTTTATTTCATGCAATACTCGTCCAATTCTTACATCTTCTGAATTGTCTTCTAAATTTATTCTATTTGCGAATAAGTAGCATTGCCTTTTACAATGAAAATAGTAGTTTACTATTGTTCCAGTTATTTTCATAAGAATAATTCATCTCCCTTTTCTAAATACTTACTTCTGTCAAACCTTCCATCTACTATATATTTTTCTCCATCTTCTACATAGTACATCCCACCTATTAATTCTCCTTCTATTAAATTTATCTTATTAGGATTTATGGAATATATAAATAAGTTTAGTTCTTCCGCTATTTTAGATAGTTTTACTTTCTTTTCTGAATATGATATTTGATCATCTTTGTAAATTTTAATATATTTTTTAAAAATATCTGAACCTTTTATTTCTTTTCCATTTATATTAATTGTATAGTTGATGAAAATATCTATTGTATTAGTTTTTATGAGTTGCATAATATCTTCTATTTTTTTGTAGTTAATTAATTTGCAATATTTTTTAAAATTATTTATATTTTTTTCTGTATATTCTTCAGTTTCTTCTTTTATTTGTTGCAAGATTTTATTATAAAACAATTCAAACCTTTTATTTTTGATCCATTCTTTGCTTACTTCTTTATTCAAGTTATATTGTAGTCTTTTATCTTTTCTATAAATTGTTTTTGCATCATCTAGGTCAAAAAAGTATGCTATGCAATCTTTTTTCTTATTAGATCTATTTATTCTTCCTAAAAATTGTTCTTCACTATCTATAAAAGAGATGTCTTTAAAGCCAATATCCATATCTATGTCGACACCTGCTTCTATTGTCTGCGTTGCAACTAGTACTATTGACATGTCTTTCTTTATTTTTTCGTTTTCCTCCGTGGGTGCGTTGTTCATGTGCGGAATAACTTCAACGTCAATTTCTGTCTCTGGATGAAGCTGCACATACTTTGTGATTGCCATGGTATAAAATTCTTTCTGGCTTTCCGAAATCGCAATAATCATCTTGGAATGGTCTCTGGTGTCCTCTACCACCTCCGGCGCTTCCTCCTTCTTATTTTCCCCTGAAGGATTGGAAGATTTACAGGATACCAAAGAAGCTACACACAATAATCCTGCCATAATAAGCGCCAATTTTTTCTTCATATACGCTACCTCCCCATTGGTTTTCCATCGAAACTTTATTGATTTTATTGTATCAGTTTTGTAGTGTTTTAGCAAGGTAAACTCTTGTTTGTAATTTTTCCTCCTCTAACACTTTTTTGACATAGAACCCAAAAAAGATTGTGCAAAAGCACAATCTTTTTTATTCTACTTCCTGTGTTCCCTCACCGAAGTAATAATACGCTTCGCCGTCTTCTAAATCAATTCCTTTTGCCTCTGCCAGTTCCTGCACTGTCACCAGTTTGTAGCCCTTCTCTACCAATTCAGGAATTACACGCAGGGACGCTTCTACGGACCATTCATGGATATCGTGCATCAGAATAACAGAACCATCCTGCACATTATCCATAATCTTCTGATAAGTTGCATCTGCACTTTTCGTCTTCCAGTCCTTAGTATCCAGACTCCATTTTATAATCGGCATACCAGCCAGTTCCTGAACGCTTTCATTTAAGCTTCCTCCCGGTGGTCTTAAACTGTCTGCCGGAA
>USAE01000066.1 GCA_900552655.1 uncultured Clostridium sp.
TATTTTATATAATATAATAAAATTATTAATCAAAGCATACTTTTCAATTTAATACGCACAAATATATATATAATATTTAGTTTTAATAATTCAATAATCATTTATTTCTAATGTTCTTATTCCAAGATAATTTTGTATCATATAAGTATAGATAATCATTTGCTAACATATAAAGAAACAGCTATAAATAGCTGTTTCTTTATTATTCCACTACATTATATCCATTATATTCAATAGCTTTATTTATAGCTTCTTGCTCTTGTTCAGATATTGTATATGTTGATTTTCCTGCCTTAATTGGCTTCGCATATATATTAGACATTTCTCTTGAATATATTCCATTTAATACTACACCATCATTATTATCATTTAATAAAGCAAGTGCAAAACTTAGATCACTTCCAGTATCCTTAAATGCATTATATCTTACTATTCCGACTTTTCTTATCGTTTTCGCTAACTCTTTGTTTAAATCTTCACAATATTTTACTATCTCTTTATTTTCTTTTTCTACTTTTTCAACTCTATTTATGTATCCTTTTAAGTTCTCTTCTATATCTTCTCCCTTACCTATTTTTTTCATAAAAATACGGTATTCTTTAGTTATTTTTCTTAACTTAATATTATTTGATATATATAATATAATCAATATTATGTTTACTATAATTATTCCTAATATTACATAAGAGTTGTTAATTACATCAATTAAATTTTCCATATTTTTCCTTTCTTATTTTTTAACTAAATCTAAAATTCTCTCTAAATCGTCATTATTACTATATTCTATTATAATCTTACCCTTTCTTTTTCCTGCATCTAGTTTTACTTTTGTTCCAAAGAAATCTCTAAAAGATGTCTCTATATCTCTATAAATTGGTTCATATTTTCTAGCTTTATTAGTCTTTGTTTTATTTCTAGCCATCTTCTTTTCAGCTTCTCTTACACTATCTCCAGATTCTATAATATATAGAGCCATTTCATATTGCTTGTCCTTGTCAGATACTGCTAAAATAGACTTACAATGCCCTTCTGTTAGCTTCCCTTGCATTGCTAATTCTATAACTCTTTCATCTAAGTTTAAAAGTCTAACGCTATTAGCAATGCTACTTCTTGCTTTTCCTAATATATCAGCTACTTTTTGTTGAGTTAGACCATAATCATCCATTAAACTCTTTATTCCTACAGCTTTTTCTATAGGATTCAAATCTTCTCTTTGTATATTTTCAATTAGAGCTATTTCTTTATTCCTTTTTTCGTCATTCTCTCTAATAATCGCCGGTATTTCTGTTAAACCTGCTTTCTTACACGCTCTCCATCTTCTTTCTCCTGCGATTATTTCATAATATCCATCCTTTTTTGTAACTATTATAGGTTGTAATAATCCATATTCTTTTATTGAATTTGCAAGTTCTTCTAACGCTTCTTCATCAAATATTTTTCTGGGTTGCTCTCTATTTGGCTCTATTTCAATAACTTTTAATTTATTTATTTTTTCTCCTGCTTTAATTTCTTCTTCTTTTTTTTCTTCCTCTACAGTACTTGCAAATAATGCATCTAATCCTTTTCCTAATCCTGTTTTCTTAGTCATTTACTCATCATCCTTTCACCTTTATACTTATTTTTCTTCAGATGTTCTTTTTATAAATTCTTTTGCTAATTTATCATATGCTTTTGCTCCTTTAGATTTAGGATCATATGTTATAATTGGCATACCATAACTTGGAGCTTCACTAAGTTTAACATTTCTTGGGATTACAGTCTTATATACCTTATTTTCGAAATATTTCTTTACTTCTCTTACAACTTGATTAGCCAAATTTGTTCTTAAATCATACATTGTAAGTACTGCTCCTTCTATATATATTTCTTTATTTAAATGTTTTTTTACCAAATTTATTGTATTCATTAGTTGCCCTAGTCCCTCTAATGCAAAATATTCACATTGTACAGGTATTAATACACTATCTGATGCTGTAAAAGCATTTAAAGTAATTAAACCTAATGATGGTGGACAATCTATAAAAATATAATCATAATTAGATCTAATTTTATCTAATTGTTCTTTTAATCTTTGCTCTCTTGAAACCATTGATACTAGCTGAACTTCAGCTCCTGCCAAATTAATATTTGAAGGACAAATATCAAGCTTTTTTGTTCCTGTTTGTTGTATAACTTCTTTCATATCTACTTCATTTACTAATACATCATATGTAGATAATTCACATTCTTTATCTACCCCCAGTGCACTAGTTGCATTTCCTTGTGGATCTGCATCTATAATTAAAACTTTCTTTCCTCTGTTTGCTAAACCTGCACTTAAATTGACTGTCGTTGTTGTTTTTCCAACGCCCCCTTTTTGATTTGCTACCGATAATATTTTTCCCAAAATTATTCCCCCTTGCTTAATATTATAAATATTAATTTTTATTACAAATTCAATATAAGTAGCTAAATATCAAGCATTTGAGCTATTCTCTAATTTTTGCATTTGTATATATAAATAAAAAAATTAACATATTAATCATATAAAAATATAACTAATATGTCAATGAAATTGTTTAATATTTTTTTATTTTTTATCTATTTTAATGGTTCTTTTAATGGTTTACCTGCTTTTCTAGGATATTGTTTAGGCGTTTTATTTTCTTTACTAATAATTACTATACTTCTACCAATATCTGAATCTATTAATTTAAATCTATCCACTTTTTCTATTTTACCGCCCAAAATACGTATTGCTTTTTTTGCATCCTCAATTTCTTCTTCTATTTCCAAGCTTTTCATTCCTAAAAACTTACCTTTTACTTTCACAAATGGCAAATCGTATTCTGATAAGGTAGTTAAATTAGCAACCGCTCTTGAAACAACTTTGTCAAACTGTTCTCTATATTCCATATTTCTTGCTAAATCTTCTGCTCTAGAATGTATTACATTAATATTATTTAAATTTAAATTTGAAATCACTTCATTCAAAAAATTTACTCTTTTATTTAATGAATCTACTAAAGTAATATTTATGCTTTCATCCAATATTTTTAAAGGAATTCCGGGAAATCCTGCCCCTGTCCCAACATCTATCACTTTTTCATTACTATTTAAATATTTTAAGAGTGTTCCACAATCAACAAAGTGTTTAATTATTATATCTTTAGGCTCTATAATTGCTGTTAAATTTATTTTTTGATTCCATTCTATTAATAAATTCATATATTTAAAAAACTTTTGTGTTTGCAAATCTGTTATGTTTATGTTTATTTTTTTCATGTTTTCTTTTAGTTCTTGTGAAAATTCCTCTATTTGCATATTATTCTCCTTTTTTATTTCTTTTTAATTGTTCTAAGTATATTAATATTACTGAAATATCTGCTGGTGAAACTCCAGATATTCTTGAAGCTTGCCCTACAGACCTAGGTCTTAATTTGGATAATTTCTGTCTAGCCTCTAACCTAATCCCTCCAATTGCTTCATAGTTTATATTTTCTGGAAGCAGCTTATCTTCTAGTTTTCTAGCTTTTTCTACTTGGTCATTTTGTAGCTTTATATATCCTTCATATTTTATTTGTATCTCTACTTCTTCTTTCACTTGCTCACTTAATTCTGGTCTATCTTCATCAATTTCTTTTAAATCCTCATATCTTAATTCAGTTCTTCTTAGTAACTCTGCCAATTTAATTCCATTATTTATTTTTGATGAATTATGTTCTTTTAAAAATCTATTTACTTTATCTGTTGGCTTTATAATTTTATTATAAATTCTCTCTTTTTCAATCTCTATATTCTTTTTCTTTTGTAAAAACTTATTATATCTTTCTTCAGATATAAGACCTACTTCATGCCCAATATCTGTTAATCTTAAATCTGCATTGTCTTGTCTCAATAAAAGCCTATATTCTGCTCTAGAAGTCATCATTCTATATGGTTCATTTGTACCTTTAGTAACAATATCATCAATTAATACACCTATATAACCATCATATCTATGTAAAATAATAGGCTCCTTTTCTTGAATTTCTCTCGAAGCATTTATTCCTGCAATAAGTCCTTGACTTGCAGCCTCCTCATATCCAGATGTACCATTTATCTGACCAGCAAAGAATAAACCTTTATATTTTTTATGCTCTAAACTTAGCTTTAACTCTAATGGATCTATACAGTCATATTCAATAGCATATGCTGAACGAGTAAATTCTGCATTTTCTAATCCTGGTATTGTTCTATACATTTCTATTTGAACATCTTCAGGTAATGATGAGCTCATTCCTTGTATATACATCTCATCTGTATCCATGCCTACTGGTTCCACAAATATTTGATGTCTTTCTTTATCTGCAAATCTAACTACCTTATCTTCGATAGATGGACAATATCTTGGACCTGTACCAGATATCTCTCCTGAAAACAAAGGTGACCTATTTAAATTTTTTCTTATTATTTCATGTGTTTTAGCATTTGTATAAGTTAAATAACAAGGAACTTGTTCTATGGCTGGTGATTTATCTTCAAAAGAAAAAGGAATTATGTCTTTATCACCTTCTTGTATCTCCATTTTGGAAAAATCTATTGTTTTTCTATTAATTCTTGCTGGAGTTCCTGTTTTAAATCTTACTATTTTAATACCTAATTCTTTTAAGCATTCAGATAACTCATTCGCTGGAAACACCCCATCTGGTCCGCTTTCTTTTGAATAGTCTCCCATAAATATTTTTCCTTTTAAGTATGTACCTGTAGCTAAAATTACTGACTTAACATTGTATACCGCTCCAACACTAGTTTCTATACTCTCTACTTTATCGTTATTTATATTTATTTTAGTTATTTCATCTTGTTTTATACTTAAATTAGCTTGTTTTTCCAATGTATGCTTCATTTCTGCTTGATATTTTTTTCTGTCCGCTTGTGCTCTTAAAGAATGGACTGCTGGACCTTTTGATGTATTTAGCATTTTTATTTGTATTAATGTTTTATCTATATTTTTTGCCATTTCTCCACCTAATGCATCTATTTCTCTTACTAAATGACCTTTTGAACTTCCTCCAATATGTGGATTACATGGCATGTTAGCAACAGCTTCTAGACTTATTGAAAAAATAACCGTTTTCATCCCCATTCTAGCTGCTGCTAAAGCTGCTTCACAGCCAGCATGTCCTGCTCCTATTACTGCTATATCATAATCTCCTGCATTATATTTCATTTTTTACCTCCTATTTCGTTTTTTATGGAACATTCACTTTTGTTTCTTCTATTTAATTTTATATTTTTATTACCAAATTCATTAATATTTTCGCTTTTATTTATATTTGTATTCTTAATTCAAAAACTTTATTTGACTTTTAGTCAAAGTATTGTTTTTTCTATTTTTCGCTTATTTCTAAGGTTTTCAGTTTTTTTGTTCGTATTTTGTTTACAAATTACTATTTACCTAAGCAAAATTTAGCAAAAATTTCATTTATTATATTCTCTGAAACATCTTCTCCAGTAATCTCGCCTAAATCCTCTAAAACGTTTTTTATTTCTATTGCAACTATATCCATAGGCATTTTATTTTCTAAGCTTATTTGGGCATTCTCCGTTGAATTAATTGCTTTATTAATTAAGTTCTTATGCCTTGTATTAGTTACTATAATTCCATCATCTAAATTAATTTCATTTATTTTAAACATTTCTACTATTGTTTCACTTATTTTTTCTACTCCATCCTTATTTAATGCTGATATTTTAATTATTTTTTTATTTAAATTGCTAATTCTACTATCAACATTTATATTATCCTGAATTAAATCTATCTTGTTTAATACGATTATTGCTTTTTTATCTTTTATTAAATCTATTATTTCTATATCTTCTTCATCTATATTAGCACTTATATCAAAAATAGCAATTAATAGGTCTGCATTATCTGCAATTTCTTTTGCTCTTTCTATACCTATCTTTTCTACTTCGTCTGAGGCTTCTCTTATTCCTGCTGTATCAATAATCTTTATAGGAATACCATCTATATTCATTAATTCTTCTATACTATCTCTTGTAGTTCCTTTATATTTGCTTACAATTGCTCTTTCCTCTTTTAATAATGCATTTAATAGTGATGATTTTCCTGCATTTGGTTTTCCAACTATCGCAACATTTATTCCATCTTTAATAATTTTTCCATTATCAAATGTATTTTTTAAACTCATTAATTCTTTTTCTATTGACTTTAGCATGTTTTCCACTTTTTTCTCTGTTACTTCTTCTATATCATACTCTGGATAGTCTATATTAGCTTCTATATCTACCATTACATCCATTATTTTTTTTCTTATGCTTTTTATCTTTTTAGATAAAAAGCCTTCTAATTGTTTTAATGATGCTTTGGATTCTTTTTTAGTCTTACTATTTATAATGTCTATAATGGATTCTGCTTGCGATAAGTCTATTCTACCATTTAGAAATGCTCTTTTAGTAAATTCTCCTGGTTCTGCTAATTCTGCTCCATTTTCTAAGCATACTTCCAAAATATTTTGCATAACAATATTTCCTCCATGCGAATTTATTTCGCACATATTTTCCATAGTATAGCTACGTGGTTTAATAAAATATGATACTAATACTTCATCTAGTATTTCATTTGTTTTAGGATTTATAATGTTTCCATATTTAAATGTATATCCTTTTATTTCCTTACTTTTATTCTTTGGAACAAATATTTTTTCTATTATATTAAATGTTTCTTCTCCACTTAACCTAATAATACCAATTCCTCCAACTCCTGGGGCTGTTGATATTGCAGCTATCGTACTCATAGTCATACCTCTTTTCTAAAAATAATTATTTTAATAAATTAATTTATTTTAATTTAATTAATTTATTAATTATT
>USAE01000067.1 GCA_900552655.1 uncultured Clostridium sp.
GGAAATGTACCAGGATTTGTGGACAACAATGATAAAGATAATACATCAAAAGCAAATGTAATCATAAGTGTAGAAACTGGGGAAGGTATACCAGTAGTATTACTAATAGCACTAGTTGGATTAGTTGGATTAGAAACAGTAACATTAAGATATGCAGTAGTTCTAACTAAGAAGCAAAAGAAATAATCCAGAGAATTGTAATAATTAATAACAAAAAAGAATTTCAAATTTGAAATTCTTTTTTTGCATATAGGGATTTTAAGGACCGTCCCCAAAATCCCTGTTCAAAATCTTCCTTGTATTGAAAAGATAGTAAAAATGTAATATAATTGTAATGTGAATTTTTGAAGCCTACTAGATATAGCAAAAACTATATCCGTAGAAGGGATAGATAAGAGTATAATTTAGCTGTAATAACTGCTATTTTTTACTATTGACTATTATGTATAATATAGTAAAATACAGTTAGTATATTATGGGGAAAAAAGGATGGTAAAAAAACTATGAAACTTTTTAAGAAAATAGCTGTAATTGCTGTAACAATTATGTTAGCTATATGCTTAGGAACAGAAGCATTTGCAGCTACAAATCCAGTAACATTTGGACTAAGTGAATATAGAAGAGAAACAAATGGAAAACAATATGGGTACAGAATAAACAATGGAAATAAAAAGGTTTGGAAGGTTATTGTATACGAAAATGATGGAACTACAATGAATTTTGATAATACAATATATTGTCTAAAAGCAGAAAGAGGATTTTATACAGCGACACCAAATACTTTTAAACAAACATATGATAAAATGTTAGATTTTGCAGATAAAGCAAGCTTAGTACCAGCTATTTTCGAAAATGAAAATTACTACTATTCTGCTATGTGGATTTTAGACCATGCATATATACCATATTATGCAAAAGCAGGAGATTCTGTAGAAGTACAAGCTAAGAAGAAAGAGCAAGCAGCAAAAGATAGAGAAGCTTTATTAAATGCAACACAAATGAGTGATTCATTAAAAGTAGAACTAACAGATGATGATATAGATGTAGTACAACAAATGGCTTTATGGTATTTTACAAATACAAAATCAAATGAAAATTCAGACATATACCATGTAGACTTTGCAGGAGAACCATCATTCCAAGAAGTTGCAATAGCAGAAAAAGGTGTAGGTTCTTATACAACAATTGCAGATGTTAACCAAACAAGAGCAGATGCAATGGAAAAATTATACCAATACATAGTAAGCAATGCTAAAAAAGATGAAAACATAGCATATTATAAAAATAATAATGGAAAAATAACAGAACCAATAACATTAGCAGAAGAAGTTAATCCAGTTGTAGAGCTAGATGGAAGTAATTATATAGTAGGACCATATAAAATAAACAAAAACAATGATATACCATTTGAGTTAGAAACTAAATTTACAGACCAAAACGGAACAAATTTAAATGGAAAATACACATTATTAAATTCAAATAAAGAACCAGTAGAAGATGGAAAAACAATAAAAGATTTAATAGGACAAAGCTTTTATATTAATATTCCATCATCTGAAATAGATGATATAACAAAAATAGAATTTAGCTACACAGGTTCATATAGGGTAACATCAAAAGGATTCTGGACAACAACACAAAATCCAGATACTGTACAACCATTAGTTGCTGTAGAAAAACAAGATATGCCACTAGCTGGTAAAAAAGAAGTTGGAGTTGCAAAAAGAGAATTTGACCTAGCTTTAAGAAAATTTATTTCTGAAGTAAACGGAAAAGAAATAAATAGAGAGCCAACAGTAGATATTTCGAATTTAAACAAAATGATAGATGGAACAAAAGTTACAACAGCAACCTACAATCACAACAAAAAGCCAGTAGCAGTAAAACCAGGAGATGTAGTAACATATACAATAAGAGTATATAACGAAGGTGAGCTAGATGGATATGTTGGAGAAATAACAGATTATTTACCACCAGAATTAGAATTTATAAATGATATGGAAAAATATCCAAAAGAAACAGACTTTAATGCAGGTTATGGTTGGAAGATAGATGCAAGTAATAGCAGAATAATAAAAACAAACAAACTTGCATATTCGGAAGAAGCAGCAAATAAAGACCAAAATGCTAATAATTTAATAAAAGCATATAATGGAACAACAGTACAGTACAAAGAAGTAAAAGTAAAATGTAAAGTAAAAAATTCAACAGAAGCATTAAAGAAAATTACAAATTTAGCTCAAATTACAGCAGAAACAGACAGCAAAGGAAATTCAGCAACAGATAGAGATTCTGCTCCAAATGGAAATTTTGCATTACCAGGAGATACAGAATTACCAACATACAAAGATGACGAAATAAATTCAGGAAAAACATATATACCAGGACAAGAAGACGATGATGACTTCGAAAAAGTTATAATACAAGAATTTGACTTATCTTTAAGAAAATTCATATCTGGAAAAAACGGAACAACATTAATAGGAAGAACACCGTCTGTAGATACTACAAAACTTGCAAATGCAACAGCTACAACGGCAGAATATAATCATCCAAAGAAACCATTAGATATGAAAAGAGGAGATGTTGTAGAATATACAATAAGAGTATATAATGAAGGATCAATAGATGGATATGCAAATAAAATACAAGATAAATTACCAGCAGAACTAGAATTTTTACCAGACCATGAAACAAATAAAACATATGAATGGCAATTAGCAGAAGATGGTAGAACAGTTACAACAGATTATTTATCTAAAGAAAAAGAAAATACTTCAAGAAAGAATTTACTAAAAGGATTTGATGGAACAACATTATCATACAAAGATGTAAAAATTGCTTGTAAAATAAAAGATACAGCAGAGTTTGGTAAAAAGCTAACAAATTTAGCAGAAATAACAGAATCTAAAGATGCAGATGGAAATGACGTAATAGATAGAGATTCTGAAACAGGAAATGTTCAAGTACCTAGTGATGATGGGTTACCAACATATAAAGATAGCGAAATTAATAATGAATATGTACCAGGACAAGAAGACGATGATGACTTCGAAAAAGTAAGAGTAGTATATTTTGACTTAAGCCTAAGAAAATTTATAACAGGAGTAAATGACCAAGAAATAACAAATAGAGTACCATCATTAAGTATGGGTGAAGATGGAAACATTAAATATGACCATACAAAAGATCCAGTAGAAGTAGAAAATAGCAATGTAGTAACATATACAATAAGAGTATATAATGAAGGATTATTAGATGGATACGCAAAAGAATTAAAAGACGATATTCCAGCAGGTTTAAAATTCTTAGCCAATAACCCAATAAATAGGGAATATAGATGGCAAGAATCAGAAGACGGGCAAAGTGTAGTAACAGATTATTTATCTAAAGAACAAGAAAAAAATGATGGAGACAATTTGCTTAAAGCATATGACCCAGAAAAGGGATTAACAGAAAATAATCCAGACTATAGAGATGTAAAAATTGCATTTGAAGTAACAGAACCAAATACTTCAGACAGAATACTAGTAAATACAGCAGAAATAAAAGATGACAGTGACAGTTCTGGTGATCCAATAGATGATATAGATTCTACACCAAACAACAACAATGAATGGAACAAAGAAGATGACCTAGATAAAGAATTTGTAAAAGTAAAATACTTTGACTTAAGCCTTAAAAAATGGGTAAGCAAAGCAATTATAATAGATGAGGATGGAAAGCAAACAGTACAAGAAACAGGCCACACAGGAGATGAAGATCCAGAGCCACCAGTAAAAGTTGACTTAGGAAGAAGAGACATAAATAAAGTAACAGTAAAATTTGAATTCCAAATAAAAGTAACAAATGAGGGTGAAATAGCTGGATATGCAAAAGAAATAACAGACTATATACCAGAAGGGTTAAAGTTTGTAGAAGAAGATAATCCAGATTGGTATAGAAGAGAAGAACTAAATGGAAAAGAAAGAGTGGCAACAAAAAAACTAGAAAATACATTATTAATGCCAGGAGAAAGTAGCTCTGTACCAATAATATTAACATGGATAAATAACCAAGATAATATGGGGTTAAAAACAAATATAGCAGAAATAAGCCAAGATTATAACGATAGCCATACACCAGATATAGATTCTGTACCAGACAACTTTAAAGAAAACGAAGATGATATAGATGATGCACCAGTAATGCTTACAATAACACTAGGAGATACAAAATTATACTTAGGAATAACAGCATTAGTAATAGTAGCATTAGGTGGAGGAATCTTTATAATTAAGAAGTATGTTTTATAATTAATAATCGGGACATAATTAATAAAAAGATAAAAAGTGAATGTTTTTAGTAAAATAAATTTAAATTATTAGATAAGAAAGTTTAATAATGAGGATTTATTCGAAGAAAGCATTTGCTTTTTTGTATAGGAAAACTATTTAGCAAGGGGCTGTTCATATTAACAAAGAGAAATGCACATATGGCGAAGTCGATTTTTCATTAAGCTAATGCTAATAAAGGAAAGGTTTTGATTGCAAAAATAAAAGTTTTATGATATTATATTAGTTACCATAAAGTAGAAATGAGGGAATGATATGGAAGATAAAAAAACTGTAAAAGAAATGGTGAATCAAGTTGAAGTAGCTTCAACAACTTTTGAAAAAACAAATACAGATTTAAAAAGAAAATTCTTAATATGGAATATAGAAGCATTTAATACAATTGCATCTGCTGTATCTGTAAATAGAGGTTCATTTGGAACAGGATATCCATTCTATGTATTAGATAAAGACTTAAAAGGAGATATACCAATTATATCAGAGCAAGTTAGATATAATAGACAATTAGTAAAAGATGGTGAGCCAGTGCAAAAGTCAATATGGGAATGTAAGGAATGCCTAAAGAGAAATTATGCAACAATGCCAGACCTTAAAACTGTATGTAAGCCATGTCCTAATATGCTAGATTCATTAAAGCCGAGAAAGTTGATAAATAGGTTGCCAGACTTAGATATGTGGATAGTGTGCAAAGACGGTAAAGTAGAGGTGGCACAAGAAGAGTTAACAAAGTTGTTAGAGAAATATAATATGAGAACATCAGATGTAGACCCATTGAAATCGCTAGATGAAGTTGCAGAAATAGCTACTACTTTAAAAGATGGAAAATTCCCAAGAACATTCTTACCAATAGATACGCATATAATGGAAGAATCTGCAATGATAAAATTAATAGAGCAAGTTCCAAAAGAATTAAAAGAAGCTAAGAGATTTGGAAGAAAACCTTATTTGCCTATAAGACCAAAATCTTTTAGAAAAGAATGGCAATATGACGACGAAGCGTATAACTTTATTTATGATTATCTTTCTGCTTTTACAGCTTTTAATTTTCCACAAAATTTAGAAGAAACTTTAAAAGCAAGTAGATCAAAAGTAATAGAGGAAAATACGCCAGAAGAATTATTCGAATTTCTTATGCAATCAGCAACTCCGGCTAATTTTAGAAGATTCCAATCATACGAGTTAGAAAGAATTTTCTTAAAAAGAGTAGCAGATTGGAAAATACAAATAAGTAAAAACAAAAAAGAAAGCGATGAGAGTGAGACCATAAAATATAAAATAGATGAAGGAGAAGACTATGATGAACGTTAATAAAAGAATAGATTTACACATACACTCAACAGTTTCAGATGGAGTGTTAGAGCCAAAAGAAATAATAGATGAAGCATATAAAAATGGAGTATCTGTAATTGCAATTGCAGATCATGACACAATAGAGGCATATACAGACGAATTATTTGAATATGCTAAAAGCAAAAACATAAAACTTATTAATGCAGTAGAAATATCTACAAAAGCAAAAAAAGCAGGAGTACATGTATTAGGATATAAATTCGATTTGGATAATGAGGAATTTAGAGAAAGATTAAATAAGATAAGAAATGCTAGACATGACTACTTACATAATGTTGCGAAAAAATTAAAAGAAATAGGATATTATATAAATGTAGAAGAACTAGATAAAATAGATGCAGTTACAAAAGCACATATTGCATTAGATGCAACAACTAACCCACAAAACAAAGAAAAGCTGTTAGAAGAATTTGGACATATTCCAAATAAAGGTGAATTTATAGAAACTATTATGAACGAAAATTGCCCAGCTTATGTAAGAAAGGAAAGTGTAACACCAAAGGAAGCAGCAGAAATAATAAGAAAGGCAAAAGGAAAGGTAGTATTAGCACATCCGGTAGCATATGTACACGAAGATAACCTTACAGATAAAGAAATAGAAGAGATAATTAATGATATGAATCCTGATGGATTAGAAGCAAACTATTTATATGCAGATAGAAATGATAAGAAATTCGATGAAACAGAAAAATGGAATGAATTTGCTAAAGAACATAATTTATTTGTAACAGCAGGTTCAGATTTTCATAATAAAGATGGTATTAGACCAGAGATAGGATTTGTAAACACAGAGTTTACATTGTCAGAAGAAGAAATAAACGAAATTCTTAGAAATCTAGAAAAATAAGTAAAAGAGCAATGTTCCTTAAAATAGAAATATTGCTTAAATACTATGTGTATTATTTAAAAATCCTTTTAATCTACATATGGATCTATGAAAAGCGGAAAAAAGAGGAAAATTATGTTGAAAGGCTAATGTCACTAAAAAATAATATAAAATGACGAAAAAAAGCACCCGTAAAGAGATAGAGCTTTACTCCAGTAACTGGAAGTAAGGCTCTATTTA
>USAE01000068.1 GCA_900552655.1 uncultured Clostridium sp.
AAACAAGACATATACATTAAATTTTTATGCAGACCAATATAACGAAGGAAGTACAGATGAAACATATAAAATAAATTATTTAATAAAAGAGATAGAAATAGTAACAGAACCGGGAATAAGTGGGAAGATAGGCTTAACAGAGTTAAGCAGAAAAGCAACAGGAAAAAACTTGGTGGATGTAAATTCAAAGGTAAAATGGTATTCAGATGGATTTAATTACAGCATATATGGAAAAGAATACAATAAAGAAGAAAATTCTTTAAGATTATATGCAGGGAATAGTGGACAGAGTCAAACATATTTTTATGATCTTTCAGAATACATTGGTAAGGAAATAACAATATCATTTGAAGGAAAAATAGAAGGTCAACTAGATACAGTAAGATTAGTAAATGGAGATATAGGAAGATATATAGAGATAAAGGATAATTTTTCAAATGAATACATTTCGTATAAAAAGACATTGATAGTGCAAGAATCAGGATATGTGGGTTTTTATATAAAATCAAAAAGTACAATACATGATGCTAATTTCTATGTAAAAAGTTTACAAATAGAATTAGGCAGCCAGAAAACGTCATATGAAGATTATAAATATAAATTAACTAGTAGTTTTAATGTTAATTTAATAGATAAAAGAAATGAAATAGATTCTAATTCATATTGTATAAAATTATATGAAAATGATGAATTAATAAAAGAAGAGAGATATGAAGAACTTATAGAAGATAATATAATAATAGATTCTAAAAAAGATTATCAAGTAAATGAAAATAAAAATTATAAAATTGAGTTAACAGTAAAAGTAAAGAATAGAGAGTATATATTAAATTTTTTGGAATTTAATACGAACAATTCAGAAGAAATTAAAGGAATATATAGCATAGAGGATTATTTAAAAATTCAGCCGGAAGGGAAATATATAGTATTAAATAACTTAGATACTACTGAAATATCTAATAAATCATATAGGCTAGAATTTATTGGTGAAATAGATTTTAATGGTAAGAGTGTATTACATGAGTTACAAATTAGTAATAGTTACTTATTTAAAACAATAGGAAAAAGAGGAACAATAAAAAATATTATAATAAATTTAAAATTACCTAATAAAGGAATATACACTTACGATAAAGGAGCTTTATTTGATAATAATTATGGTACAATTCAAAATATAAAATTGAATCTTATAGAGTCATATAATGTAGAAAATAGAGATTTAAATTTATTAGGTGGAGTAAATTTTGGGATTATAGAGAATTTTATTATTAATATTCAGAAAAAATTATATGGTAGTAGAAATATTAACATAGGAGTAGAAGAAAACTTTGGGCAAATAAAAAATGGATATATTTATGGAGAAGGAATAGAATTAACATCAATATACCAAGAGGGTCAAAGTAAAGCAGTTGCAGGGCTTACTAGATCGAATAAAGGAACTATTAAAAATGTATATACAAATTTTTCTATTACTAATAAAACAGAAGAAGAAATAAAAAATTATGCAGGAAATATAGCAGTATATAATTATGGAAATATACAAAATATATATTCTACGCAACTAGGAGACTTATTATATGGTCCAAGCATAGGGATAAAATCTAGTGGAAAAATTCAGAATGCATATTATTTTGCAAATAAGCCATTACTAGATGTAAGTGAAATCTTTACTAGTAGATTAGCATTACATGATACAAATTTTCAATTACAAGTATTAAATGAGGAAAATAAATTTGAAATTTATAATACAGTAGAAAAAGGATATTTTCCGCATATAGTAATGCCCGAATGTATGCCAAGTCAAGATTATATAAAATTACCAGAAGTTACAGACAAAGACTTAATAGATATATTGTCTACTAATATAATAGAGTTGAATAATGACAGTGCGAAAGTAGAAGTTATAGTAAATAATATAGCGGGAGAAGATATACAAAATATCAAAATAAAAAATATGAGTACAAAGATATTAAGTCAAGAATATAAAAATGGTAAGACTAAATTAATAGTACTATTAGATAAACCAGTTGTATATACTTCAAATTATTCTATTCAAAGCATAACATCAAAAGGTGCTTACAATATACCATATACGAGAAATTATGCAGATAATGAAAGAAATATAAAAATAGACTTTTATAGAGAAATCTATAGTTTAGAAGACTGGAAACAAATATCAAAGCTACCAAATGAAAATTACAAATTAATGGAAAGTTTAGACTGTAAAAATTCTGGAAATGAAATATCAATTAAAAGTTTCAAAGGTAAGATAGACGGAAATGGTAAAGAAATAAAAAATTATAATTCTAATTTAGGATTGTTTGAGAATTTAGTTGGAGAAATTAAAAATATATTTATAACAAATGTAGATTTAAAAGTAGATGATAGAAATAATTATATTTCATTAATAGGAAAAGGTAATAATGCTATATTAAATAATATTCATATTATAGATGTAAAAATTACAATAAATAATAGAGCTAATACTCTTTATATAGGTGGAATAGGTGCAAATATAACAAATTCAAATATAACAAATTGTTCTGTATCAGGTATAAACATAGAAAGTGATAAAGAAATAAATAAAATGTATATAGGAGGGATAATAGGGAAAGGATCCGAAAATATACTAGAAAATAATTATGTGCAAAATATGAAGATCAAAATCACTAATGTTGATGAATTAAAATTAGGAGGAATAATAGGCGAAGAAACTACAAATATATCCATAATAAAGAATTGCTATGCAATTGGAAATATAAATATAGAAAAAGGGAATGTAGGAGGAATTGCAGGAGAAAGTGGAGCAAGAATAGAGAACACATTTTCTATGGTAGATATAAATTCAATGTCAGATAATGCAGGAGGAATTGTAGGTTATGATAAAACAAATAAAGAAAACATGTCACTTGTTTCAAATAATTTTGTAATTGGAAACGTATACTCTAGTAAAGAAAGCGAACAAGTAGGAAGAATAGTAGGTAAAAGTATTAAAGACAATTTTAATAACTATGTTTACGAGTATCAAAAACTAGATGGTGAGTATCCAAAAAAATTAAAAGAAGTTATAAGAAAAAAAGAACTAAAAGAAAAGAATATATATGTAGAAAAACTAAATTGGAAAGATGCCTATAACTATGATGAATATGAAATAGGAAGATTACCTAAAATTATAAATACTTTAACAAATGAGATTTTACCAAACCAAAATACGTATTATTTAAAAAGTGAAGAAAAATTTGTGATAAGTAATATAGAAACTGCTAAAATTAATTCAAATACAGTTCAGTGCAGATTAGACATAGTAAATCCAAAACAATATGAGATAGTAGATGTAAAAATAGAAAATATGAATGTTAAAGTTCAAAATATAAAAATAGAGAATAATAAAACATATATAAATTTAACTGCAGAGGCATATAAGTTTTATGATAATTATAAAATTTCTAAAATTATATACAGAAATGAAAATAAACAGGAAGAAGAAAATTTTGAGAAATTAGTACCATTATTATTGTATAAAGAAATTTATACATATGATGATTGGCAGGATATAGAGGGAGAATATCAAAATTATAAGTTAATGAATGATGTAGACTTTAATGGAAAAGAAAATATAAAAACGAATATTTCTATAGGGCGATTAGAGTCAGATGGAGATAAACACAGCCTAAAGAATATGCGAATTTATGATGACTGCTTAATAAGTGATATTCAGATAAACATAAAAAATATAGTTTTTGAAAATATAACAATAGAGAAAGATAAAGATGCTCAAGGAGAAGATTTAGGAATAATATTATATAATTACGGATTAATAAATAATGTAGAATTTAAAAATATAAGAATAACAGCACCTAAATATTATGAAGTTGGTTGTATTGCAAATAACAATGGAAACGAAATATCAGACGTTGATATGGAAGATATAGAAATAGAAGCTGAAGGAACGATTGGTGGACTTTCAGGCGTTTTAAATTTGAATATATTAAAGAATATTACTGGAAATAACATAAGAATAAATGCGACTCAAGGTAATGCAGGTGGTTTTTTTGGAATAAGTATAAATGATTTGAGTACCAAACAACGTGAAATAGACAATATAAGGGCACAAAGACTTAAAATATATGGCAAAAATTTTGTGGGAGGAATTGTTGGATATGGTACATGCTTAAGAAATGTGATGGTTACGGATTCATATATAGAAGGAGCTGAATTTGTAGGTGGATTAGCTGGTAATCATTCTTATTTTGCAAATAGTGAAAACAATACAATAAAAAATAGTACTATAAAAGGAAATGGAAAATATATAGGAGGAATTGCAGGAAATTACGGTGGTGGAAGTAAAAATGCTGTTGAGAACTGTGAAATATTCGCAACAGCAAATTCATCGTATATTGGAGGAGCTTTTGGAGCAGGAATTAATGGAATAAATAGAACAATAGTATATAATACTACTATAGATTCAGATGGAAGCTACATAGGAGGAATTGTAGGGATAGCTCAGGATGTAACTATTGATACAGTAAGTGGAACTAATATTGAGATTAAAGGAATGTCAAATATAGGAGGAATTTCAGGAACTAAATGTAGTAATAGTACAATAAGAAATTCATACAACAATACAAATATTATAGCAGAAGGCTATAATATAGGTGGACTGGTAGGTCTTTATGATAATAAATTTACATCTTCTACAAACTTAAATAATTTGTACTACAATGGAGTATTTGGAGCAAGATTAAAAGGCAAAAGTAATGTTGGAGGGATAATAGGTAAAGCAGAAAAAGAATTATATATAGGCGAAAACGCAGTGTTACAGCAAAATTATGTACAAGCAGAATTAATGAGTGAAGATATTTCTAAAATATCACTTGGGATTGGCAATATACAGAGCCAAAATACATTTTTAAAAAATACATATTATTATAAGTATTCCAAGATAAATGGAAAAAATCCAAACAATCAAAATGAAGTATTTATACCTGCAGAAAATTACCTTTTAGAAGAAGAATTACAACGAAGAGAAACCTACTATAAGGAAAAATTAAAATGGCCAATTAATAATTGGAATTTAGACCCAGTTGATAATAGAATGTATCCAATTTTATATGGAATATCTAGTATAACTCAAAAGGGAATCCCTTTACCAAAAGATGAGGAAAATATAATTGAGGAAAATCTGAATAAAGAGAATATAAGTGCTCATAATATAGCAGAGGAAAATTTAGAAAAAATAGAATCAGAATATATATTTAACTATAACGGTAAAATAATTAAAACATATGAAACATATTCCGAAATTATTGCAGAAGATGGAAGTAAAGTAGTAAGGAATGATGTACTATTATATGTAAAAAATGGAAAATTATATGCACTTCCGGTTATGCTGGGTTCTGGTAAAGATGTGCTTAAATTAGTAGCAAATAATTTTGTTATAGACTTATACAACGGAAAAGAATATGAAACTGTTTTAGGAACTGATGGAAGACTTTATGATTTGAAAGAACCAATAACATATCCGGAAAACTTCGTTAATAATGAAATTGCAAATATAGGAAATAATTTAGATAAAAAGGATTTTACAGAAAACTTAAGTGGTAATGATATGAGCAAAGGAGATTTTTCACAAAAGGAGAGCGAAAATGAGCACGAAATAGAAGTTATATACAAAAATGGAGATAAATTAAAATTTAATTATCAAACGGGAGAAATAATATCTTCAATAGATGAAAAGTCTGAGAATAAAGGTATTTTCGAATATATAAAAGAAAAAACTACAGAAATAAGAAAATCTTTAAGTAGAGATAGTAATAATAAAGATATGCAAAATAAATATTTAGATAGCCAAGTTTTGAAAAACAAACTAGAAGAAATGCCAGTAGAAGAGGCATTAAAAGAACAAAGTAATAATACGAATAAAATAGAAGATATTACAAATGGCGAGAATGACAAAGCTAATAACTCTTTAAAAGAGAGAAAATATATAAACATATACAATGCAGAAAAAGACGAATACCAAATATACCAAGAAGAAGAGTTATTAGATACGACAAAGCAGGAGGTGGTAAGTGAAAACGAAAAGATAGAAGCAAATAATTTAAAAGAATATTATGCAAGCGAAGGAGAAAGTAAGAATAAAAATATGGGAATTTTATGGATTACTTTAAGCATAATAGGAGTAATAATAATATTATTTGCAATAAAGAAAAGGGATTAGCGGACGGAGGTTAAAATCTCGGTGAACTTTAAAATAGTGACTTTGGAAATGATTAAATAAGTGTGGCGTTTTGAAGGTTTTTTAAAGTTCAAAAAAGATAAAAATTAAATTAAGTGTGTGTAAAAAAAGCTAGTATTTTAATGTCTACTCAAAAAGAGAAGTTCATTTTAAATACTGGCTTTTAAAATTTTAATATATAGATTGAATATAAACCATGTATTTTATAATTTGTCGAAAAAGCAAGATGAAAAAAGCTTGAAAAATGTAAAATAAGATGATTAAATAGAAGTGCTTAGGACATTGCCTAAAGATATTATTAAATCCTAATTTTTATTAATCTAATTAGTTTTTTCATAACACAAAGTTTTACATTGAATTTTTTATGTATTTGAAAACTATATTTAATTCAAAAATAAGAAATTCTCTAATTAAGTATATTACTTAATTGAGTTCACAATAATTAAATCTGAAATTATCTTAAAATGATGATTTAAATCTTTAAAAATTTATTCTTTATAAAATTC
>USAE01000069.1 GCA_900552655.1 uncultured Clostridium sp.
AATATAGTAGTAGTATAAATATATTATTTTAATTTATACTCTTATAAGATTTTAGCTTACTTTAGTATAGAAAAATGCAATATCTCTTAATTATTTGTAAAAGCTTATAGTATTGTATTTTTCTATATATTCTATTTTCGTTTAAACAGACTTTTTATTTTATTCATAATCCTTTTTAAGATAGGCTCTTTGTATTCTATTAAAGCTTTAGATTTATTATTAATTGAATTTTGCAAAGATTGATCGCACTCACTAGCTAAATCTTCATTTCGCTTTTGCATTATTTTTTCTTCACTATATTTCTCTTTTTTTTCTTTTCTATATCTACTTTCATTTTCTGCATATATTTTTTTCAAATTTTGCTTCTCTTCTTCATCTTCACAAATATATTTTATATATAGTAGTGCTATTAATGCCAACGTTTCTTCTTTTAAATTTTGCTCTTCTACAGGTATATTAATATCTATTTCTTTTTTGTATCCCTTATCTTTTTGTTCTTTAAAAAATTCTTTCATATTTTTTGGAATTTTTCTTTTTTTGTCTTCTGGTAAAATCTCTATAAAAGCATCTATTTCTGCATATGCTTGTTTCGTCCTTTGCAAATTAGTCATTTTACTCCTCCATATGTTAACTTTATAATATTATATTATTAAAAATCCTATTTAACAATATTTTTTATGCTAATATTACCTAAATATCTATCTTACAGTTTTTCTGACATTTTTACTAATTTTCTTTTCTTGACTTGTCTATTTTTTTGATATATTATATAGTCACAAGTTAAATAATAGGAGGTAAATTATGGACTTAAAAGGATCAAAAACAGAAGCTAATTTAAAAGCTGCATTCGCAGGTGAATCTGAGGCAAGAAATAAATATACATATTTTGCAAGTGTTGCAAAAAAAGAAGGATATGAACAAATTGCTGCATTATTTTTAGAAACAGCAGATAATGAAAAAGAACATGCCAAAATTCATTTTAAATATTTAAATGGAATTGGAGATACAATGCAAAATCTAGCAGATGCTGCTGCTGGCGAAAATTATGAATGGACAGATATGTATAAAAAATTTGCCGAAGAAGCTGAAGAAGAAGGATTTAAAGAAATTGCTGCAAAATTTAGAGCAATTGGAGAAGTAGAAAAACACCATGAAGAAAGATATAGAAAACTTTTAGAAAATATTAAAGATGGTGAAGTATTCAAAAAAGGAAGCATCGTTATATGGAAATGTAGAAACTGTGGTCATATAGTTGTTGGTACAGAAGCTCCACAAGTATGCCCTGTTTGTAACCATCCACAATCATTCTTCGAAATAAACGCAGAAAATTATTAAAATTATATAAATAAGCGTACCTTAAATCTTTATAAAAACTAAGGTACGCTTATTTTTTTGTTATAACTTTTTGATAATAATAGTTAATCTTTCTTTAAAATTTCTGCAATCAAGTCATATTCTCTTGTATCTATTACTTTGCAATTTATGAAACTTCCTATTTTAAGTTCTTTATTATTTTTTATATATACCATTCCATCTATATCTGGAACTTGTGTTTCGCTTCTTCCAACATAATACTTTTCGTCAAATGTTTTATTTTCTATTAATACTTTAATTTCTTTTCCCTGTAATTTAGCCAAGTTTTCTTTAGATATTTGTTGTTGTAACTGCATTATCTTGTTATACCTAGATTTTTTTGTCATTGGGTGAACCTGGTCTTTTAATCTACTTGCAGGTGTTCCTTCTTCTTTAGAATATGTAAATGCACCTAAATTTTCGAATTTTACACTTTTTACAAAATCATACAGTTCATTAAAATCTTCTTTCGTTTCACCTGGAAATCCAACCATAACTGTTGTTCTAATTATTGCATTTGGAATATTCTCTCTTATTTTACCAATAACATTTTGTATGTTCTCTTTACTAGTTTTTCTATTCATTCTTTTTAAAACAGTATTAGAAATATGTTGTATTGGAATATCAAAATATTTACAAATTTTATCTTCTTCTTTAACAACTTGTATTAAGTCGTTATCAATTCCTTCTGGATATGAATATAAAAATCTAATCCATTCTATTCCTTCTATCCTACAAAGCTTTCTTAAAAGATCTGCAAGCATTGGCTTATTATATAAGTCTAAACCATATTTAGTAGTATCTTGCGCTATAACTACTAATTCTTTTATTCCTTTTTTAGCTAATAATTTTGCTTCTTCTATTATATCTTCTTCTGGTCTACTTATAAACGGACCCCTAATAAAAGGAATTGCACAATAAGTACACCTATTGCTACACCCTTCTCCTATTTTTAAATAAGCAAAGTTTTCACCTGTAGAAATTTCCCTACACAAAAATTCTTCTTTACTAGGTAGTGGAAAAGGATTTTTTGGATAACTTACAAGCTCACCATACTTTTCTGTATTATTAATATTATTATTTAGTAATCTTTCTATATTAGAATAAAAATCCTCATAATTTTCTAATCTTATCCACAAATCTACTTCTGGTAACGCTTTTTTTAAATCATCTGTATATCTTTGAACTAAGCACCCCATAGCAATCAAATACTTGCATTTTCCTTTTTTATATTCAGCCATTTCCAAAATAGTATTTATAGCTTCTTCCTTTGCAGGGTCTATAAAACCACAAGTATTTACTACAATCATTTCAGCATCTTCGGGATTGCTTACAATCTCCATTCCATGTTCTTTAAGTATGCCAATAGCAATTTCCGTATCTATTAAATTCTTAGAACATCCTAACGATACAAAACCTACTTTCATATTCTACTCCTTCCATATACATAACCCGAATCGGGATTCGGGGACGGTCCTTAAAATCCCGATTCTATTTTTTAACTACATTTCATCTTTTATTATATATTCAACCGGAAAAAATAGGACTGTGCCTTAATCCCTGTTTATTCTTTTCCATAAAGTTGTTTACGTGTAAGTTCCAATAAATTTAGTTTCGAAAAACCTTCTATCTGTACTTTTGCTCTGTCTTTTTTTGCTTCTTCTTCTATGCAATTTAGCAACTTTTGTTTACTTTCATCTTTCTCCATATCTATAAAATCTACTATTATTATTCCACCTATATCTCTTAATCTTATTTGCTTTGCTATTTCTTTTGCAGATTCTATATTTACTTTTAAAATAGTTTCTTCTAAATTATTTTTTCCTATACACTTACCAGAATTAACATCTATTGCTGTTAACGCTTCTGTTTTGTCTATAACAATTTGTCCACCACAATTTAACCAAACCTTATTATTTTTTAAGCTTTGTAATTCTTTTTCTATTGTGTATTTTTCGAATACATCATTTTCATATTCTAATTCTATTCTGCTTTCTAAATTGTGCATTTTTAAAAAATTTAATATTTCCTTATTATATTCTTCATTATTTGTTGTAATTTTGTTCATTTTTGAATCTACTGTAGATAATATTAAAGATTTTACAATGCTACTTTCTTCCTCTATTATGCATGGCACGTTTTTAATCTTTTTCTTGGCAATATTTTTTATATTTTCCCATCTGTTAATTAACATTTTTATATCTTGTTTAATCTCTTCTTCTGTTGCCAAAATACAGTTTGTTCTTATAATTGCACCACAATTTTTTGGTAAATATTTTTTTGCTATTTCTTTTAATTCTTCTCTTTTCTGTTCATCTTCTATTTTTCTAGATACACTTATAAAATCTGTTTGAGGCATTAAAACAATTTGCCTTCCAGTTAATTTTATATTGGTAGTAAGTTTCGCACCCTTTTGCTTTACAGCATTTTTTTGAACTTGAACTAATATTGTTTCATTAAGTTTTATTTCATCTTTTGTTTTACCTAAATCTTCGAAGTGAATAAAAGCATTTTTGCTTTTCCCAATATCCACAAAAGTTGCTTTTAAGCCTGGAACTATATTTTTTATTACACCTAAATATATATTTCCTTCTATATTTTCTTTATCTATCGTATATTGTTCTACTATTTTATAATTATTTAGCAATATTACAGTTTTTTCATTTGCATCAACTTTTATTCTTAACTCTTGCATAGTTTCCCTTTCTAATTATATATGAATAGTTTTATACTTTACTGGTTGTTTAAACATACTCAGTCTTTATGTCCAATAATAAATGATATCATATAACAATTCCTTTAGTTGTACATGTTCATCGCTTTATCTATACCAGAAGTTATAATGTCATATACAGCATTTGCAGCTAATTTTGTTGATTCTTCTAATATTTCTCTTTCATTCCCATTTAATTTTTCTAACACATAACCTATCATCATTTCTTTAAACATAGGCTTTCCTATTCCTACTCTAATACGAGGAAAATCTTCGGATTTTAGCTCTTTTACAACTGACTTCATTCCATTATGTGATCCTGGACCACCTTTTTTCCTAATTTTTATCTTTCCTACGTCTACGTCTATATCATCATATATTACTATAATATTCTCAGGTGGAATTTTATAAAATTGTTTAAATTGTATAATCGACTCTCCACTTAAATTCATATATGTTTGTGGCTTTAGTAATATTACTTTTTCGCCATTTAAGATTGTATCACCATATATGCCTTTAAATTTTTCTTTGTTAACATTTATGTTAAGTTTTCTGCTTAAATGGTTTATTGCATCAAAACCCATATTATGCCTCGTGTTTGCATATTCATTTTCTGGATTTCCTAGTCCTACAATTAAGTACATTGTTTCCTCCTAAAATTTATATTTTTCTAATGTCTTTTATATGTATCCCTGTTAATTCTTTCTGAGCTTATTACTTGCCCATTTTGCCTTACTGTTTTATATGTAACAGATTTAATGCTTGTTGATGTTGTTTCTGTAACTTGTGAAGTTATTTCTACATCGTAATCTGGATTTTCTTTTAACCCATAAATTTCACATTTTGCAACTCCACCACTTACAGTGCATAATATTTTTACTGGATAATTTCTTGTGTTTTTAAACCTAAAGTCTATCGAACCATACACAACAGTTGCATCTCTTCCTGCTTTAGAATATGATGGTACAAATTGATGGTTTCTTCTTTCTACTATTTCCATATTTGCATATAGTGCTGCATTATATAGCGTTGTAGATATTTGGCAAATTCCCCCACCTAAACCATCTACTACTTCTCCATTTTGGTACATTGCGGCTTCTTTATAACCTGCTGCAATTGTTCTTTTTCCTACAACTGTATTATATGAAAATATTTCCCCTGGCATTAAAACTGTACCATTAATTTTTTCTGCTGCTAGTCTTAAATTTGTTGTTCTGTTTGCATTTTTAGCACTATAAGTTGTACTAAACTTTCCTAATAAATCTGGAAATGCTTCTGTTCCAATCATATTTGTAGTTACTTTTGGTGAACTATATTTTAATGGTATTTCGTATTCATCTTTTTCTTCATTTAACAAAGCTTTTGCTTCATCTATAGATATTTTAAAGTCTACACCATTTTCATGTGGATGCACAACATATGGGTTTGTTGAATAATATGCATCTATAGGCTCTTTATATATTTCGCTATGTATTTGATCTATATTTATTTCTTCTGGTTTCTTTTCTATTGTTGAAAGCTCGATTTTTTTGCTTGCATACGAAAAGTCTTGAATTTTATTTTTTATGTCGTTTATAGTCTTTTCTATATCTACTACATTTCCTACTTTTCCTCTTGTAATAATTAATTTATTTCTTTCTACATAATAACTACTTTGTATTACTGTATCTGGTAGTTTTGTTGATATATCATTTAATATATTTGTGCATTGCTCTTTGTTTAGTGTAACATTAATTCCTAAGTTATTAACTGTTACTAAGTTTTTTGTTATTGTACCCATATTCTTAAAAATATTACTATCTCTTCCCATATTATAGGCTCTGTTTACTGCTTCTTCTATGTTTAAATCTGTCCCTAAATCTTCTAAATTTAACTGTGTTTCGTATTCATTATGTACTACTGTTAAATTGTTAGGTAGCACTTTTTTAAATTCGTTTTGAACTTTTTCTATTGCTTGTTTTTGCGTTAATCCCGATACTTCTACTCCTTGTATATACATACCTGTTATAATTTTATCGCTTGATGATATATATAATGTGATTCCTAAAAATAAAATAAAAAATATTATAGTAGAAAAAAGTAATTATAAAATACCTGTAGGGTGCTTGTATATTATTTTAACTTTATACTGTGAGGTGGAGTTATGGAAAAATCAGAAAAACTCAGCAAATCCTGATGACTTTCGCCGGACGTCAGGCCGCCACTTCGGTGCGGTTACGTCCGGCTTTCTTTGCTTTGTAAAGCGCCAAATCTGCCGATTTCAACCACTCACGATAGTGACTCATTTGTGGGTTCAGCGGCGCAACCCCCACACTAATCCGTAAAGTTACCTGTGGCGAATTCGGCAAACGTAACGTGTTTAGCCCTTCACGCACCCGTAACATGGCGGTAATGGCGCTCTCAGCTGGCGTACCGGACATGATTACTGCAAACTCATCGCCGCCAAACCGACC
>USAE01000070.1 GCA_900552655.1 uncultured Clostridium sp.
CTGCAGGAACCATGTCACCAGCAGATAATAAAACAATATCTCCTACAGTAAAATCCTTAAAAGGAATTTTCTGCTTTATACCATTTCGTATAACAGTGCCTTTAGTTTGTACCATAGCTTTTAATTTTTCGGCTGCTTTATTAGATCGAAATTCTTGAAAGAATTCTAAAAGTGTACTTATAAGAACTAAACAAATAATAACAATTATATTTGCAGGATTAGGATTTTTAGGAAGTACAATATCTGTATAAATTAAAACTAGTGAAATTCCCAACAATATGGCGTTAAAAGGACTAAATAAACTTTCAAAAAAATAGTTATACCAACGCTTAGGCTTGTGACCGCTTATTTCGTTCTTGCCATAAATTTTCTGGTTTTCGAGGACATCGTAATCTGTTAAACCATTAAAATTTATATTATATTTACTAATAAAATCATTTTTAGAAAGTAAAGAAAAATCACCATATTCTTTTTTTACGTTAAATTCTTCTACCTTTTGTGACATAAAAAAGCCCCTTTCTATATTAACCGGGATTAAGGGGCAAGCTCTGTTGGATTAAGTGACTATTCTTGCCTAAATGGGGAAAATTCCATTGTGACAAAGGTAGTATGGGGTATTAGGAGCTGGTCCTTAAAATCCCGGTAATAAGCTGAAAATAGAAAATGTAAAAATTACTAAAGAGACATAGGTTATAAAAAAATTAACCTAACAATATTTTGCATATATCTCTTGTAGAATATTTTTTTGCAAGTAATTTTGCATTTATTTTCATTTGCTTAAATTTATCTGGATTGTTAAGAAGTGAATGCAAAGTTTCGTCTACAGTATTACTAGATTTTATCCAAATACCAACACCTTTTTCTTCAAGAAATTCAGCATTTTGGAATTCTTGCCCAGGAATAGGGTTTATAACAATAATTGGAAGCCCAGAAGCTAAACTTTCTGAGGTTGTAAGACCACCAGGTTTGGTAACTACTAAGTCTGAAACACTCATAAGTTCTGGAACTTTATTTGTATATTCCATTATTTTTATATCTTCAGGCATATTAGAATTATGTGCAAGTTCTTCAAATTTATGTTTCATTTTTATATTTTTTCCAGATATAGCCACAATTTGAATATTATTAAAATCATTTAGTAGGGAACTTAAAACTTTTAAAGTTTTGCTTTTTCCAAGTCCAAATTCACCACCACCAAAGAAAAGAATAGTTTTTTTGTTTTCTTTTAATCCAAATTGATTTAAAATGTCTGACCTATCGAAATTTAATAAAAATTTATTTGATAATGGAATACCAGTTACAAAAATTTTTTCTGCAGGAACTTTTTTTGCAATTAAATCTTCTTTCATTTTATTATGTGCAACAAAAAAATAATCAATACATTTTTTTCCTACTAACCATTGGTCGTGTGGTGCAAAGTCTGTCATAATAGAGGCAATTTTGCAATTTATTTTATTATGTTTTTTTAAAAAACTACACATTTGGCTTGCAAAAGGATGTGTAGAAATAATTAAATCTGGCATATATTCTTGTAGTAAAATATTTAATTTTCTTGCTAATATTTTATTAGAAGTACTAGTAAGCTCTGCTACTGGACCTTTTTGTGAAGTGTAATAAATAGTTCCCCAAGCCCAAGGTGCTTTTTTTGCCATTTCTTTATAAGCTGTAGTTGTTACTTTTTCTAAGTGTTTGTTTACATATTTCATACAATCAATTATTTCGGTTTCAACATCTTCATAATTATTCTTTATATAATCATTAATTGCATTTGCAGCAGACAAATGCCCACCACCATATGATGCATAAAAAATTAATACTTTTTTCATTTTAAAGCCATTCCTTTCTTGTTTTGCTTGTACAGCATACACAGAGTTATGGAATTTTTTTCTTCCAAATTACTATATTTATCTGTTAAAAATTGCAGATTCGTTTTATTAATTAAAACATTTATAATTACAAAAAAATTTTACCACAATTTATAAAAAAATAATAGAAGAAGTTGAATAAATTTGTAATTTTTACACAAAATATTTTAAAGAAAAATTTTATGTGTAGATTGCAAAGTAATATATAAAATTTAGATTGGAGGAGGTATTTTGAAAAGATATTATAAAATATTGGTTTCGATGGTATTAATATTAGTATTAATAATTCTAGTAAATTGGATAACTAAAAATGGTAGTAATAAAGTGTATGCAAGCTCTAGTAGTTCTGCGTCAGACTTACAGCTAATGGCAAGAGCAATTAACGGAGAAGCAAGAGGAGAACCCTACGAAGGGCAAGTAGCAGTTGGAGCAGTTATATTAAATAGAGTAAAAAATTCTAGTTTTCCAAATACGATAGCAGGTGTTATATATCAACCAGGAGCATTTACAGCGGTATCAGATGGTCAGATAAATGTTCCAATTGCAGAAAATTCTACAGTTGTTAAAGCTGCGCAAGATGCGTTAAATGGTTGGGACCCAACAGGTGGAGCAATATACTATTTTAATCCCAACACAGCAACTAACAAGTGGATATGGTCAAGACCACTTATAAAGCAAATTGGAAAACATAGATTTTGTAAATAATTTGCAATAGATAAAATAGGTGATTATAGCTATCAGTTCTGCAAATGTTGTATGTTTGCAGTTATAGATATAAAATAGATAACTATAGTTATCAGATATATACATGAGAAATAGGAGGATAAAAATGGGTTTAAAAGAAAAAGTTATAGACTGGAAAAACAGACTAAAAGACAGGCATATGCTAACAATTATTGTTACATTAATTGCAATAATAGCTTTGCTTGCAATGGTAATTTATAAAAAGCAAACTGAATATAGGCAAGCTTCAGAAAATTCGTACAATCAAGCTTTTTATGAATTAGTAGATTATGTTCAAAATGTAGAAAATTACTTAGGTAAATCACTAATTTCTACAACGTCAGAGCATGGTGCAGAAACTTTAACACGTGTATGGAAAGAGGCTAATTTAGCCCAAACTTATTTGTCACAATTACCAATAAGTAGTAATGAATTAGAAAATACATCTAAGTTTTTAAACCAAGTAAGTGATTATAGTTATACATTGTCAAGAAAGAATATAAATAATGAACCGTTGTCACAAGAGGACTTAGATAATTTAAAGGAACTACATGATTATAGTGTTAATTTAGAAAATGTATTAAATCAACTTTCAAATGATATAAATAATGGAAGAATTAAATGGGGAGAACTTACTAAAAAAGGAAGTAGTGTGTTTGCACAGCAAGTTAGCAATATTTCTAAAGACAGTTTTGGAAATATAGAACAAGAATTTCACGAATATGCAGGGCTAATTTATGATGGTGCTTTTTCTGAACATATTACAAAATCTGAAAAAGTAGGTCTTACAGGTGCAGACATAGACGAGGAAAAAGCGAAAGAAATAGCTAAAAATTTTATTGGAAATAATAAAATAAAAGAAATAAATTCTAATGGTCTAGCAGAAAATGCAGATATTCCAACTTACGATTTTAAAGTTAAATTAAATGATCAAGATGATTCTAATGAACTTGCAATATCAATTACAAAAAAGGGTGGACACATTTTATTTAGCAATTTTAATCGTGAAGTGGGTGTAGAAAATATAGATGACGAAACAGCAAATAAAATTGCCTTAGAATTCTTAAATTCTAGGGGATATACTAATATGAAAAGAACGTATTATCTTAAAGAAGAAGGAATAATGACAATAAATTATGCTTATGTTCAAAATAATGTAACTATGTATCCAGATTTAATAAAAGTAAAGGTAGCACTAGACAATGGTGACATTTTAGGAATAGAAACACAAGGATATTTAAATTCACATACTGTAAGAAATATACCAAAGGTAAAAGTATCAAAAGAAAAAGCAAAAGAAGTTTTAAATAAGAAATTAGAAATAAAGTCTGAAGGTTTAGCATTTATACCAACAGAATATAAAACAGAAATTCTTTGTTGGGAGTTTAAAGGTAATGTAGCAGGTACTGATTTCTTAGTATATATTAATGCTGAAACGGGTAAAGAAGAAGATATTTTAACAATTGTAAATACACCTAATGGAACATTAACAATGTAAAAAAATGATTGTTTTAATGGATTAATGCAAATAAAACTATATAAATTGATTATTTAGAGAATATTGGAAGATATACCAAAGTTGACAATAATGCAAAATTAGCGTACAATTAAAGAGAAATTGTTTAGAAAATAGAAGGAGAATTGTATGCTGAATAATAATAGATTTCTTGAAAAGATAACATCAAGAACAAAAATATATTTAGCGATTATAGCTTTTCTAATAATTATTATATGTATAAACAGACCAAAATTAATAATACCAGGAATATTATTGTTTGTTTTAATAATAATTTATTCGTATTGGACAAATAGCAAGCGAAATGCAGAACTTTCAAGACAAATACAAAATTTAACTATGACTATGGATGGAACTGCTAAAAAATCATTAATAAATTCACCTTTTCCATTAATAATTATAGAAACAACAGGGAATATTATATGGAAAAGCTCTAAATTTGTGTATGAATTTGCTAATATAGATATTAATAATTATTTAATAGATATTCTAGAAGAAATAAAAGAGGATATAAAAGCTGAGCAAGATAAGAAGCAAAAAACTATTGTAAAAAAGGTACAAATAGGAAATAAAGTATATAGTGTTTTAGGAGAATACATTCGCTCTAAAAACGAAGCTTCTGAAAATATAACTATTTTATATTTTATAGACATAACACAATCTATAAAAGAGAAAAAGAAATATGAAGATTCTAAAACTTGTATAGGAATTCTAACAGTAGATAATTACGAAGAAATTATACAAAGAATAGAAGTAGAAAATAGACCACAAGTTATTGCAGAAATAGAAAAAGTAATTTACGAATGGGCTTCTTCTACAGGTGGAATTGTTATAAAAAATGACAGAAATACATTTATATATGTTTTTGAATATAAATATTTAAAAGAAATTAAAGAAAACAAATTTGGTATATTAGATCAAATAAAAGAAATAAATGTGGAAGCTGGTATTCAGCTAACTCTAAGTATTGCGATATCAACAGATGGTGAAACGAATTACGAAAAATATAAAACAGCGTTAGAAAGTATGGATATTGTACTTGGAAGAGGTGGAGACCAAGCAGTTATAAAAGAAGATGGTAAGTATGTCTTCTTTGGTGGCAGAACAGAGGAAATAGAAAAAAGAACAAAGGTAAAAGCAAGAACAGTTGCTCATGCTTTGGAAAATTTAATAAAAGAGTCAGAAAATGTTTTAATTATGGGACATTCTAATGGAGATATAGATTCTATGGGATCAAGCCTTGGTGTTTATAGGCTAGCTAAAACATTAGAAAAAGAAGTAAACATAGTTAATAACACATATGGTATGACATTAAGCAAATTTATAGAAGAACTAGAAAAAGATGATGAATATAAAAATGCAATAATTTCTAAAAATGAAGCTTTAAACAAGGCTACAAATAAAACTTTACTAATAATTACAGATACACATAAACAAAATTATGTGGAAGTTCCAGAATTGCTAGATAAAGCTAGTGAAATTGTTATTATAGACCATCATAGAAGAAGTACAGATTATATTGAAAATGCAACTCTTACATTCCAAGAAGTATATGCATCTTCTGCTTCTGAATTGGTAACAGAAATTTTACAATATACAGATGTAAAAATAAAATTAAAACCAATAGAAGTAGAAGGACTATATGGTGGAATTATGGTAGATACAAAGAACTTTACTTTTAAAACAGGGGTAAGAACATTTGAAGCCGCAGCATATTTACGTAAATGTGGTGTAGATATAATAAAAGTTAAAAAATGGTTCCAAAGTGATTTAAATAGTTATAATGAAATAGCCAACATAGTAAGAAATGCAGAAATGTATGAAAATTCTATAGCTATTGCTATATATGATAAAGAAGATAAAGATGCAAACTTAATTTGTGCAAAAGCTGCAGATGAATTATTAACTATTTCGGATATAACAGCATCATTTGTACTAGGAAATGTTGGAGATAAAATATGTATAAGTGGTAGATCTATAGGTGATGTTAATGTTCAGCTTATATTAGAAAAACTTGGTGGTGGAGGACATATAACTTTAGCTGGAGCTCAAGTTGAAGGTATGACACTAGAAGAGGTAAAACAAGAACTTATAAACAGAATTAATGAATATTTTTCGGAAATTGTAAATTAGTAATTATAGATATAATAAACTCCTTATTAACGTATAAGTTAGTAGGGAGTTATTTTTTTATAATAATATTAGATTGTTTATTATTTTATAATAAACATATTAATAAAATTACTATATAAGTATACATAATATAAAAACAAGATATTCACATACTATTCTTTAAAATACGCAACTTTTACTTTAAAAATAGGGAGTTTTTATTGTTGATAAATGTATGTGGAAATTGTGGAATATCAAAAAATGATGTGGATAAAAAATAA
>USAE01000071.1 GCA_900552655.1 uncultured Clostridium sp.
TCTATTTTTTGCATATTTTAATATATCTTTCTTTTCTAAATCATTTCTAGAATTACTACTTAATATGTCTTTTTTATTTATTACATTAAATTCGAATATATCCGAATTTTTAATTTTATTTTTTAAATAAACTAATTCTATCCAATCCAAATAAGATTTATAACTTTCTAATATTTTAGAATTAATTTTTGAAGAATTTGTATTTGAATATATCTCTAATTCTTTTTCCTTTTTTTCTATAGATTTTTCTAAATCTTTCTCTATTCCTGTAATAATTAATTTCTCTTTCGCTCTTGTTAAAGCAACATATAACACTCTCATTTCTTCAGAAATGTTTTCTTTTTTGCTTACTATTTTTATAGCCTCTTTAGCAAGTGTTGGATATTCTATTTTTAGTCTACTATTTTCATAATTTGGTCCAAAACCAATTCCTTGGTGTATTAATATTTTCTCTTTTAAATCTTTTAAATTAAAGTTTTTGCCTGTGCTACTTAAAATTACTACTGGAAATTCTAATCCCTTACTTTTATGAATGCTCATAATTCTAACTACATTTTCATTTTCTCCAATTATTTTAGCAGAACCTAGGTCATTATTTTTTAACTTTAGTTTATCTATAAAGTTTATAAAATTAAATACTCCCTTAAAGGATGCACTTTCATACTGTTTTGCTCTTTCAAAAAGCATTTTTAAATTTGCTTGTCTTAATTTTCCATTTTGCATTAATCCTACATAATTGTAATAGCCTGTATCCATGTAAATTTTCCAAATTAATTCATCTAATGCTAAAAATTCACTATCTTCCCTCCAAGTATTTATCATTTTTAAGAAATTATCAATTTTATCTCTTAAACTTACATTTACCTGAATTCTGGACTTTATAACACTTTCATAAAAATTTTCATATTTATCGGCTAATCTAATTTCGATTAAATCATTGTCTGTAAAGCCTCCAATCATAGACCTCATTACTGTAACAAGTGGTATATCTTGCATTGGGTTATCTATTATTTTTAAGCATGACATAATTAACTGTATTTCTACAGAATTCAAGTATTCTGTAGATGTTTCACTATAAACCGGGATTCCTAAGTCTGATATTTCTTTTTCATATATTGGCGATAGTTCTGTCGTAGATCTTAAAAGCACTACTATATCTTTATATGTAACTTTTCTGTATCCTTCTACTTTGTCTAACACATAATAATTACTATTTACAAGTTCATTTATTTTTTTTGCTACATATTTTGCTTCTAAAATAGAATTCTCTACTCTTTCATCTTGTTCTACATCTTCTATTTCTTGTTCAATTTCTTTTGTATTTTCTTCTAAGTTTATTATATTTATTTCTGTTTTTCCTGCAAAATTTATATTTTCTATTTCTGGTTCTTTGTAGTCTGCACCTAAATTTAAATATTCTTCTTCTGTATAGTCTACATCTCCTAAATTTTTGCTCATAATTTCATCAAAAATTATATTTGTTGTATCTATTATATTTTTTCTACTTCTAAAATTTTTAAATAATTGTATTTTAAGATTATCTTTATCTTCTTTATTGTTTTTAAGTTTATATGTTTCATATTTATTTAAAAATAGTTCTGGCATAGCTTGCCTAAATTTATATATACTTTGTTTTACATCTCCTACCATAAATATATTATTATTTTTAGAAATTGATGTTAATATATATTCTTGTACCATATTACTATCTTGGTATTCATCTATAGCTATTTCTTCAAATTTTTCTTGGTATTTTTTTGCAACTTCTGTTGGTATATATTTACCATTTTCTTCTTTTATTAAAATTTTTAAAGCTAAATGCTCTATATCATTAAAATCTATAATGTTTTTTTCTAATTTTGCTTTTTTATAGTTTTCGTTAAATTTAAGAATTATTTGCTCTAAAAGATTTAATATTTTATGCATATCTTTTAAATCTTCTAAAATTTCTTTAGAACTATATATAAAAATATTATCTTTCATTTTTTTAAATTTAGCATTTATTATATCTCTTTTTTCTTTAACCATAGTTGGTGTTTCAGAATTTATTTTTTTACTACTTGGCCATCTAATAAACGAAAAATTTCTTGCAAGTTCATAAGCTTTATCCCATGAATTTAAATTTTCTTTTAAAATTTCTAAATTTTCTATATCCATTCTTATTGCTTGTGAATGTTTTTCTAGTTCCATTTCTTCATCTAATTCTTGCTTTATTTTCTTTAATCCTAATATATTTTCTTCTATACATTCTTTGTAATTATTTAATATAACTTTTCCCCATATAGTATCTGCAAAATCTGTATTTTCTAAATCTATATCAAACATTTTTACTTTTTCTTCTAACCATTCTTCTGGAAATGGCGCACTTTGAATAAACGAATATATACTTTTTATTATAGTTTTAAGTGGTGTATCATCTTTATATGTTGTATAATTTTCTAATAATTCGAAAAAACCTTCATCTTCTTTTAGGTATAAATCTTCGAACAATGTTTCTAAAACTTCTTCCTTTAATAATTCTATTTCTGCTGTATCACCAATTCTAAAATTAGGTGATATGTTTATTTCGTAAAAATTATTTCTTATTACATCTAAACAAAAAGAATGTATTGTACATATATTAGATTTGTTTAAAAGAGTTATCTGTTTTTGTAATCTTGTATTTGATGGCTCTTCTTCTATTTTTATATATATAGCATTTAAAATTCTTTCTCTCATTTCGCTTGCCGCAGCATTAGTAAAAGTTACAACTAATAATTTGTCTATATCTACTTCCTCAGAAATAATTTTATTTATTATTCTTTCTACTAAAACAGCAGTCTTACCACTACCAGCAGCTGCAGCTACTAATATATTTGAACCTTTTTCGTGTATTGCTTGGCTTTGCTCTTCAGTCCACTTAACTTTGCTCATTTTTTCTCCTTTTTTGAACTTTTAAGAACGTCCCCAAAGTTCAGCTAATTGTTTTATATCATTTTCGTAAAATTTAATTGCATTTTTATATGTTTTACTATCTTCTAAATCTATTCCTACTGTTTTTAATATTTCTAGTGACTTTTTACTTCCACCCATTTTTAACATATTTATATATTTTTCTACTAATCCTTTTTCCCCTTTTAAAATTCTACTTGCTATATCTATTGCACAAGATATTCCTACTGCATATTTATACACATAAAAACATCTAAAAAAGTGCGGAACTCTAGCCCAATTATATTGGTTATATTCATCTATTACTAACTCTTTTCCATAATATTTTTTTATTAGGTTAGTATATATTTCTCCTAGTTTTTCCGAATTTAAAATTTCGCCATTTTCTATTTTCGAATGTACTTCTTGTTCAAATTCTGCAAACATTGCCTGTGCAAATAATGTACCTTTTACTGTTTCTATTCTATTATATAATATAGCAATTTTTTCTTCTTTATTTGCTAAATTCAATCTATATTGTGCAAGTAAAATTTCATTTACAGTTGATACTATTTCAGCTAATAAGAATGTATATCTGCTGTTTAAAACATTTTGACTTTTATCTGCATAATATGAATGCATTGCATGTCCGAATTCGTGTGCAATTGTTGATACATCCCAGCTTGTTCCTGTATAGTTTAATAATACATATGGGTGAACACCATATAATGGCATATTATATGCACCATTAATTTTGTTTGGTAATTGGTATGCATCCATCCAATTGGAATTAAAAGCTTCTTTTAATTTATTTGTGTATTCTAATCCAAGTGGTCTTAATGCTTCTAATACTAATTCTTTTGCCTCTTCAATGTCTATTAATTTATCTTCTTTATCAAATGGATTTATGCTCATATCATACATATGTACTTCTGGTAAACTTAATATTTGTTTTTTTAATTTTGTATATTCATGGTTTACTAAAATATTGTTATTTACCTCACTAATTAAAGTATTATATACTTTTTCGCTTGCTTCATCTTTAATTACAGCTTTTTCTAACGAACTTTTGTAATTTCTTAATTTTGATATTTTAACATCTTGCTTTACTGTATTTATATATAGTTCTGCTATTGTATTTATATATTTTCCATATTGCGATACTAGTGTAGTCGCACCTTTTTTTCTTATTTCTCTATCTTTATTTTCTAATATTTTGGCATATTCTGCTTCACTTACACTTATTTTATTTCCTTTACCATCTTCTATTGAAGGAAATTTAATCTCTGCATTAGTTAATACTTCATAAGCATTTTCGTAGCCATTAAATATATCTGAAAACTTAGACAATACTTCTTCTATATCTTTACTTAATATATGCTTTTTATTTTCTAGAATTTCGTTTATTTCTCTTGAATATCTTTCTAATCTTTTGTCTTCATTCATATATTTTTTTAGAATACCTTCATCTATTTCTGTAAGTTCTGGTAAAATAAAAGCTGTTTTTGCATCTACTTTATTGTCTAATGCTTGCGCTTCTCTAAATAATATTATTCCTTCTTGGTCTGCCATATTTTTATTATGTTTTAGCATTGCATAAGCATATATTTTATTGTTTATTTCTACTATTTCTTCATAATTGTTATAACAATTATATATACTTTCCGAAGATTCTGCTAAACTTCCTTTATATTTAGAAATTTCTTCTAATTTTTGCTCTATAAGTTCTATATCTTTTTTATATTCTTCTTTTCCTTTATATATATCTGTAAAATCCCATTCGTATTTGTTTATCATTATTAGTGCTCCTCTACATTAATCCTTTTTATTTCCTTTGGAGTAAATAATCTCACATAATATGGCTGAATTTCCGGAAAAACTTCTTTTACAAGTACAATATCACCATTAGTATCTGTAACTTTTAAATTTGGAAATGTTTTAAGCATTTTTTCATCATTTAAATATTTTTCCATAAATTCCTTTACCCCTGGTTTATTTTGAATTTCTTCATAGTCTAACAAATATTGTTGTCCGTTTTGCATTTTTATTAAACCACTATGTTCTATTCTTGCATAAAACATTCTTAATGCTGTTCCTGTATATAAACAATCTATAGCCATAAAAATTATAATTAATATTGTTGTTGTTTTTAAAACTTTCATATTAATTCTTTCTTTACACCAATCTAAAAATTTGTCTACTTTTTTATTAATATATGTCATTAAAAATATTGCAAGTACTCCCCAAAATATAGAGAAATATACACATATTCTTCCATTTATGTTAAGTGGCATATTAGAATAATCCCACCACTTTACATGTAGCATCATTTCACCAAATAAGCTGACTAAATATTCAACAACAGACCCTATTAAAAATCCACCAAAAAATAATGAAAAGTTATTTTTATTAAAATATTGTAACATTCCTATCATTATAACTGCGCCTAAACCATATATTGCACAAAATGGTCCATATAAAAAGCTTTGTCTACTTTCTATAACGCCTTTTGTAACTAGTCCAAATAATGTTTCTATAATAAATCCTAAAATACTATAAATAATAAAATATGCAAAAACTCTCCAAATGCTCATTCCTAAAAATGTAAATTTCTTCTTTTCCTTGTTCTTTTTGTTTTTCATTTATTCCTCCATTTAATACTAAATTTATTTTAATAGTTTTCTTAATAATAATAATAATAAATTAACTAATGTCGTTTTTCCTGCACCATTCATCCCGACAAGCGCCATCGTCTCCCCTACTTTGAATTTTAAACTTACATCCTTTAAAATATACGTCTCTGTCCCCGGATAACAAAAAGAAACATGGTCAAACTCCAACTCATACTGATTATCGTCTCTTTTTTCAATCGGCAGTGTCCCTACATAATGCATATTCGGGAGATGAATAAATTCCTCATAAGATTTCAGATACTCATTGGAATAATCAATCTCAATATGTGCTCCCATCATTTCACGGATACTGTTCATCATCGTTATGATCGCACCCGCATACATCAGCACTTCCCCGGCGGAAACACTTCCTGCGATTGCCTTTATTGCAATATATACATAAGTGATGCCTGCCAGGATCTGAAGCGCAAAAGCGACAGCGCCATTTCCACGTCCGGAAACTTTCGCTCTTCTCTGGAACAGTGCCATACACTTCTTTATCACATCTCCTTGAAATTTATTTATCAGATATTCTTTGAGCTGAAACAGACGGATATCCTGCGCAAACTGCTCTGAAACAATCAGGTTGACTAGATAGTCAAATAATGCATTTGACTTTTCATTTGCATGCATAGTGATTACTGTTTCCTTTCCGATCCGTTCGGAAACCTTATCTCCTAACCACAATACAAATACAAAACCAGCGATCATCACCCCCGTACTGATCAGAAACCGAAAGATACTTTCCTTCTCCCAGTCTGACTGCAGCAGCAGAAGCACGACAAATCCACTGGCAAAAACAACTTCCGTGCAGCAGGTAAAATACTTATAAATTTCTATACACTGTTCGGAGATTCCTCCATGTCCGCGCTCT
>USAE01000072.1 GCA_900552655.1 uncultured Clostridium sp.
CTATATGCAGTATCGTTTAAACCCTTGATATATAAGCTTTTTTTATTATTATTATAATGAATTAATATATAAATTTTATTATTTGGTCTTAAAATCGATTTTAAGACCTTTTTTTGTTTTATTCGTATTGTTTTATTATTTATATTATTTTTTTCTTTTCTTGACAATTTTCGTGCGAATTATTATTATCCAGATATATTGTTTCTTGTTAAGAAAATGGAAGTGGTTAGATATGGAAAAAAAATTGACTAAAAAAGAATTTTGTATTTATGTTCGAAATGGTCAAGGAAAACCATATATACTTTCATCTTATCCGACTTTTCGTGATGCCTCTATAGCTTTAAACAATATTATTACTTACGAGGAGGAAAGAGGGAAGATATTTTATGTGGATAATGACTTTTATGAAAATAAATATCCATCAAGTGTAAACGGGAAATATTTTTGTATTTTAGAGCGAAGCGTTTCAGAATGGGAGAAAAGTGAAAGTTTAGTTTCCAGAAGCTCTAAAAATTCAAAAGATAAAAAGCGGAAAATTGATAATGTTTAAATAAAAAATATAATGGCTAAAGATATTATTAAAAGCATTTTAATGCTAGAGGGGAAAGAGATAGAGTCAAGATACAGGTTAATTTGCAATATATAACATTGCACAAAATCAAAGTTTTGTGCAAAAAGGAGTAGGAGAAAAATATCAAATTATAGTTATAGCGTCCTACCTGTAAAATCTTGCTGTTCTTTACTATTAGTCACATTTCAGCTTATTATTGTAACAACAACCTACATTACTTTATTATAAAAACCTCTTAAAATTCATTTTAAAGCTTCATTATTTTATATTATTCTTGGTTGGATTTTTTTGCATTATTGCAACCTTATAATTTATAAAAAAATTTATATAACTTTAGATTATTTTTTCAAAAATCTGCAAATCCTTATATTTCAATATTTTACCGCATTTTACAGACAACAAACTATATGCCTAAAATATAAAAACGCCTTAAAATCGATTCTCGTGCGTCGCTTTTTTGACCATTTTTCAGCATTTTTAATAAATGCCTGAAAATCCGCATTTTACTAAAATTTATATAATAAACACTAGATTTATAAATTAGCATATCTAATCATAAAGATATAAAACTTGTTTAATTAAATATAAAAATGTCTTAAAAACGATTTTCATACGTCCATATTTATAATTTATTTTAAGCTACAAATTGCTGTAATAATATTAAATCGATTTATAAATATCTAAAAGAAAAGTTTGGCATTTGTTAAAATTAAATCTAAAGAAATGTTCGACTTTAGATTTAATATGATTTTATATAAAACTTTGCACAAAATCAAAATTGAATAATTTATATAAATTTTAATTGCAAAATTCTAAAATTATTTTAAATTCTAAATTTACTTTCTATTATTATTTTTTATTTCATTGAATTTGTTTTTATCATAATTTTGAAATTATAAATAATCTTTTTTTTACTTTATTTCATTAATTTTATATTATTCATTATAAGTAGTTTCAATTTTATGCTCCCCCTACTCCCTCTTGACTTTTTATTCATTACGAATTGTCACAACCAATTCACATATTAAAGTAAACGTACGTATTTTCAAATATTTCATTATTGGAATCTTCATTATTTTCAGGCATTTTCATAAAACTAACTTGTCCATCTTTACAAACGTTTCCGTTTTCATTTAATGCTTGTTTAAATTCACATTTCAAATTCATTTTATCAAACATATTTCTTATCTTTTGTTTTTCTTCTTTTGAATAACAATTTTATGTTTTCTAATATTCTAACTTGCATATTATCTCTTCACATTTGTATTCTTGTATTACTCTTCTATAATTTCTTCAAAACGATATTTTTGAGTTGCATCAGGATATTTTTCATGGTCTACTTCAGATAAAAACATATCTATTGGTCTTGCGTATATACCATCTTTATGATTAGTTTTTCCATTATTATCCATACAACGGTAAACTACTAATTTCTCTCCTGTTTCACTATGTTGAGCTACTGTAATTACAAATGATCTTGCTCCTTTAAAATGCCTCCACATTGTAAATGGTTTAACTTCTCGATTTTCCATATAAACTTCCTCCTTAATTTTTATAAAACTATGTTTTGTCCATCATCAAAATGTCTTTCCAAATCTCGTTCAATATATATTCCTCCATTATCACTCTAAAAATGTTATTAAAAATTTTATATTAATTCTCAGATAATAATTTTATCAATCTAACATTTTTATATAATTTTTCTCTGCCTACTTTTTCAGATTCCAAAAGTCCAATTTCTTCTAATTGATTTAAATAGGAAGTTGCTGTAATTCTTGTAACATCACATGTTTTTTCTATATATGATATTTTTGTATAAACTTCATAAAATAGACTTTCTAATAGTTCTTTTGAGTAAATTTTAGGTAGTTTACTTCTAAACTCTTCTTTGTAATTTTTCATTTCAGTTTGAATTTTTTCAATTAACTCTATTGTTTCTTTAGATGTAATTTCGATACCTTTTAAAATATATAAAATCCAATCCTCGAAATTATTATTTTTTCTAACTTCATTAAATAACTTATAATATTCTTGTTTTGTTTTATTTATATATTTACTTAAGTATAGAATTGGACTATCTATTAAGTTATTTAATACAAGATAAAGAATATTAAGTATTCTTCCTGTTCTTCCATTTCCATCATAGAATGGATGAATACTCTCAAATTGATAATGTATTAGACAAACTTTTATTAATGGATCTATTCCATCTTCATTATTATTAATAAAATCCTCTAAATTTTTTAGATATTCTCTTATCTCTTTTTCATTTTGAGGAGGTGTGTATATTGTTTTTCCAGTAATAGAATTCTTTAATTCTGTACCTGGTAACTTTCTAATTCCTGCATTGTTATGTTCAATAGTTCCTTGAATTTTAACAATAGTATTTGTATTGATAAATTCATCTTTTTTTATTTGTTCATATCCAAGCCAAATAGCATTTCTATAGTCTACAACTTCTTTGGCATTTTCTTCTTTATAACCACTTTCTGTTAGCACTTTATAAATGTCATCATGAGTTGTAACAATATTTTCAATAGCACTACTATCTTTAGCTTCGTTAATTGTTACAGCATTTATTAGAATATGCATATTAGGTATTGTATTAGCATATCCTTTTAATTCTGCTAAAGCTCTTGATGATAAATTTAATTGTTCTAAAATTTTATTTGTTTTTAAATTAATATTTTTATATGGTAACATTTCTAATTTCATATTTTTTCCTCCATATATATAAAATATCATATTTTTTATATATTTTCAACGAACATGTATAAAAAATCAAAAAAATTATACATATTTAAAAAACATGTATAATTTATATTTTGTATTATCAAAGTTTTGTATCAAAAGAAATAGGAGTAAAATATAAAGTACCTGCTTTTGTATTTTAAATGTTCGTTTTTTTAAAATTAAATTAGAAATTAACTTTATTCCCTATTGATTTTATAACTCTACAAGGATTTCCTACTGCAACAACATTTGATGGTATATCTTTTGTAATAACACTTCCTGCACCTATTGTTACATTATCTCCAATAGTTATACCAGGCAATACGGTAACATTTCCACCTATCCATACGTTATTTCCTACTTTAATAGGTTTTGCATATTCTAATCCTTTGTTTCTAGTTTCATAGTCTAGTGGATGTCCTGCTGTATAAAAACTACAATTAGGTGCAATAAAAACATTATCTCCAAACTCTACTTTCGCACCATCTAATATTACACAATTATGATTCATATAAAAGTTTTCGCCTACAAAAATATTGTAACCATAATCACACCAAAAGTTTTGTTCTACTATAATTTGATTTCCTGTTTTTGCAAATAGCTTTTTAATGATTTCTTCTTTCTTTTCTATATCAGATGGTTTTAAATTATTATATCGATAACAAATATCTTTTGCTTTATATCTATCATTTATTAATTCTTTATCATAATTAGCATCATATAATTCTCCTGCTAACATTTTATCTTTTTCTGACATTTTCTCTTTTTCTGACATTTTCTCTTTATCTCCTATCATAACAAGAATTTACTATTTAACTTGTTTTTTTTCATATCTCGTATTTGGGCTATTACCTACTCTTATTAAAATATTATTTTCTACTAATTTGTTTAACAATGTTGATGTAGTAGTTTTTTTTATTTATTAAAGTTTCAGCGCTTTTTCATTTTATAAATTTATTATTGCTCAATCGTTCAATAAATCGTTCTATCGTTCAATTTAATTTAGTATATCACCTTAATAACAAAATATGCAAGAGATATATGGAGAAAGGGTCAAAAGCTTTACATATGCTTTTGACCCTAAAACATTAAAAACAATCAATATTTATAGAATTTTCATATACACATACTTCAATGTCCTCAAAACATCTAAGTATATCTGGAAATCCATACATTGTATCCAGTATAATGTCTTTGATATCTCCAGTTACTTCTTTGTTACCGTAAAAAATCTTCCCTTCATCATATTTAAATTCTGATTGCTCCACTCCATTTTCTTGTAGAACTTCTTTTAAATATGATAAACCGTTCTCATTTTGCTTCCTAATAATTTCATCATTTATAATTAATGTTCCAATAATTTTATTTTCATCAGGAAGCATTTCGAAATGATATTTAAATACTTTTGTAAAATTATGATCAATAAATCTGTCTTTACTATCTAGTATCGCTGGACTTATAAATCTAGCAATATCACCTCCAAGATTGTAAACTACTGTTTTACCATCTGTTTTTTCTTCTGATACTCCAAATTTATCAGAAGATATGGGAACAATTTTTACTTCTGAATCTGGTGAAAACAGCCAAGAATCTTTAAACATCATTTCGTAATGTTCTAAAGCTTCTTCGTTTAAAGCATTTTCTTGCCGGTCAGCATTAGAAGATACTGCAGTTGCATTAGTATTAATACTGTTACAAGATGATAATGTAATAATGCAAGTAACTAATGTGATGAATTGAATAAAACGTTTCATATTTTCTCCTTCTACCTTATATAATTACACAAGGATTTTTCAACTTGATGATACATTTTGAGTAAGAACTTTTGTAGATATATCTTTTCACTACTCTGGTTAATATTCATAAATATATCATATTTATAGGTTACATAAAACCATTATACCATATTTATACTTTTATGTAAATATTAGACAGATACTTCATATCCCTTTAAATCTTTAAATAATTTATCTTTTGATTAAGCAGATATTCCCATTGCTTTCATAATTTCTTTATTAAATGTATCATAGTCCAATTCTATTTTTTCTATATTATCTACTTCTAAAAGCATATTTTGCTCATTTATTTTTAGTATTACTTCACATATTTGCAGTAAATTATTTTTAATTTTGTCAAGTATAATTCCTTGTATTTGTTCACCATTTTTTAATGTTATTATGACATTTTTGTTTAAATATTTTACTATATTTTCTATTACATATCTTTTTTCTTTTTCAAGTAAATATTGTTCTGTTGGTATAAACTTTTTTGGAACAGGATATGTTGTAATAAGTTTTTTAGAAGTCCTAGCATAAATGTAAATATCGTTTTTATATACTTTAACTATGCAATCTCTTGAGGATTTTGTTAATAAATATTCATAGAATTCTCCATCAAAATATCTTTTAGTTTTTCCACACTTTTTTGCAATATTAGCTATTCCATTACGACATTGATTTTTATTTCTTTGTTTCAATCTTTTTATTCCATGCTTTGTTATTTTTTTCATTATTTTTCCATCTCCTGCTAAATAATATAACATACTTTAATTAAAATTTTGACATTTCATATATATTTATAATAAATATGTATACGAAATGTCAAATGTTTTAGTATATACTTATTTAGAAACTTTTAATTTTCTTCTTTTATCTCTTCAATTTCGTCTTCTTGTGGTGCAGGTATTAATTTTAATGCATCTGCTACTTCGATTCCTATATAACTTAAAGCTTTTGATCTATCTTCTATTCTTTCCATATCTATTTCAATATGTAAATTAGATTCTAGGTTTACTATTCTTGCATTAA
>USAE01000073.1 GCA_900552655.1 uncultured Clostridium sp.
AAAATAAAAAAATAATAAAAAGAAAATATGTATAAAGGATGTATTAAAATATTACCATGAAAGTGTCTACCGATAGCAAAGACCTGTTCGAAGACATTAAGTTACAATAACCGTGCAGCATAGAAAAGCTTTTTTATTTGAAGTATTATCCTTTGTTATCCATCAACGGATCTACGAGATCTTTTATACTTATTTGATTATATATTTTGTCTTATTGTAACTGGATTGATATATATTTTCTAATCTTTATATATTTTCCTACTGTATCTACAAAATATTTATTTGCAAAATTGAATTTGACTTTAACTACGTCATTGATTATGATACTGAATATTTTGTTGATATCTCTAACGATAAATGTATATGCTACTCATTCTATTATGAATAAATTTGAAAATTCTTTTAACAATATTGTTATTATTTATATTATTTCGTCTCTTAGTTTATTTTATATTGATATTCTTCTATATTTTGTACTAAAACCATATTATACTTGTAAAATATAGAAATATGTGCTAAGCTATTATTGTCTTTTATGGACATCCCTCCTATATTATTATATTATTTTGCTGCCAGGCAATTTGTATAATAACATAGGAGTATTTTTTTACAATATTAAAGTTGTTTTAAACAATAAAATCGGGATTTTAAGAAACATTCTTAAATCCCGATTTTATTTAATATTATTTTTTAGAAAATTCTTTATTTGATTTTGATATATTTTCCTTATTAATAGCATTTTTATGTAAGTGTTCATTTTTTAGATTATCTTTAGCCACGGTCATTAATAATTTTATTCTATTTGCTTGGTTAGCTTCACTTGCACCAGGATCGTAATCAACAGGAGAGATATTTGCATTTGGATATTTTTCTCTAATTGTTTTTATTACACCTTTACCAACAACATGGTTAGGTAAACATGCAAATGGTTGAACACAAACAATATTTGGTATGTTGTTTTCAATATATTCAATCATTTCAGCAGTTAGGAACCAACCTTCACCTGTTTGATTTCCTATAGATAATACATCTTTAACAGCTTCTTCTAAATGCCAGATATTACATGGTGGTAAATAATTTTTCTTTGATCTTTCTAAAGCTTCTTTTGAATCTTTTTCCAATAAATCAATTAAGTTAATAGCTGCTTTTGATATTTTTGCAATAGTTGGATTAGTTTTTAATAAACTATTAAATGTAACTTTATGAGTAGCCATAAATTTTATAAATCCCATAAAATCTGGAAGAATAACTTCTGCACCTTCTTTTTCTAATAAGTCAGCTACAAAATTATTTCCAAATGGATGATACTTAATTAAAACTTCTCCAACAATACCAACTTTAGGTTTTTCAATAGAAGTATCTAACTCAATCTTTTCAAAGTCATCAACAATATCATAAATACTTTGCTTAAATTGCTTATTGTTTGACTTTCTTATTAATTCTTTACATTTTAACATCCACTTATCAAATAATGCTTGAGTTTCACCTTTATTTATTTCATAAGCTCTATTTTTAGTTAACATTTTTTGTAATAAATCTGCATATAATACACATTTTAAAAGTCTCTCTAATAAAGGTAAGGTTAATTTAAATCCTGGAACTTTTTCCATTCCAACAACATTAAAAGATATAACTGGGATATTAGCAAATCCAGCATCTTTAAGAGCTTTTCGTATAAATCCTATGTAGTTTGTAGCTCTACATCCTCCACCTGTTTGTGACATAATTAAAGCTGTTTTATTAGGATCATATTTACCAGATTGTAGAGCTTCTATCATTTGACCAGTAACCAATATAGAAGGATAACATGCATCATTATTTACATATTTTAATCCAGTTTCAACAGTTTTTTGAGTACAATCTCGTAATAGTACTAAATTATATCCTGCAGATTGCATAGCAGTTTCTAATAATTCAAAGTGAATTGGAGCCATTTGAGGACAAAGTATTGTATAGTCCTTCCTCATTTCTTTAGTAAATGTTTTTTTATGAATACCATAATCACCATTTTCATTAGAAGAATTGGCTGTAGATAATCTTTTATTCATACTTGCCAGTAATGAACGGATACGAATTCTAACAGCTCCTAAATTATTAACTTCATCTATTTTAATTAATGTATACATTTTTCCAAAGCTTGCTAATATTTCTTCAACTTGGTCTGTAGTTACTGCATCAACTCCACATCCAAAGGAATTTAGTTGAATTAATTCTAAATTATCATGATGACCAACAAATTCAGCAGCAGCATATAATCTTGCATGAAATACCCATTGATCAACAACTCTTAGAGGACGTTTAGCTTCTACTTCGTTTGCAACGCTATCTTCTGTTAAAACACATAGACCAAGGCTTGTAATTAATGTATCTATACCATGATTTATTTCAGGATCTGAATGGTATGGACGTCCAGCAAGTACAATTCCTTTTAGATTGTGTTTATCAATATATTCAACGGCTTCTTTTCCTTTTTCATATATATCATTTTTAAAATGATTATATTCTTCCTCCGCTTTTTTTGCAGCAGTCATTAATTCTTTTTTATTAAAATTATATTCTTTAAATTCATCTAATTCTAAAATTCTTTTTGTTAAATTTTTTGCATCAAAAGGTAAGAATGGATTTAAGAATTTTATTTCTTTATTTTTTAATTCTTCTACGTTATTTTTTAATACTTCAGAATATGAAATAACGATTGGACAGTTATAATGATTGTCTGCTTTATCATATTCTTTTCTTGAATAAGGCATACAAGGATAAAAAATAGTTTTTATACCACTCTGTATTAAGCTTATTATATGCCCATGTGAAAGTTTAGCTGGATAGCAAACAGATTCAGAAGGCATTGATTCCATTCCTTTTTCATATGTTTTTCTATTACTTTTTTCAGAAATGACAACTCTAAAACCTAAAGAAGTAAAGAATGTAAACCAGAATGGATAATCTTCATACATATTTAATACTCTAGGAATACCTATTGTACCTCTAGGAGCATCTTTTTCATCTAAAGGAGTATAATTAAATAATCGTTCTTGTTTATATTTTATTAAATTAGGAAGTTCACTGTTTCCAGTAACTATACCAGCACCTTTTTCACAACGATTACCAGAGATATGTTTATGACCATTGTTAAAGGTATTTATTGTTAGCAAACAATGATTTTCACATTTGTTACAACGGGCATGTGAAACTTTAATTTCTAAATTATCAATATCTTCGCTTTTTGAAATTGTTGAATAATATTCCATATCAAAATTAGCTTCATATTGTTGTCTGGCAAGAATAGAAACACCATATGCACCCATTAAACCAGAAATATCAGGTCTTATAACATCCTTTCCAACAATTTTTTCAAAAGCTCTTAAGACAGCATCATTATAGAATGTTCCACCTTGCACAACAATATAGTCTCCTAACGTACTTATATCTCTAACTTTCATAACCTTTTGAATAGCATTTTTTATAACAGAATAAGAAAGACCAGCAGAGATGTCACCAACGCTATAACCTTCTTTTTGAGCCTGTTTAATTTTAGAATTCATAAAAACAGTACATCTAGAACCTAAGTCTACAGGTCTTTTAGAGACAATTGCTTCTTTTACAAAATTTTCGATAGATAAATTAAGGCTTTTTGCAAAAGTTTCTATAAAAGATCCACAACCAGAAGAACAAGCTTCATTAAGCATAATATTATCTATAGCACCATTTTTTAAGCGAATATATTTCATATCTTGTCCACCAATATCTACAATACTAGTAACATTTGGCTGGAATTTTTTTGCAGCTGTATAATGGGCAATAGTTTCAATTTCATTTAAATCTACGTTTAAAGCAGTTTGAATTAATTTTTCACCATATCCAGTAACACCACTGAATCGTATTTTAGCTTTTTCAGGTAATACAGAATAAAGTTCTTTTAACATTTTCATAACACTTTTTAACGGATTACCTTCGTTATTGGCATATAAAGAATAAAGTAAATTATCCTCGTTGTCAGTTAAAACTAATTTTGTAGTCGTAGAACCAGCATCAATACCTATAAAACAGTCACCTTCGAAAGTTGATAAATCTTTTCTAGTAACTTTTGATTGCTCATGTCTATTCTTAAATTCATTATAAGCTTCTGTAGAATCAAAAAGTGGTTCAACAGGATGGCTAGTATTGTCTTGAGAATTTCTCAAATTATGAATTTTTTGTTTTAACTCTTCGATTGATATTGGAGTATTATGAATTGCATCTAAACAAGCGCCTTTGGCAACCAATAAATGTGCTTCCTCAGGAACTACTATTTCTTCAGGTTTTAAGTTAAGTGTTTCTATAAATCTTTTTCTTAGTTCAGGAAGATAATTTAAAGGTCCTCCTAAAAATGCAACAGTACCTCTTATTGGCCTACCACAAGCAAGTCCACTTATTGTCTGATTAACAACTGCCTGAAAAATTGAAGCAGCTATATCAGATTTTTCAGCGCCCTCATTTATTAAAGGTTGAACATCTGTCTTAGCGAAAACACCACAACGAGAAGCAATAGGATAAATTGTAGAATAATCTTTTGCAAGCTCATTAAGGCCGGCTGTATCGGTATCTAGTAATGAAGCCATTTGGTCAAGAAATGCACCTGTACCACCAGCACAAGTTCCATTCATTCTTTGCTCTATAGATTGATCGAAGTATATTATTTTAGCGTCTTCTCCACCTAGCTCAATAACTACATCAGTTTGAGGTATAAACTTTTCAACAGCTCTTTTACAAGATACAACTTCTTGAATAAAAGGTAGCCCTAAGAATGTAGCTGCAGACATTGCTCCAGAACCTGTAAGTGCAATAGTAAATTTACTGTTTGGAAATTTTTCTGGTAACGAATCTAAGACTTTGCAAACAGTATTCTTAGTATCTGAAAAATGTCTTGTATAATCTGAATATATTTCTTTTTTATTAGAATCTATAACTATAATTTTTACTGTTGTTGACCCTACGTCTAGGCCAACATGAAGTATATTTTCCATAAGTTTCTCCTTTCAATACTTGTATAAAAAAGTACAATTTCACAAAATAATTTTATACGGAAAAAGCTATTTTGTCAAATTGTAAAAATATGAAAATAAGTTATATTTTATACTTGTCTTTCATAATAATTAATCAAGAAAAAGGAGGGATAAAATGAAAAAAAGAGAAGGTTTTTTTATTGTTTTTTTCTTAATAGTATTAGTAGTAATTTTAGGATTTGTAATATACTATTTTAATAGAAATGATTTTAAAGAAAAGAATGAAATAATAGAAGAATATGTTCCAGAAGAAGAAGTAAGCGAAAATCAATTGAGAAATACAATTATTTCACTGTATTTTGTAAATAAAGAAAGCAAAGAAATTAATCCAGAAGCAAGAAATATAAATGCAAATGAATTATTAAAGGATCCATATAAATACTTAATAGAACAATTGATTTCAGGACCCAAAAATGAAAAACTAGAAAAAGCAATACCAGAAAATACAAAATTAAATAATGTAAAATTAATTGAAGATATATTATACATAGATTTTTCGGAGGATTTTATAAATAACGCACTAGAAGGAAAAGAAAACGAAGATGTAATTATTGAAACAATAGTAAAGACAGTTACAGAATTAAATGAAGTTAATTCTGTAAGAATATTAATAAATGGAGAGGAAAATAAATCTTTTAAAGATGGGGAAATAAGTTTTGAAAATAATTTTTTTAGACAAGATTATTAATTTTGTCTTTTTAAAAATTCAGCAAAGTTTTTAGTCTTTAATAAGATTGTAAATTTATTTAGAAAATTTTCAACTTGATATAAAGAACAAATTAAATTATTTTTTTTATTTGTAATTTCCTTTTTATCCATAGTTATACTTACCTCCAAATTTGAAAAAATT
>USAE01000074.1 GCA_900552655.1 uncultured Clostridium sp.
AGACTAATTTTTTACTCATAGTAAAATACGTTTAATATTATTATTAATGTTAATAAATATTTGATATATATTTTTATAACATATATCCTAATATTAGGATATTAAGAATCTCAATTTTTTAGAATATAAATAATTAAACACAAAACTACTAATTTTATATTTTGGCTTACATAACATCAGGATAATTATAAATAACTTCATTATAATTTCTTATATTTAAAGAAGTAAGAATTTTAATATTGCTACTAATATCCTTACTTCTTTTATAAAATAATATTGTTAACAAATTATTTTATTAATTATTGTATTCTGAATAGATTTTTTCTAATATTGAAAAATCTTCATCTGATATACGAAACATTGCAACCCTTATAGAAATAATTGAACTTCGTATAGCGTTTATCTGTAAACTTGCTAATGTTATACCACCTCCGATTTAAATAATTTAATAATCGATTATCAATCATGGTATAACGTATTTTTAGTTATTTGTCAGCATTTTTTCAAAATTTCAACAAATTTTAGATAGTATTTCTAATTTGCAAAATTTGCTAGCTTTATTTTAGGGCACTATTTTTATTAATAGGAAAAATTTTGCCTAAAACTCTTTTAGTCTACTTGGAAAAATATACACAAATAAAAAAGAAAAACGGTGATTCTTTAAATACAGTTAAACATTATCTATTTCAAAGAAGTTCACTACTTTTCAAAACTTTTTCGCAAAATCTTAAATGTTGCTTGCATTAAATCATATAATGCATAGAAAGATAGACATGCACTTGTGGAAATGATAAAGTTAAAAATATATTCCTTTAAAGATATAATTTTTATTATTCCTAAATCTAGATTCAATACGTTCTTTGCTAAAGGTATATCTATAACTTTTAAAGAATCAACAGCAATTATTATTATTGTTAAAAAGAATATTACCATCATATCTTCTTCAAAACTAGTTAATAGTTTTTGTAATTTTTTCTTTGACTCATCACTTTGCATAGTATCTTTTTTTAGAATTTCCGAAATAGGTGCATAAATAAATGTATATGCAGTTATACATAAACCTAATATAGTAAAAAGAAATGGCACTAATGCTTCTGAATTTACAATAAATGAATTTGTTGTGGAAGCTATAAAAAAACTTATAACTATAATTATACTAATTATCATTATCTTCTTTTTCATCAATTTTCTCCTTAAACTTTTCTATTGTTTCTATTTTTTGCATTTCCAGTCTAATTAATTTGATTTTATCTTCATCTAATTGATTAATTTCATCCTTGAAAAATTTTATACAAATTTTTTTGTTCTTTTGTTTACTACTAGCTTTTCTTACTTCACCATCTTTATCTTTATAAGTTAAACGCCATTTACCTCCACCAGCACTTGTATATTTTACAAATGATTCTATTCCTTCTTTATTGGGTCTTAATTTACCTTCTGTATTAGAAAAATTTAAAGAAACATTACTAGCTCCAACATTATCTCTAGCATCATTTAAAAAATTAGTAGCATCATCACTAGCATCAAATAAATTAGGTACTGTTAAATTAAAATTTAAATTTTTCACTTCATTATCATCTTCAAAAAACTCCCAAAATTCTTGTTCTTCTGTGATCGGATTAATATTTATTGTGGCATCAATTGTTTTCAAATATTTATTCATTATATTTTGAATTACATCACCACAAGTAGTATGATTTTCAAAAATTGTACTTTTATATTCTATTAAAAGTTTCTGTGTTTCTAATTCAATAAAAACATTTATAAATGGGTAATCTTTATCCTTTGTCCCTATTACTTTTTCTTTGGTCATTTCATATTTATCAGAAATTCTTTCTCTGGCTAATTGACAATGAATAATAGAATCATATTGATTAATAAAAATTAAATAATATCTTCTCTTTTGGTATTCTGAATCTACTCGACTATTTTCATTTTCTTTCAAATCTTCGAAAAATTTTTTAAAAACCTGATTTTTATCTTTTGACTTATTCTCAAAACCCAAGCTAAATAATGTTACTTGGTCTGGAAAAATAATATTTCCTCTAAATCCATAAAATTCTATTGTTTCTTCCATAACTTCCCCCTATACAAAAAAAGTAGAAAAATTATTCTACTTTTCTTTTGTATTATTTTTAATTATTATATATTTTATCACATTTTATTTGAGTTTTCTACATTTTTTGCATTTTTGCATTTTTGTTTATTTAAATATTTCTTTCATAATCCCAGTTTTCATATCAGCAATATTGTATATATGTTCCATATTATCAAATGTCTCTCGCAAATTATTTCTTGCTGAAATCCACCCCATTCCATCTGTAAACCATACAAATTCAAATCCTACTACTCTTTTTGCTTCTTCTGCAATCATTTTATAGCTTCTAGCTGTTTCATTTAATTTTGAACCACCAGATGCATAGAAATTTGTTTCAATACCATAAATACATTTATCTGTTTTTATGACAAAATCAAATCGTTTAGTAGCTTGATTTTTATTACTGATAAAAGACATGTCTAGTTTCCATCTTCTTTCAATATCTTGTAAATACATTTCTTTAAAGTATGTTTTATCCTTTTCAAAACCTGCCCTTTGAATAAATTTTTCTACTAAATTCTCCATCAAATGTCCACCACGATTTTTTCTAGCATTTGAATTTAGTCCACATTCAACCCCTAATACGTAGTCATATAAATTATTGATTAAATGTTTTTTTAGTAAATCAAATAAGCCAGTTTCTCTCATAAATACAGTATATTGCTCAACATTGTAATTTATATTTTTAAAATTATATTCATATTTATTTCCTTCATCATCTAAAACGATTATCTCTGTTTGTCTAACTGCTAATAATGTTGGAATGCATTTTAAAACTTCTGGATATTTATGTACTAAGTCTTCAAAGTCTTTTTCTATTTTTTCGCTTCCTATTAGAGAATTCATCATATTCAATTCTACTTTATACTTTTCTGCATTTGTATATATAGTTTCAAAATCCATATAATATTTATAATTAGCTATACTATCCGTAAATGTTAATAGCCACTCTGCAAAATCTCTTTTCATATTCATCTACTCCTTTATTTCTTTATATCTTCTTATAGATAAATCTAAATATTCTTTTGAATTATCAATTCCTATGTATCTTCTATTTAATTTATTTGCAGCAATCCCAGTAGTGCTACTACCACAAAATGGATCTAAAATTAAATCATTTTCTTCCGTAGATGCTAATATAATTCTTTCTAATATTTCTAAAGGTTTTTGAGTTGGATGTTTTCCTTGTTTTTTCTCTGAAGGTTTTGTAAGTGAAGTTGTCCAAACATCTTTCATTTGTTTATTGTCATTTAGTTTTTTCATTAAATCATAATTAAATTTATATTTTGCTTTAGATATATCTTTTCTAGCCCATAAAATTGTTTCTGTTGAATGTGTAAAAGTTTTACAAGCTAAATTGGGTGGTGGATTAGTTTTTTGCCAAGTAATGTTATTTATGATTTTAAAACCTTCCTCTTCTAAAGCCATTCCAACCGAATATATATTGTGTAATGTTCCACTAACCCATATCGTTCCATTATCTTTTAAAATTCTATAACATTCATAAATCCATTTTTTATTAAATTCATGTTTATCTTTTATATTTAAATTTTTATCCCATTTACCTTTATTTACACTTACCATTTTTCCACCATTGCAAGTTATGCCATCATTTGATAAAAAATATGGTGGATCAGCAAATATCATGTCAAAACTTTTTTCTGTAAATTTTTTTAATGTATCAAAAGTATCATTATCTATTAGTTTAAAGCTACTTTCTTCAAAGTAAAATTTTCCTGGATACATTCATCCATCTCCTCATAATTTGTAATAAGTAATTCTGAAATTTCTCCTCTTGCCTTTACATTACTATTTATCATTCTTTTTGCAGAAATTTCATTAATATTAAATCCTTTATATATTTTTTCAAAAAATGTATCATTTTTATTTGTATTTTTAGGATTAGAATTAGATAACATTAATTTTGCATCTTTTTTATCTAATCTTTTAAAAAATTTTGCCAATTCTTTCTGATTTTCATCGTTAAAATCTTCTTTAGTATATGATGTAAATGCGGAAGTAACTGATAATGGTCTATATGGTGGATCAAAATACACAAATGTATTATTATCTATATATTTTTCACTTTTAGTATAATCACCATATTGAAAATCTACATTTCTAATTAAAAATGATAAATTGCTTAAATTGCTAGAATCACATATAGTAGGATTTTTATATTTGCCACAAGGTACATTAAATTTCCCATTTTTATTAACCCTATATAATCCATTAAAACATGTTCTATTTAAAAATATAAATTCTCCTGCCCTTTTTACACTTAGTTCATTTTCAGTAATTTTATAAGAATTATATTCTTTTCTAACATTATAAAAATATGTTTGTCTGTCTTCATCTTCTAATTTTTTAAATTCTTTTTCTTTTATGTCTAATTCTCTTATAAGTTCATTCACATTGCTTTTTATAACATTATAACAATTTATTAAATCAATATTTATATCAAAAGCATAGGCTTCTTTTATATTATATTTTTGTAATATATTTATTAAAACTGCACCACCACCAACAAATGGTTCTACATATTTATTTATTGTTTCATTTTCTAATTCAAATGGATAAAAATTCTTTAATTGTGGTATTAAACTACCTTTGCCACCTGCCCATTTTACAAAAGGTTTTACACTTTCCATTTTTTCCTCCAATTCACTTTTATAATATATCATAAATTTCTTTTTTTTTCTACAAAGTAACAGTATTTCTCTCAAGATTTTCTATAATGTTATTTTTTCTAAATTTCACTAGATACTCCATAGTATGATGCAATTTCTTTTATTTCACTAAACAATTCTTTTTTTATTTTTTCATCATCACTGAATTTCTCTTTTAAATTATTTAATTTTATAATATCTGCTTTATCTATTATAATTTGTTTTAATTCAGATGTATAATTTTTATCTAACATGTTAATTCTATTAGCTATTTCTTTTAAATTCTGGTAATTGAATATATTAATCTTTTGCATTTCTTTTATAAGTTCATTAATATTCCAAATAGTTATCATTTCATTATTATTTGATAAACTATTTTTTCTCCATTCTTTATTTAACTCTTTTTCTTCGCGTTCATCAGTTTGTTCTTGCTTCACATTAATTAAATAAACTTTATCTTTAAATGAACCTTTTTTCTTATTCTTACGTTCTCTACCTATTTCTACATCTTTATGTAATATGTTTTTTTCTTTCATAATTGCCTCAATTACTTCTATTAAATCTGCTAATTCTTCTACGCTATGCTCTTCAATAAATTCATGAGCTTCTTCAAACAATTTTTTATCTAGTTCTTGTAAATATTCATTATCCTTTAAAACTCTATAATTTGCTTTTCTTCCTTTTACATTATTTATTTCTACAGGTATTTTATCTCTTACCAATTTATTATAAGTATATATCATATTCATCATCTCCAGAAGTATTATAAAACAATTGTTTGCGTTTTGTCAATATAATTTTAATATTTTTCATATTATTATAATAAATGTTTTATCTTAATTCGCATATAAACTTTCTAAAAATTCTTTAGAATATTCTCTTTGATTCTCATAATTTGACAAAAACTTTCTTTGCTC
>USAE01000075.1 GCA_900552655.1 uncultured Clostridium sp.
GAATAGTTATTCTGAGCGTTATCTAAAAAAATTAAATTATTATATAAGTTTAGCAGAAAATCATAAAAATTATGATTCTAACATTGCTTCTATAATAAATGAAAATCTAAAAAAATTAAAAAAAGAAAATTTTAAAATAGAATTACCTTAAAAAGCTTTGCTAGCTAAAAAGTACTCCTAAAATTTTCCAGCAAATGTAACTTCTATAAAATTCTAAGTTACTTCCTAATTGTCTAGTACAGAAGTAAAAAAATGTGGTCTTAACAAGACCACATTTTCTAGTTATTATCTTTTATTTTCTTTTTATTTCTAACGAAATCACAAATTGCTGTAATTGCAAAAGTTACAATTATTATCATTATTAAAATTAATATATAACTTCCTTTAAAGTTAGTAACTGTTGGAACTAAAATTTCTTTTAATAATTTAATACAATATGTCATAGGTAAAAATGGTGTAAATGCTTGGAATCCTACATTTATCGTTTCTATAGGGAATGTTCCTCCAGATGCAGCTAATTGTAATACTAAAATAATTAGTGCAATAAATTTTCCAACATCTCCAAAGTTTCTAATTAAAAATTGTATTATACTCATAAATGCAATTCCTATTAATGTACTTACTCCATAATATAAAGCTATATTTTGTACTTCGAATCCTAATCCCATTTTTAATAAAAATCCTGTAATTAAACCTTCTACTGCTCCAATTGCAAGATATATAACATTTTGTAATAATTTGTTTTTACTATTAATTCCTAATATTCCAAAACGATTTTCATGGTCATAGTAGAAAATAACATAGCACATTAAAGCTCCTACCCATAAACCTATACATAAGAATAACGGAGTAAACGCAATACCATATGAGTTAACTTCCCCATATTCTTTTGTTTCGAATATTACTGGTGTTTCTGCAAAGTCTTCCAATCCTTCTAATGTTTTTAGCTCTTCTTTTGTATCTTTTAGACCATTATTAATGGTTTCTTTAAAAGTTCCTATTCCTTCTACTAATTTTCCACTACCTTCTGAAGCTGAAGTTGTTCCATTATGAATTGTATCTATTGCAGTATATATTTGGTCTGAACTTGTATCTAGTGTAGATAAACCTGTGCTTAGACTTAAACTTCCTTCAGATAAACTTGCTGTTCCATTTCTTAATGTATCTATTCCTTGGTTTAAAGCTGTGCTTCCTTCTTTTAATGATGTTAATGCTAATTTTAAGTTTTTAACACCTTGTGTAATTGCAGATAAATTACTGCTTGAATTTAATAATGTTTGTGTGCCTGTATATAATTTATTTGCCCATTCTTTTACAGAAGTTCCATTATTTATTATAGTTTGTGCTCCATTTTCTAATTTTGAATTTACAGATTGTATGTTCTTACTTCCTTGTTTTATCTTTTCACCAGATGTTTTTAATTCTGAAAAAGCACCACTATTTAATAATATATTAGCTTTATTAGCCAGTTCTTGTATTTCTGGGTCTTGAGATGTTTCACCTTTTTTTACTAGTGCTTTTAAAATATTTTCTGTATTAGTATTTAGAGAATTTGAACTATCTATATAATTATTTACATTTCCTAGCAATTTCTTGTTATTTTCTATATATGATTTTATATTCTTAGATAATTCTGTACTTCCTTCAACATAATTATTAACACCTTCGTTTAAGCTTTTAGCACCTTCATTTAAACTGTTTATTCCTTCAGATAATTTTAAAATTCCTTCTTCACCTTGTGATGATAATTTATCTGCACCATCACTTATCTGTGTAATTGCACTGTTTAAGCTTTTTCCACCTTCTTGTAAATCCTCTACTCCTTCAGAAACTTGGTTAATTCCTCCATTTAAAGCTTTACTACCTTCATTTGCTGATTTTACTCCATTATTAAATTGTGCATAACTATTTTCTAGTTTGCCTGTTCCATCATTAATTTGATTAATTCCAGAATTTAAGTTTTCTGCTCCTGCTAATAATGTATCTGCTCCATTTTCTATTTTACCTAAACTATTTGGAACTTCTTCTAATTTATTTGATAATGTCGATATTATTTCTTTATCTACTTTAGTTTGTAAACTTAGTTGTGCTGTTTTTACTGCACTATTAATCATTTGTGTAGCTAAATAATTTGTAGCTTGATTAGGGCTATATGTAATTTTAGCGGTTTGTTTATCTGTTGTACTTGCACTTTCTAAACATTTTGTAAAGTCACTTGGTATTTCTATAGTTGCATAATATTTTCCTTCTTCCATACCTTTTTGTGCTTCTTTTGTATTTACATCTTCAAAACAAAATGTTTTACTATCTTGCAAACTTTGTACAAACTCTTTTCCTTGGTTTTTACCATCTTTTCCTTCGTCTAAATTTACTAATGCTACTTTCATATCTGATAAATTACCATATGGATCCCAATATGATTTTAAATAAAAGTAGCTATAAATTAGTGGTATAAATAATACTACTACAAAAATTACAATTGTAAAAATCTTCTTCTTGTCTATTTTTTCCATTATTTACTCTTCCTTTCTTAATCCTTTTCTTAAAACTTCTGAAACAGTTTTAGCTAATACTTGCCTATCTATATTTTTATCTTTTGATCCCCATTCGATAACCAATGCAATGTACATTTTGTAAATTAAAAATGTTGTTATATCTAAATCTTGATAGTCTATATATCCTTTTTCTTTTGCCCTTACTAATTTAGATTTAATATAATTTTGAATTTTTTCATCTATTATTTTTAAACTATCTATAATTATGGGATTTTTTAGCCACTCTGCTTCTTTTGTTATAATATTTAGAAAGTTTTGATTTTTTCTGTATTCTAAGATTTCATAAAGCCCTTGATTTACACTTTCAAAAAATTCTAAATTTTTTGCTTCTATTTTTTCTACTATTTTTTCCATGTTTAATATTTCTTCTTGAATAAAATATTTTAATAGTTCTTCTTTACTAGAAAAGTACATATAAATTGTTTTCTTTGTTACTCCTGCTTCTTTTGCAATTTCATCCATAGATACTTTTTTAAAACCATATTGATGAAATAAATTTCTCGCTGCTTCTATAATTTGTGTTTCTTTCATTTTTTCCTCCTTGTTTTGCACTGGTATACTATTTTCGTATATTAGTATACTTCATTTATATGTTTTTGTCAAGATTAGCGTTACTTAATAACTTCATAAAATATGTTATTTTTGCATTATTATTATTTTTTAATGTACCATTTTAAATTTTTATAAAAAAATTTAAAATTTATATTGACAAAGTATATGTTGTGGTATTATAATAAGCATTGTCAGTTGCAAGACATATATGCAGATGTGGCGGAACTGGCAGACGCACAGGACTTAAAATCCTGCGAGGGTTAAACCTCGTGCCGGTTCGATTCCGGCCATCTGCACCAAAACAGTTGAAATTTAATCAATTTCAACTGTTTTTATTTTTGTTCAAAAGTATTTGTAAGTATTGATATAATTGCATTTTAGCAATTTTCATTATTCAACCTATTTTCAAAATTATTTGTTATTATTCATTATTTTTGCATAATTGCACGGAATATGCACGGACGATTTGCACGGAAAATAATCAATGTAATTATACTAAAATCAGGTGTTATAGAAATTTTGGATTTTTTTATCATACATCGTAAGCTATACTTTCTACTTATGTAATTAAACATTTTCTATAAGTAGAATAGGAGGAGTTTATAGAATAATTTAACTTTGAAATTTGTTTATCTATTTCCATTTTTGTCGTCAATAGAATACCAGTCTTTGGCTTTACAATTTTTATCTACTAATTTATCTTTTTATCAATTGTTACAATGAGGTACAGAGACAACAGGAATAGATAAAGACAAAGTAGTTGTTATAGATGACCAAATTTCAAGTCTTGATAGGAATGTTTTGTTTATAGTAACTACTTTAGTAAAAAATATAATGTAAAATTGTTTTGAAAATATAAATGGCATAAAACAAGTATTTATATTAATACATAATGTATATTTTAATAAAGAGGTCACTTATAGGCATAGACAAGGGAAAAGAAAAGATGAAACCTATTGGATAGTAAGAAAATTAAATAACCAATCATATATTAATGATTTTGACAGAGAAGATAAAATAATAGAAAAATCATTAATTGCGTACATAAATGATGGTTCTCATTCAATAGGTGATGACTTTTCTATTAGTATTGGAACAGAAGAAATCCAAAAATATTTATTAGCATTTGAGAAAATATTTGACAAATCAGGTGATATCAATCATTATAACATTATGAGAAGCATTGAAGGATGAAAAGGAGAATTCTTATGGAAATAATAGAATGGTGTAATAATAATCAAGGATTTATTAGTGCTATATTAAGTTTATTAACTTTGATAGCTAGTATAATAGCTATAATTATCTCAATAGTAACATCAAGATTACCTTTTAAGAAAAAGTTATTATTAACTTTTGGAAGTTTTATTGGTATTGGATTTGAATGTACTGGAACACATGTTACTGTAACTAATGTCGGAAATCGAAATATTTTTATTAAAAATCTAGGAATAAAAGTTGAAGGACAAGTTTTTACAAATACAAAAACAATAGAAGAAAGTAGAATAATGTTAAACCCTGGCGAAACAACCACACAATACTTTTATAATTCTGAATTTTCTGCCTTTTCTAAAATACAACAAAATAAAAAAGCATATGCTTATGCAGAAGATTCAGAAGGAAAAAAATATAAAAAGTATATATGTAAAGTTAAAAATTTAGTGAAATAATTGAAATAAAATACTGAAATTATAAAAATTGTAAAATTAAAAAGGAAGTTCTGTTTATAAACAGGGCTTCCTTAATATTAATGACTTACATAGCATAAATGCTATGGACACTAATGTAATAATAGTATATGAAAAATTTTAGATTATATGCAATAAAAAACGATAGCTTTTTGAGCTATCGGATTATAATGATTACGTTCTTTTCAGAACGGACACTAATGTTTTATTAATTTAATTATAAACTATTCCATGGCAGAAAGTCAAGCAAAATTCAAAATTTTATTCATCTTTTAGGGTTCTTAACCTATATAAACTTTCAAGTTGTGAGTTAATTTTATTCCAGTCGTTTTGTGAAATAGTGACTAATTGTCCCTTTTTTCTATATGGATCTGTAATTCTTATTTTACTAACAACTTTTAATTGCTCAACTAAAACAGTAGCGTCTACTTCTTCTAAATCAATATGAAACCAAAAACCATCTTGTAATCTTTTAGTTGTTAGTGGAAGAATAGTACAAATTGGAGAATTCTTAGAAGTTCTTAACATTAAAACAGGTCTTAATTTATTTTGCTCACTTCCAATATTTATTCCAAGATTACACCAGTAAATAAAATTATTATATATTGGAAATTTAGGAATTTTTCCATTATACCTTAAATTAGCCTTTTCTTTAGTCCATTTAGAAAACTGAATAGCATCAGAATTATTGATACTATTTAATAAATTTTCAGTTTCTTCGATATTATTGTAAATTTCATCATTCATAATTTCACCTCACTTTCTAAAGTATAACATATTATAAATTATAAATAAACAAAAGTTTGCATATTTTATAAAATTAATCATAACCACCCGTAAAACGGGTGGTTTGCTCTGCGCCTAGAAGGCTTTTGTA
>USAE01000076.1 GCA_900552655.1 uncultured Clostridium sp.
AATTATATAATTATATAAAATTAAGTTATGGAAGTAGTGAACTAAAAAATACAGAATATGCAAAAGTATTATTCAATAAGATTATTTTAAATGAAAATAGTCAATTTGATATTAATAAAAACAATGTATTAAGCTTAGATGATATTCCTAATTTATACAATACAAGAGATTTGCCACAAATTTTATCAGACTTAAATGAAATGATAGGTTTGGGAAAAATAAAAGAACAAATTAATAATTTAGTTAGTTTGTTAAAATTTAATAAAAAAGCTAACTTAGATATATCTAATTTTAATTTGCATATGGTGTTTACAGGAAATCCAGGAACAGGAAAAACAACTGTTGCAAGACTTTTAAGTGATATATTATATAATTTAGGTTATACTAAGAAGAATAAGCTTGTAGAAGTTTCTGCAAAAGACTTGATTGCAGAATATGTTGGACAAACAGCAGGAAAAACGTATAATGTGCTAAAATCTGCTTTTGGAGGAGTTTTATTTATAGACGAAGCATACTCGATTGTAGAAAATGGTCCTAATGCATCATTTTCCAGTGATTGTATGACTACAATTTTAAAGGTTTTAGAAGACCAAAGAGATAATTTAATAGTTATTTTTGCAGGATATGAAAAACAAATGGAAAACTTTATAAAATTCAATCCAGGTTTAAAATCTAGAATAGGATATACAATAAAATTTGATGATTATACAACACAAGAATTACTAGATATATTTAAGCAATTGGTAAGAAAGAATCATTTAAATATTACTAGTGAAGCATTAGAAAAAGTTAAATATATAATAGAAATGTCTAAAAATGTAGAGGACTTTGGAAATGCGAGGTATATAAATCAAATATATCAAAATATTCTTATAGCACATTCAAGAAATGCAGAAAATATAGAAGATTATAAGAATTTAATGACAATAACAGTAGAAGATATAAATGAAGAAGAATTAACAGTAAAAAATGAAAGAAGAAAGATAGGTTTTTAAAATGTATTATACATATATGATAAGGTGCATAGATAATTCTATATATACAGGAATAACTACAGATTTAGAAAGGCGTATGAAAGAACATTTTACACAAGATGAAAAATGTGCAAAATATACAAAAAGGCATAAAGCAAAAAAATTGGAGGCAGTTTGGACTAGTGCAGATAGAAAGCTAGCTTCAAAATTAGAATATCATATGAAACATTTAACAAAATTGGATAAAGAAAATATTATAAAAGACAATAAAAATATAGATATTTTAAATAAAAAATTAGATTGCACAGAATATGTAAGGATGGAGATAAAGGAGAATAAATAATATGGAAAAAGAAGCATTTTTTAAATTATCTTATGGGTTATATATAATAACTACAAAACAAGAAGAACACTTTGCAGGTTGCGTTGTAAACACAGTTGTACAAGCAACAGCAGAAGAAAATCCAAAATTGTTAGTAACAGTAAATAAAGATAATGATACAAATACAACAATGAGTAAGTCAAAAAAGGTAAATATATCTGTTTTATCACAAGATGCAGATATGTTATTAATTGGAAAATTTGGTTTTAGAAGCAGTAAAGATTTTAATAAATTACAAGATACTGAATATATAATAGGTTCTAATGGCATTCCAATAATTACGCAAAATGTAACATCTTATATAGAAGCAGAAATAATACACGAAATAGATTGTGGTACACATACAGTATTTATTTTAGAAGCAAAAGAAGCAAAAGTATTAAATGATAATAAAGTCCTAACATATGATTATTATCATAATGTAATAAAAGGAAAGACTCCTAAAAAAGCCTCATCATTTAGCGAAAACTAAAAATGTGAAAGCTAATTATATATTAAGCGAAAAAAATAAAACAAGAATATTATATGGAGGAAAATATGAAATCAAGAATAGAAGAAGCAGTTATAAAAAAGAAAAATGGCTATAATTGTGCACAAGCAGTTGCTTGTACATATTGTGATTATGCAGGTTGTAGTGAAGAAGAAATGTTTAATATATGCCAATCATTTGGAGGCGGAATGGGAACGTTAGAAGGTACTTGTGGTGCAATATCTGGTGCAGGGATAGTTTTGGGAATGATGAATAAGAACAAGATACAAACAACTAAAGATATAAGAAAAATAATGCAAAAATTTAAAGAACAAAATTCTACGGTTATTTGTAAAAAACTTAAAGGTATAGGCACAGGTAAAGTTTTAAGAGAATGTAACGATTGTGTGCGTGATGCAGCAAAATTTTTGGAAGAAATAATTGAAACAAAAGAAAAAGAAGGAGCTGAATAAATATAAATGCAAGAAGAATTAGAATTAATATTTCCAACAGAAGAATATAAAGAAGAAATAATAGATTTTAAAGAAGAATTTAAAAAGAATAATGAAACTATAATTCATGGTGGAGCAGGACTAGAAAAGGATATTTCTTTTGAAGAGTGGCTAAAAAATGTTAGAGAAGACTTAGAAGAAGAAACTAGTAGAAAGAGGAATAGAGTACCATCTGCAGTATATTTAGCTTTTAGAAAAAGTGATAGAAGATTAATTGGAATCGTGCAAATTAGGTATAAACTAAACGAGCATTTATTTAATTATACAGGGCATATTGGAGATTCTATAAGACCTTCAGAAAGAAATAAAGGTTATAGTACGACTATGATTGGACTAGCTTTAGAAAAAGCGAAAGAACAAGGAATAGGAAATGTACTTATGACATGCAAGAATTATAATGTTGCTTCAGCAAGAACAATCATAAAAAATGGTGGAGTAATGGAAAATGAAGTAGAAAATGATGGTATAATATACCAAAGATATTGGATAACATTAAAAAAGAGTTATGCAGATGGAAGAAATAAAAGCAATGATATATTGGAAAGCACATTTAAAAATTTAAGAATAGATAATAATGAATTTAAAGGTAATATATCTTTATTAAAAATAAATAAAGTAAGAAAAGAATGGAAAGTAGATGTAGAGAGTAGATGTGTTTTAGCAAAAGATTATATGTGGTTACGAATATATCCAGACGGAGAAAACTATTGTATAACAGCGATATTTGATGATAAGGATAATATTATAGAATGGTATTTTGATATATCAAGGAGCTTGGGAATAGAAGATGGTGTACCTTATCAAGATGATTTATATTTAGATGTAGTTGTAGTGCCAGACGGTAGAATACATATATTAGATGAAGACGAATTGGAAGAAGCTTATAATAAAAGAGAAATAAGCAAAGATGAATATGATATGGCTTTTTCTGTTGCTAATATGATTATAAATGGACTAGAGTCAAGAGAAGACATAGAGAGGTTAATAAAATTTTCAGAAAATTATTTAACAATATTGAAGAATTCATAATAGGGAATAAATAATTTTTTGAAAAAGCAAGAAGAAATTTAAATAATATTCTGGGAATATTGAGATCGTAGGAAGTTCCCAAAACAAAAAAATCATACAATTTCAAACATTATAGGTTTAAAATAGATATGTCACAAGTAAATTGAAAATAAAATATTGAAAGAGAGTACCAAAAATGATATTGTTTAAATAACCACAAATAAACGTATCGGAGGTACTCTCATATGGGTAATAATATCACACAAAAATTAAAATATAAAGAGTCTGTAGTAAAGTTTTCATATAAATATGGAGTAACAAAGGCAGCAATAAAATTTGAAGAATGTAGAAGAACAATATATAGGTGGAGGAAAAGATATGATGGGAGCTTAGAAAGTTTAAAAGACCAATCGAGAAAGCCACATTATCATCCAAATCAGCATACAGAAGAAATAAAAATGATAAAAAATTACAGAAATAATAATAAAGATACAGGATTGGTTGTTTTATGGGTAAAATTAAGAGAAGCAGGATATACAAGAACAATATAAGGATTGTATCATGTATTACAAAGATTAGGAATATATAAAAAAGCACCAAGTAAGAAAAAAGAAATAGAAGCAATGGAATGGATAACAGGGAAATATCCAGGAGAAAAAGTACAGGTAGATGTAAAGTATGTGCCAAAAAAATGCATGAGTCCAGAATTACAAGAAAAGGGAGAAAGATATTATCAATATACAGGAATAGATGAGTTTACCAGAATAAGATATATATGGTATACAAATGAGCATAGTACATATACGTCTAGTGAGTTTGTGAAGAGAATGGTAAGATATTATAAAGAACAATATGATATAAGAATAAAAACAATTCAAACAGATAATGGTTTTGAATTTACAAATAGACTGAGTTGGAATGGATTTGAAGAGAATAAAAAGACACTATTTGAAGAAACATTAGAAAAATTAGGAATAGACTATCAGACAATAAAGCCTCATACACCAAAACAAAATGGAAGAGTAGAAAGAAGTCATAGAAAAGACCAAGAAAGATTTTATTATAATAGAATATTTTGGAGTTTAGAAGATTTAAGAAATAGAGGAGCAGATTGGAGAAAAGAATATAATAACTTTCCAATGAGACCGCTAGGCTGGCTGAGTCCAAAGGAATTCCTAAAAAAGTATAAAAGTCAAGAGGAATCGGTTGTAACAATATAGAGTACTTAAAGTATATATTTTTCAAAAGAGTGTGACATATGATTGACTAACCTTCACAAAAAAATCATACAATTTCAAACATTATGTAGATTAAAATGGGAAGATATGTTAAAATATATAAAGTAACCATTGTTGAATTAACTATAGGAGGGCTTTTTATGTGGAAATATTTTAAAGATTTGGAAAGAAGTATGACATTACGGGATTTAAACGAATTATCAGCAGAAATTGCAGACCAGTATGCTGACAGAGAAAACTATGACATAACAAAAAAAGAACTAGCAGAAATGTTTGAAATGACACCGAACTTAGTTGGTAAATTGCTAGATTATGCAGTTATAAACCGGTTAGTACCTGAAGCTACTGTTAAAAGAATGGAGGATAGATCTGTACACAATCAGAAACAACATTCTCCAGACCGAAAGGCAACTACTGCTAAGGAGCATTATAGTAGTCTTAGAAGAAAGCGAGTTGAAAAGGAAGTATTTGGAGTGAGCGAAGAAACAATAAAAGAAATAGCAACTAGATTTGCCAATGAATGTGATAAAACTAAAGAGGATTTTGCTTTAGAATATCAGTTAGACAAATCAGCAATAGATGTAATCTTAAAGAAGGCCATTACAGAGAATATTTGTGATGACGAAACTTTCGAAAAAATCGAAGAACGCTCATTGAAACATAATAATACTCCCGTGGCAGAAGAATTTTTTAAACAGCTACATGAAAGGCGAGAAGCGAAGAAGAAAAACTTCTTTGCATAAGAACAACAAACAAAAAACAGCAAGGCGATATTTTGCCTGCTGTTTTTTGCTATACTAAATTATAACATAAAAAGATAAACAAATAGTAAACAAAAGTTGTTTCACAGGATTTTCATAAATTTAAGTTTAAATAAAGGACCCGGTAAAGGAATAGAT
>USAE01000077.1 GCA_900552655.1 uncultured Clostridium sp.
CATATAATTTTCCATCTTTTACATACAATCTCACATCTTTCCTTACTACTTTACTTCCATCTTCTGCAATTATTTTGGAATATGTATCATATGTTTTAATTACTTTGCCGTTATAGTTAAATATATATTGTGCCTCTACTTTTTCTGAATTTTCATCTTCTATATTATGAGCACTTATATTCTCCGCATTTAAATTTTCCTCAATTATATTTTCCTCATCTTTTGGTAAAGGAATTCCCGTTTGGTCAACAAATTCTCTATTTATTGTAGGATATTTATTATCATCAATAACATCATAGTTCCATTTTAACTTCCAGTTTAATTTATTGGTATATGTTTCTTTTTGTTTTAAATCATTTTCTTGTACGTACATATCTGAAGATATAAAAATTTCATTTTCCGTATTTGGATTTTTTCCATTTATACTAGAATATTTATAAAAATATGTATCCTTCAAATATTGGTTTTGATTTTGCATGTTTCCAATCCCTAATGAAACATTTCTATCAGATTCACTTTTTATATGTGCTTCTATATAATTTCTGCAGTAGTATGAATCTGGCATATATAGTTCCTTTTCAATATTTCCAATTACTCCTCCAACATTTGTATTTCCGCTTATATTTCCAACAAAATAATTTTCATTTATAATAGTTTTATTTTGAATAGCTGACATAGTGCCATTTTCTATATAGCCTACTATTCCACCCACATCATTTTCTTTTGCTATAACTTCTGCATTTATATAATTATTAGCAATAGTACAATTGTTCTTAGCATATCCCAAAGCTCCACCAACTTTCGAATTGCCTATAACAGTAATATTTTCTACATAGTTGCCATTATTATTCATATTGCTACTTATGTGACCAATTATTCCTGTTAATCCCCCTACATAATCTCCTGTTGTTTCTATTTTCGAATTTAACACTCTATTATCGTTTATTGTTTGCGCAATATTTCCACTTATTCCACCAACATAATCGCTTTTAGTTCCTATTCCTTTTATATTACTATTTATAACTTCACTTTTTGATGCACCTCCACCATTATTACCTATTATTCCACCAATATTTCTTCCTTTTCCTATGATATTAGAATTGTAAACCACTCTTTTTCCACTTCCATATCCATATATGCAACCTTCTGTTCCTCCAACATTAGAATCGCCACAAATTTCAGAATCATTTACAAATAAATTATAAAAGTTTGTCGCAGTCCCAGGTACATTCCCTATAACACCACCAACAAAATTATGTCCTTTTATTTTTGCACTTGTCACATTTACATTTTTTGTATCTGCATATATTTTTCCAACAATACCACCTATATAATCATTTCCACTAATTTTTATTTCATTAGCTATTACATCATCTATTGTACTTTTAGAAAATCCTACCAAACCTCCTACACAATTTCCACCTGATAAATTAATGTTTTCCATATTGACTTTTGCTATAGGTCCAAAATTTATTCCTACTATTCCTACATTGTCTGCATTATTTGCATCTATCATAATATTCTTGCAATAGATGTTATTCATGCTACCACTTAAAGTCGCAATAACACCTACGTTACTTACAATATTATTTGATATAATATTTACATTTTCGAAATTAATGTTTTTAATTTCGCTCTCTATCTTTTCTATTAAAGACGCTTCTTCTACATTTATATTTTTTAATGTTTTGTTTCCGTTATTAGCTTCTAACCTTCCTATTGTAACATTTGAATTTACTTGTGTTTTTCCTGTAAAGTCTATATCATTCATTAGTCTATAATTTTGATTTGTTCCTTTTTCTATATTTTGCCAGTCTTCAAAATTGTATATTTCCTTAAAGAATTGCAATTCTATTTTTCCTTCCAAGCTTTGTTCTTTTGTTACTCCTTGCTCCTTATATGTTGCTTTGCTTATTTTATATGTATCATAAAACTTATGTGGCTTTGCTTTTACATTTATATACGTTTTCCCTTTGTTATTTGCTATATCTGTAATGTCTACATCCATACCATCTATTTCTAAATCTACTACTTCTACCTCTTTTGTATTAATTAATACAATCCTTCCTTCAACCTTATCTACTGCACTTTTTTGTATGTCTATAGAATCTATTTTTAGCTCATTGCTTGTATCTAAATGTATATCAACTTGATTTGGCAGTAATTCTTCTTGGTAATTACCATTTTCGTCCATTTTTCGTAGCTGTGGCAATATGCCCTTTTCCAAACCTGCATAATCAAATGCATCTCCATAATTTAAATTGATATAAGTATTTTTATTAAGCAGTTCTTCTGCATTTAGTAATTTTACATTTTCTTCTGCATCTCCTATTAATCCATTTATTCTTTGGTTAATATAAGCATAATTAGTCGTTTTTAAATTACGTGTTCCCAATACTCTTTTTGGTGTTGTATCCATTTTACTTGTATATATATTTCCTAAAGTTATTGTATTTTTTGTTTCTAAATTAATTGCAGATCTTCCTACTAATCCACCAACATTTCCTACATTCCCTGTTATATCTACATATGAATACGAATTTTCTATGCTTCCAGCTTGCCAGTTCCCTATTAAACCTCCTACATTATTTCCGTCTATTTCTATTCTTCCATGTGCATAACAATTCTTTACATCTGTTGCTACCTCTATAGAGCCTATTAGTCCACCTACGCCCTGATATGTTCCATTTTTAATTTTCATATTTACATTGCTTGCAAAACAATTAGTCATTTTAACACTGTTTGCTACTCCAACTAGACCACCTATTCTATAGTTTATACAAGTACTATTATCTAAAATTGTAACATTATTTATGCTACAATTTTTCATTGTATTTTGCGCTACAGCAACTAGTCCACCTGTATAACCATTTTCTCCGTTTTGATTATTTCTAGTTATTGTTACATTCTTTGCATGTACATTTTCTAGTTTATTAGCTGTACCAATTATTCCTGCTGAGTTATAAATTGTATTAAGTTCAATATTTTCAAATTTTATATTTTTCATTTCATTTTCTATTTTTACTAGTATATATTCTCTACCTGTAGCATTTCGTATAGTGTGGCTATTTCCATCTAATTTTCCTTTATAGGTACTATATATATTACTATCTTTTGGATTGTTCTTAAAATCTAAATCTTGCATTAAAATATAGTTTTCATTTGTTGATTTATTTATATCTTTCCAATCATCTGTTGTATTTATTTCCCTGTAAAAATCTACGTTTATTGTTCTTTCATTTTCTTTAAATTCTCGTGTATATTCTTTATTATATGCTCCTTTTGTAGTTATACTAATTACAGAATATTTCGATACACAAATTATAGGATCATCTAATATTACTATCACTTCACTTTTACCATCTTTGTATTCTTGCTGTTCTATTTTACAGTTTAAATTCTTTACTCTTATATTTGTAATAGTTTCACCGGAAGGATTATTTATTATAAATTTCACCTTTGCACTGTTGTGGCTGTTTTCTAATACTTTTGTAGATAATATATCTGGTAAATCTTTATCTTCTACTTCCGGAAGTTTAATGTATTTTTGCTTTGGCATACATTCTGGCATATCTATTTGTGGATAATATCCTTTCTCTACTAAGCTATCCACCTCAAAAGCATTTTCCGAGTTCAATATTTCATTTTGGAAGCTTTTATCCCACAATGCTAATTTGGTTGTCTTTTGATTATATGGACTTGTAAAAATTTCATCATTAAAATAATATGAATTTTTTATCTGTTTTCTTTCTGAATACCATATGTTTGGCCCCACACCTAAATTATATGTATCCCCAAGCCCAACTGAATAAACATTTTCTAGTTTTGAATTTCTATACATTTCACTCGCAATATGCCCCATATAACCATTGGTTGTTGTACTTTCTGTATCTATACCTGTTAATGTATACACATTTTTAATAGTTGTCCTATCACTATTATGCTCTGCAATATTGACGATGCTAAGTACATTTCCACTTGTATTATTCCAAACTGCTTTTATGTTTTCGCCAGTAGTATATCCATTAGATATTATTCCATCTTCTTTATTATATGCTGCTATTCCAAATAATCCTTTCATTCCATATAGTGGCTTTTCATAGTTTATTACAAACTTATTTATCGTTCCATAATTGTTCCAACATAGTAATGCAATATTCATATTAGGTACTTTGGTAGATTCTATAAGATTTATTTGGACATTTTCTATAACACCTTTATTTTCCCTCGCTAGTCCTTTAAAAGTAGATATTTCTACTTCATTATTTAATCTTATATTTAATACTAAATTTTCTATGCTTCCTTCTTTTCCGATTACATCAATTATTGCTTCATTAGTTTGTGCATCTCTTGTTAAAGAATGTCCATTAAAATTTATTTTACCTTCAAATGGCATATTCGATGAACCAAATCTATATTGTGTGCTTTTGGCTCCACTTAAATCTATATCATTTAAAACTATATAATTTCCTCTTTGTTGTATTTCTAAAAAATCCTCTTTTGTATATATTCCTTTAATCTCTTCTGTATCTTTTGTACTATACTCTATTTTAGACAATATATATTCTCTGTCCCTTATTTTTACTACTAGTTCTACTTTGTAGTCTTTTTTAGGTTGAGTATTATATGTTTTTATAGTATTTTCTATAACATTTTCTTCTGTAATTTCTTCATATCTATCTGTTTTTATTAAACTTTCATCTTCATACAATTTTATATAGTAGTCATTTGTTGTTATTTCGTCTCTTTTATCTTCTAAATTTATACTATAATTGCTTTGTAGTGTATATTTAAATTCCTCATAACTTGTTTTCTTATTTCCTAACTCTATTTGAAGTTCTTTTACTTCTATTCCTCCCCCACCTGTTACACAGAAACCTAAATATCCTGTGCTATCTAATATTAAAGTATATGAAAAGTCTTTCCATGCCGTTGATATTTCTTCTATTTTCGTTCTGTTGGTATTTGTTTTACTGTTTTGTATATATGCACTCTTATCTCCATTTATTGTTCTTGCTTTAAAACTCATTGTCACTTCTTGTCCTGCATATTCTGTTAAGTCGTATACCGCCATTCTATAATTGCCATGTCCACCTAGTTTTAAAATTTTTGTTTCTTCATTATATTCTTTTCCATAATAATCGTTTGTATTAAAGTTAGGGTATACATACCATTTTATTTCTGAACTAATATCTACCAAGTTTTTTCCGGTTGCTTTTTTAGTTAATTCTGTTAATCCTATATTTCCACTTATTCCTGGTTCTGTTAGTATTTCTATTCTTTTTATTAAATAATTTAT
>USAE01000078.1 GCA_900552655.1 uncultured Clostridium sp.
ATGTCTAAATGTATACATTCCGATTATTCCACCAATTCCACCACCTCATAAAACTAATGTAAATAAACCTGCTTCGCTAATTCTCCATTCACCTTTTTGTGCTCTTCTTTTATCCCACCACATTCCTAAAAAAGCTAATAAATTTATAACTAATAAATATATTATAATATTTTTAGGGGTAAAAATTGCTTCTAATAATAATTTATAATCTAACATATATATTTCTCCTATTATTAATTTTTATAAATATTTAGGAACGCTTCCCATGTTCATTTTTTCTTATGAACATTTAAGAACGTCCCTATTGCTTACCATTTAACATTATGCAAATAAACTCATTTGGTTGCTTTCTGGCATTCCTTTTAAACAACCTGCTGAGCGCAATAACTCTACTACAGAACTTCCTACTTTTGCTCTCATTCTTAATTCATCTATACACATAAATTCGCCATCTTCTTTGGCTTTACATATTCCTTCTGCTGCAACTGTTCCTAATCCTGGTATACTATTTAGTGGTGGTCTAATCCCTTCTTCTTCTGCTATAAATTTTGTACTATGCGATTTGTATAAATCCATAGGCAAGAAATTTATTCCTCTTTCATACATCTCTAAAACTAGTTCTAATATTGCATACATATTTTTATCTTTCGTTGTTGCATTATTTCCTGCTAAGTCTATTTCTTTCATTTTGTTTAACACTTTTTCTTTTCCATGGCACATTATATCACTATCAAATTCATCTGCTCTAATTGTAAAATATGCTGTGTAGTAAGCTTTAGGCTTATGTACTTTAAACCATGCTATTCTAAACGCATTTGTTACATATGCTGCAGCATGGGCTTTTGGGAACATATATTTTATCTTTTCACAAGATTTTATATACCAATCTGGTACATTATGTTCTTTCATTAAAGCTACATATTCTGCCCATTTTGCTGGATCTTTTAGTGCTTTACCCTTACGAACTGTTTCCATTATTTTAAATGCCGGATTTGGTGGTAATCCTTGTTTTATTAAATATATCATTATATCGTCACGACAACATATTGCTTCTGTAAGCGTAACTGTTCCTTGTTCTATTAAACTTTGAGCATTGCCAAGCCACACATCTGTACCATGTGATAACCCAGAAATACGAATTAATTCGTCAAATGTTGTAGGTTTTGTATCTACTAACATTCCGTCTAACAAACTTAGTTCCAAACTCTGGAATTCCATAACTACCTACTTCTGAATGTATTTGCTCCGGTGTTACACCAAGAGCTTCTGTAGACCTAAATATTGACATTGTTTCTTTATCATCTAATGGTACTTTAGTTGGATCCACTCCTGTAATGTCAAATAACATTCTTATCATTGTAGGATCATCATGACCAAGTATATCTAATTTTAGTAAGTTCTGGTCTATAGAGTGATAGTCAAAATGTGTTGTTATAATATCAGAATTTGGGTCATCTGCTGGGTGCTGAACAGGTGTAAACTCATATATTTCTCTCCCCTTTGGAACAACTATAATTCCACCAGGGTGTTGTCCTGTTGTTCTCTTTATTCCTGTACAACCTTGTGATATTCTTGCAACTTCTGCATTTGCAACTGGAATATTTCTTTCTTCGTAATATTTTTTTACATATCCAAATGCTGTTTTATCTGCTACAGTACCAACTGTTCCAGCTTTAAAGGTAGTTCCTTTTCCAAATATTACTTCTGTATATTTATGTGCTTTTGCTTGGTATTCACCAGAAAAGTTTAAGTCTATATCTGGTTCTTTATCACCATTAAACCCAAGGAATGTTTCGAAAGGAATATCCATTCCATCTTTTAATAACTTAGTTCCACATTTTGGGCAATCTTTATCTGGTAAATCGAAACCATTTTTATAGCCATAATCTGTAAAATCTGAATATTTACAATTCGGGCATCTGTAGTGAGCTGGAAGAGAATTAACCTCTGTAATACCTGTCATGTTTGCTGCAAAAGATGAACCTACAGAACCTCTAGAGCCTACTATATATCCATCTTCATTTGACTTCCAAACTAGTTTTTGTGCAATTATATACATAACCGAGAAACCATTTTTTATAATTGAAGTTAGTTCTTTATCTAATCTTTCTTCAACTATATCTGGAAGTGGATCACCATATAATTCGTGCGCTTTTGAATATGCAATTTCTTTTATAGTTGTTTCACAGCCTGGTATATGTGGTGGACATTTTTCTGGTGATATTGGGCTTATCCAATCACACATATCTGAAACTTTATTTGTATTTGTTACAACAACTTCATATGCTTTTTCTTCACCCAAATATTCGAATTCTTTAAGCATTTCTTCTGTTGTTCTTAGGTACAATGGAGCTTGTTCATCTGCATCATCATATCCTTGACCAGCCTGTAGCATTCTTCTATAAATTTCGTCTGAAGGGTCCATAAAATGAACATCACAAGTTGCAACTACTAATTTATTTAGTTTTTCACCAATTTCTACAATTTTTCTATTTATATTTCTTAGTGCTTCTTCATCTGGTACTGTACCATTTCTTACTAAGAATTCATTATTTCCTAAAGGTTGAATTTCTAAATAATCGTAATCTTTTGCAATATCTTCTATTTCTTCATCACTTTTTCCCATTTCTATAGCTTGATATAGTTCTCCTGCTTCACAGGCACTTCCTAATATTAATCCTTCTGAATATTTTTTATACATAGATTTTAATATTCTTGGTTTTTTATAAAAATAGTCTAAATGTGATATAGAAACCAATTTATATAAATTCTTTAGTCCTACATAATTTGTAGCAAGAATTATTGCATGATAAGTTGGTAGTTTTTTAAAATCTGCATCTCCGGCAATTTTTTTTGTAATGTCATCTAAAGTTTCTATACCTTTGTCTTTTAACATTTTAAGCATTACATTTAATACTTTTACAGTTGTATCTACATCATCTAAAGCTCTGTGTGCTACTTCTACTTTTATGCCTAAATTTTCTGCAATTTTTCCCAATTTATATTTTTTATAATCTGGAAATAAATCTTTAGCTAATCTTAATGTATCTAAATATGTATTTTCCAAACTTAGACCTAAATTTTTTGCATTATATTTTAAGAATCCTATATCAAAATCTGCATTATGCGCAACTAGTACAGAATCACCAACAAATTCTAATATTTTTGGCATAACTTTGTCTATTGTTTCTGCGTCTTTTACCATGTCATCTGTAATATTCGTAACTTCTACTACTCTTGGTGGTATAGGCTTTTCTGGGTTTACAAAACAAGAAAATTCATCTATAACTTCTCCATTTTTAACTTTCATTATTCCAACTTCTGTTATCTTTTCGGTTCTAAACGAAAATCCTGTAGTTTCTAAGTCTAGTACACAATAAGTTGTATCTATACTTTGTCCTTTAGAAAAAGATACTGGTGAAACTTTGTCTGGTGCTAAATATGCTTCTACACCATAAATTATTTTTATATCATGATTGTCAAATCCTAATAATTTATGTGCTTCTGGAAATGCTTGTACAACACCATGGTCTGTTATTGCTATAGATTTCATTCCCCATTTCATTGCTCGTTTTATTAAATCTTTTGCAGATGTCATACCATCCATTTGGCTCATTTTAGTATGCATATGAAGCTCTACTCTTTTTTCTTCTGCATTATCCATTCTAACTTCTTTTTTAGGTGGTTCTATTTCTAAAATAGTATATGCCATTACAGTAAGCTCATGTGAAAATGAATCCATTTGTGCTGTTCCAGCTATTTTTATTGCTTTTGCATTTTTTACTCTTCCCATAATTTTCTTTGCATTTTTCTTGTCCAAAAATGCTTTACAAGTTAGTGTACTTGTTCCGTCATATAAATCGAAACTATACAATACTCTTCCAGATTTTAGCTCTCTATCTTCCGTATTTATTACTTCTCCTTGTAAAGAAACTTTTTTGTCATCAACACCTAAATTTTTAATTTGTACAAGTGGTTCGTTAATAGTCATAGATGTTCCCATAATTAGTGGTGAACTATTATCTTCTTCTGGTAACTCTGGAACTTCTGCATCTGTTTCTATTACAGAATTTGCAATTATATTAACATCTCCTGCATATGTGTCTAATCCTGCTTTTCCAATAATTTTTACAGCTTTTATTTTATTTAATTTTTCTAGAATTCCATCTGCTTCTTCCATTGTAGAAAAAGATTTACAGGTCATTATTCCTGTACCATCATATACATCCATTATTATTATTTTTTTACCAGATTTTGTATCCCTAGAATCTAACTCTGCAATTCTTCCTTCTATTGTTACTTTTCCAGAATTTGCATTTATATCTTTTATTTTTACATAGTTTTCTTTAGCTTTAGAAGGTTTACCTATAATGTAGTCTAAATTATTGTTTTCTGGCATTTCACTTGTAGGTGGAATTTCTCCTAATTCTTCTTGTGGAATATCACTATCTGAAGGCAATGGAACATAATATTCTGGTGGTTCTTGCACCTTGTTTTTAGATTCTTCTTCATATCTTTTCATTTCTTCTATTCTATCTCTAATTAATTTTTCTTCTAATAACCTATTATTTTCTTCTTGCCTTTTTAATTCTTCTTTACTAATTTGCTCTTCTAAATTTACTTTATATTCTTTTCCTAGTAAATTTTTTATTGTTATTTCTACTTGTTTATCTGTTTTTCTACTTTTTAAAAAATCTGCTCCTTTTATATGCATTTTTACATTTATATTGTTATTTTCTACTTCTATAGTACTTTTCATAAGCAATATTGGCTTCATTAAAGGATGTTTATGTGCCATATAACATATAATATTTTTCCATTCATCTTTTACCTCTGGAATTTTTGTATTTTCGTTATAAGTAAATATCATTTCTATATCTCTTATTTTAAAGCGCTCTGTTAAATACTTTTCAAAATCCCACATATCTTTTATTTGAACAAATTGCTCTGTTTTTAATATTATAGTTAATTTATTTAATTTTTTATTTATTTCTATTTTGCAAATATAACAATCTTGTACTTGTGAATTGTTTTTATAGTCACTAAATATATCTTTTATCTTTTTTAAGTTGTCCAATTTAGTATCTCCTAATTATTATCTTTTTGCTTTTCTCCAATTACTTTTAATATTTTTTCGTAAACTATTTTTACATCTTTAACATAAT
>USAE01000079.1 GCA_900552655.1 uncultured Clostridium sp.
TTATTAATTACTCTTGCTCTTAAGTCTGGGTCTATGTAGGATGTACAGCCTAAAGCTTTTGTAAGCATATTCTTTTTTGGATGGTGCATAGCTTCTTCCCTAGTTATTTTTTTGTCTTCTAATAATTGTTGCACATAGCTATGGTCTTTTGTAAGTTTACGCATAACTTTATTTCTAATTCTATAAACCCTACTGTCTCCAATATGTCCAATATATATCTTATTATTATATATTAATTTATCACTATAAAATTCATAATAACTGTTTTTATATTTTTTTGCATTGTAAATAGTTTTTGCAACCAAATATACTAAATATCCAATTAATATTACTGTTCCAATTCCTACTAGTTGATTTTTTGATACTAATACTACTAAAATTAATATAATAATAAGTAGTGTTATTGCATGATTATATAAAAAGTCAAATATTACATTATATCTTGATTTTATTTTTAATTTTGCATCTTTTTTATTCATTTTAGTACCTCTTTTTAAAAAATTCTTAAAATATCTTTATACGAAATAAAAATTGATAATGATATTAAAATTATGAATCCTACCATTTGTATTCCTATTTCTAATTCTTCTTTCATTGGTTTTCTTCTTATTGCCTCTATTAATAGTATTAATAGCTTTCCACCATCTAATGCTGGAATTGGAAGTAGGTTTGTAAAGCCTAATGAAATAGAAATTATTGCAAGCATATAAAGAAAATCTGCTATTCCCGTTGTTTGTGACACCACACTAGAAATTCCTACTGGACCCATCATTTGGTCTATTCCAACTTTTCCTGTAAATAGCATTTTTAAGTTCTCTAAAATTGAACCTAAAAAGTCACCCGTTTCAAAAAATGCATAATATACATTATTTGTAAAGTTGTTTTCTGCAAGTTTAAAATTTATTCCCAAATAATATGTTGGAATTAAGTCTAGTTCTATATTAGTTGTAAAATTTTCTCCATCTCTTTTTACTTCTACTTCCACATTATTTTCTTTACAGTTTTGTATTGCTTGTATTAACTTATCTGCTTTTCCTTCTATTTCTTCGTTATTAAATTTTATTATTATGTCATTTGCTTTAATTCCTGCTTTTTCTGCTGCACTACCTTTATCTACTTGTACTACTTGTGTTTCATCTTTTCCATTTGTATTACTTGCTACGTAAATTCCTGTACTTTTACTTTCTTTTTTAGTTGGTGTTAATTTAATTTCTTTTTCTTCATTATTTCTTTCTAGCTGTATAGTTAATTCTTCACCATTAGATTTTTTTAATATCTCATCTATGTCTGCTTTTGTATTTATATTTCTTCCATTAATTTTTTCTATTTTGTCACCAGAATATATTCCATATTGTTCTGCTGCAAATTCACTAATTGTTGAATCTACTACAGTTGACACATTATTTCCCATTGCAGACATTATTATAAAATATACTAATATACCAAAAACAATATTTACTGCCCCACCTGCTGCGACAATAGCCATTCTTTTTGGTATACTAGCATTATTAAAAGCTCTTTTATCTTCAGATCTTGTTTCTTCTCCTTCTAGCCTAACAAATCCTCCTAATGGGATTAGTCTTAATTCATATTTAGTTTCTTTTCCTTGTTTTGCTAGAATTTTAGGACCAAATCCTATTGCAAATTCGTGAACTTTAACTTTAAATAGTTTGGCTACAAAGAAATGACCTGCTTCATGAATTAATATTAAAAATCCCAATAGAAAAATTATCTTTAAAGCACTTATTAAAAAACTAATCAAATGGAAACCTCCTAAATTAAATTAATACTAATAAAAAATATGCAAATGGTGCAATAAATATTATACTATCTATTCTATCTAACATTCCACCATGCCCTGGTATTAAGTTGCTATAGTCTTTAATTCCTGTAAATCTTTTTATTGATGAAGCTGCAAAGTCTCCCATTTGGCTTAATACACTTAAAATTAAACCAATAACACCTATTAATAGGTAATTAATATTAAGACCACAGAATGTATTTATTATTATTGTATATATTATTGTCATTAACATAGAACCTAATGTTCCACCAACACAACCTTCTATAGTTTTATTAGGACTAATTTTACTAAATTTATGTTTTCCTATTAGTTTTCCAAATACATAAGCAAATACATCTGTCCCCCATGCTGCAAAAATTACATACCAAATTAAAAATACTCCGTTTTCCATAGATCTAATTATTGGAATAAACATTAAAAATATTACTATATAACATATTCCAAATAAAGTAACTGCTGCATCTATAATTGTTGTTTTCATTTTAGTTATTAAGATTTGCATAAAGCATATTAATATTGCTATAGGTGCAACTGCCCCTATTATTAACATTAAATATTCTTTAGGAAATATATGTATTAAAGCGATTGTAATACAAGCTAAATAGCCCAGCCATGTTAAAGGATTTGCTTTATTACTTACTTTAAAAGCATGTGCAAATTCATGAAAACTCATAATTGCTATAATTGAAAATGCTATGTCTATTAAAATTTGATTTCCAAAAACCAGTACCAATGCTACTATAGGAAAGCCTACAATTCCTGTAATTACTCTTGTTAAGTTCATTATTTTCCTCCAAATTTTCTATTTCTCTTTTGAAATTCTAAAATTGCATTATCTATATCTTCCTCTGTAAAATCTGGCCATAGTTTATCTAAAAATAAAAATTCTGAATATACAATTTGCCAAGGTAAGAAATTGCTTGTACGCAATTCTCCACTTGTTCTAATTAATAAATCTGGATCTGGTTCTCCTTTTGTATATAAATTATTTGAAATTGTTTCTTCTGTAATTGTTTCTATATCTAATTCACCATTTTTTACTTTGTTTGCTATTTTCTTTACAGCTGTTAAAATTTCATTTCTTCCACCATAGTTTAGTGCAATATTAAATGTAACACCTGTATTGTCTTTAGTTCTTTCTTCGCATTTAGCTATACTTTTTTGCATTCCTTCTGGAAGAACAGAAATATCTCCTAATACTTTTACTTTAATATTTTCTGTATCTGCCCTTTTACTATATGTGTCTAAATAGTTTTGAAGGAGCATCATAAGCGCACTTACCTCTTCTTCTGTTCTTTTCCAATTTTCTGTTGAAAAAGCATAAACAGTAATATATTTTAAACCTATTTTGTTTGCATATCTAACTATTTTCTCTAATGTTTTTGCTCCTTCTTTATGTCCTAACTTTGTTGGAAGATTTCTTTGTTTTGCCCATCTTCTGTTTCCATCCATTATTATTGCAATATGTTTTGGAAAGTTTTCTTTTTCTAATTCCATATTAAACTCCTTTTAAACAGTCATTATTTCTTTTTCTTTTCCATCTGTTAATTTATCTATTTCTTCTATACTTTTATCTGTTATTTTTTGAATATTATCTTCTGCCATTTTTAATTCGTCTTCTGTTATTTCAGAATTTTTTTGCATAGTTTTAAATTCGTCTATACCATCTCTTCTTATAGAACGAATTGCAACTTTTGAATCTTCTCCCATTTTTCTAATTTCTTTTACTAATTCTTTTCTTCTTTCTTCATTTAATTCTGGGAAATTTAATCTTATTAATTTTCCATCATTATTTGGGTTTATTCCTAAGTCTGATGTTAATATTGCTTTTTCTATTTCTTTTAAAGCACTTGCATCCCAAGGTTGTATTACAATTAGTCTTGCCTCTGGAACAGAAATACCTGCAATTTGATTAATTGGTGTTGGTGTACCATAATAATCTATTTTTATTTTGTTTAAAACTGCTGGGTTTGCTCTACCAGCTCTTATTTCTGCTAAATTCTCCTTATATCGAATAATGTTTTGGTATAAAATCTGTACTGATATTCCCCTCTATAAAGTCCTTCTGCTGCAAAATATCATATTGAAAATCCAGATTTGTCTTAATCCCTTCGATGATTACTTCTCCCAGTGTACTTCTCAATTTTGCAATAGCTGAAGCCCTGTCCTTATCGTGAACAATAACTTTCATAATCATAGAGTCATAATTTGGCGGTATCTGATATCCCGCATAAACTGCAGTATCTACCCGCACACCATTGCCTCCGGGAATATGTAAATGTTCAATTGTCCCCGGGCATGGCATAAAATTCTTCTCTGGATTTTCTGCATTAATTCTACACTCAATGGCATGACCGGTAAGGGAAATATCCTCCTGTGAAACAGAAAGAGGAAGTCCCGCTGCAATTCGAATTTGCTCTTTAATCAAGTCTACACCTGATACCAGTTCCGTTACCGGATGCTCTACCTGAATTCTGGTATTCATCTCCATAAAGAAAAATTCACCGGACTCATCCAAAAGGAATTCTATAGTCCCTGCACTTTCATACCCCACTGCTCTGGCTGCTTTTTGTGCTGTCTCCCCTAATTTTTCTCTTGTTTTTTCTGAAATTGCACAGCATGGGGACTCCTCAATCATTTTCTGATGACGCCTTTGTATGGAACAGTCACGCTCGCCCAACTGCACAACATTTCCGAATTTATCTCCTAAAACCTGTACTTCTATGTGCCTTGGATTTCTCACATAACGCTCAATATACATGGTGTCATCACCAAAAGAATTCTTAGACTCCTGCTGTGCCATAAGAAAGTTTTCCGCAAAATCTTCTTTACTTTCTGATACACGCATACCTTTTCCACCGCCTCCGGAAGATGCTTTTATCATAACCGGAAATCCAATTTTTTCAGCCTCTAAAAGTCCTTCTTCCACTTTGTAGACAGCTCCTTTTGTTCCCGGTATAACAGGAACACCTGCCTGCATCATGGTTTTTCTTGCCTCTGATTTATTTCCCATTTTCTGTATGATTTCAGGAGAAGGGCCGATAAATGCTACATGGCATTTCTCACACATCTGTGCA
>USAE01000080.1 GCA_900552655.1 uncultured Clostridium sp.
TTTCTATTTAAAATATAATATTCTATTAATATTATATTTCTATTAAATTTTACCATATTTTTCGCATTATGTAAATAATATCTGCATACTTAGTCTTTAATATAAAAAAGGTAACTAGATTTCTTCTAATTACCTTTAAGATTAATATTTCTCTATCTCCTCTATTTCCTGCAGAAAAGCATCAAAATACTTTTTCACACAACTAGAAATTTCTATATATATTTTATCCTCTTCTGGAAATGTATGTATTGCAAAATGGCTCTCTGCTAAAAGCCACAATCCCGTATATCCTTGTTTTGTAAAATAATGTTCCACTTTATCTATAACTGTAAAACCAGATTTTAATAACTTCTTTTCCAAATTCGGTATTAATTCTTCTTCTTTTTGGTACTTTATCCAAGTATTATAATTGTACATTACCGCTTTCATTTATTTTCCCCTCTACCAATTCTGCACTTCTTCATTATAATATGTAATAAGTGTAGGTTTAAACATATCATTTTCTTCTATTAAATTCATATCTAACATTTCATCTTTTCCAAAATTAAACATAGAATCTATATTATCTTCATTTAAATATTGTGTTTCTACTTCTAACTTCTCTCGTTTGTTTTCTCCATTAAAAGCTATGTTAAATCCCCATTCTCCAAAAGTTGGAACTTGTAAATGATAAGGAATTACAGTTTCAAATTGGCTTTTTATGGTTTTATTTATACACCAAAATGACTTTTTTGCATAATAAGGGCTTGTAGATTGGCACACCATAACTCCATTTTCATTTAAGTTTGCTTTAATATAATTATAAAAAACATTTGTATAAAGTTTATTTAAACTTTCATTGTTTGGGTCAGGAAAATCAATAATTATTACATCAAATTTATTTTCATTTTCTTGTATAAACATATATCCATCTTCATTAATAACTTGTACTTTTTCATTTTTTAATGAGTCATTATTAAGCTTTGCTATTTGCTTATCTGTAGCACATAAATCTGTCATGTCTTTATCTATATCTACTAGCACAATTTCTTTAATATCTTCATATTTTAAAAGTTCTCTGGCTGCTAATCCATCTCCACCACCTAATATTAAAACTCTATCATGTTTTTTGGTATACATCATAGGAATATGTACTAAAGCTTCATGATATCTATATTCATCACTAGAACTAAATTGTAAATTTCCATCTAAAAATAGTCTTAAATCATCTTTATGTTTTGTCATTACTATTTTTTGGTATGGAGTTTGCTTAGACAAAATAACATCATCTCTATATAAGCCTCTTTCAATTTTATCTGTAATCATATTGCCTGTAAATAAAAATGCTAACATAACTATTAAAATCGCTATAGCTGTTATTTTGATTATTTTACTTTTTTCTATAAATTTACTATATTTAAAAACTATAATTACTGCTGTTATAACATTAATTAAGCCTACTAAAAATGCTGTAGTTATAAAACCTAATTTTGGAAATAGTAATATTGGAAATGCTATAGAACCAATTAGTCCACCAATATAGTCAAATGTGAAAATATTAGCAAGATTTTTCCTTACATTGCTCTCATTATTTTCTATTATTCTAGTTAGTATAGGAATTTCTAACCCTACAAATATTCCTATTAATATAATAAGTATATACATAATTAAACTATATATTTGTGTATATATATTAACTAAAAACAATATAAAGCTAGAAAACCCTCCTAGTATTCCAATACTCATTTCTATAAAAATAAATTTATTAAATAAATCTTTACGCATGTATTTAGATATATATGATCCAATTCCCATTGCACTCATATATAATCCTATTGTAATAGAAAATTGTAATATGCTATCTCCTTGTAAATACGAGCTAATACTACTTATTAATAATTCGTATATAATAGAACAGATAGAAATTAATAATGTTGTAACTAGCAATAACCTAGCATCCATTTTTTTTATTTCTTTTTCCATTTTATAAAACACCACTCATTATAATTGCAATAGCAATAAACATACCGCTTATCATAATGCCAACAGCCTTATTATGATTGTCTATTTCCTCTGTAAGTTTAAAATCCTTTCTATATTTAAGTTCTATTAGTTTGTATCCTAATAAACAAAAAACTATTCCTATTGCAACATAAATAAATATTTCTAATAATTTAAACCATATTGTTGTTTCCATATTTTACTCCTTTATACCCTTATATTTTTACATAATTACTGTTCTTACTATAATTGCTACAGCTATAAACATTCCTGCCATCATAAATCCTGTAGCAACATTTTTTTCTTTTAATTCTCTTTTAAAATCATATGGTACTGCTATGTCAAAAATACATATACTAGCTATCATTAAAACTATTCCTAGCCCTCCGTACAAGATTGTTTGTAATATTCCATTTAATAATGCTTCCATTTTTTTCTCCCTTCCTTTTATTTTCCTGAACTTGTTCCACCACCACTAGAAGTTCTAGAGTTTACACTTTGTTGTCTTGCTGAATTTCTGTATGTACTATAAGTATAACTACTTCTGTTACTATTGTAAGTTGCATAATAATATGTATGATATCTATTATGATATGTAGAACCTGTGTTATTGTTTGCATAATTTTTATTTGAAACTTGAACATATACATTTCCATTTTCTAAGTATATATACGCAAACTCGTTTTTAGTTTTTAAGCCTATTCCATCTTCTTCTGTGTTCGGATCTGTATCTATTGTATCTGTTATTCCTTCTGGAACACCACTTATAATGTCTTTTACAGTTGTATCCATGTCACCATATGGTGATTTATATATTTTTGCTTTTTCTCTATTTGTATTATTGGTTACAGATGTTACATAAGTATATTTTTTCTGCTTATCTATATATTTTTGAATAGACTTATTTACGAATAATCCCGATGTTAAAGAACTAAATACAGATATAATTAAAGGTAAGAATATTATTCCGTATATAATCCAACTCATAATTCTACCTTTTTTCTTGTTGCTTTTCTCCATTTCCTCTTTTTGAGAATCTATTTCATTCGTAATTCTAACTTTAGAAGAATCTATATATCTACCTTCACTTTTTTCTATTTCTTCTTCCCATTTTTCTATAGAAAGTACTTTGCTTTTATCCTCTGAAATATAATCTATATATTCACATCTTTCTCCAACATCTACATCTGCATTTCCAAAGTAATCCTTTACTGTTGCTGTCCCTTTTTCGTATAATTCATATTGTGTATTTTGGCTAGAAAAAGAAATCTCATTTTCGTTAATATCTCCATAATATTTATCATATATTGAATATTCTGTTTTATTGTTTTCATCTTTTTCAACACATAGCCATCTTATTGCACCTGCATCATGTTTTATTTCATATTCTTGCCACACCCATGTGTCTTCTTTATATTCTATCATATTAACAACTGTATATTTTACTCTCTCTATATATACAATTTGCCATTTCTTTAATTTACTCTCCATTTTTTCCCCTTTTAACTATCTTTAATAAAACTGCCTAATTTATTATTATATTCCCAAAACTATCTCACTATGAAATTTAAATATTAATATTTTATGTCTAATAATGTTATTTTTTCTCCTATACTTACTTCTGTTGTTCTTCCCCATTTTTCAATAGACACAATTTTTCTATTATTTATTTTACTAACATATTCATAGTATTTAGCCTCTTCTTTTAAGGCTACATCTGTTATTCCATAATATGTTTCCACTTTTTCTGTACCACTTTCGTATAGTTCGTATTCTTCACTTTCAAAATTTATTACCATTTTGGGCTCTATTTTTTCGTTTTTTAGTAACTCATAAAGTACCGCATTCGAACCTAACGAAATTTCTAAATAATATATTTTGCCATCTTCTAACTTTCTTAATTTATATTCAACCCAATATGAGGATTTCTCTACAAATTTTATCATGTTTAGAATTTCATACTTATCTTTCTTTATTGATATTTGTTGATTTTCTTTAAGTTCTAATAAATTCATTTACTCTCCACGAATCTGTGCTACAAAATACTCCTCTGCTTCTCCCTTTGTCATTTCAAAAGGAATTGCTAATTCACCAAACAAATTATCCTCTGCCATATGCAGATAACGCTCATCACTTGTTGTTGCTTTTTTTCCTTTTTGTAATCTGGCCTGATTTCTCTGATAAGACGTCTTAATCAGTTTAACCCACTGTCTGCTGTCACAGGAACGGAGTGCCTCTTTGTACACCTCTTCCCGCTTCTTATCGTTCTCTACCCAGAGTGTCTCAATTTCGTCCCACTCTTTTAATAATGTCTCTGCTTCTTTTTTCGTCATAACCGGACGTGTTACTACTCTTTTTCCATC
>USAE01000081.1 GCA_900552655.1 uncultured Clostridium sp.
TTCAATATTATATATAAATTTTTATTAATGTTAATACATTTTTCCTTTTTATTAATCTTGAATTCATTATGTCTGTAAGCAAATTTTATTTTGAAAAACTTTTTTATATTTTTTTCAAAAATATATTGACAAAAGAAACAAAAGACATTATAATCTATACTTGTCAGGAGCTAATGCAGGTGTAGTTCAATGGTAGAATTCCAGCCTTCCAAGCTGGCTATGCGGGTTCGATTCCCGCTACCTGCTCCATTAAACTTAAATAACCTATGCAGGTGTAGTTCAATGGTAGAACCTCAGCCTTCCAAGCTGATGACGTGGGTTCGATTCCCACTACCTGCTCCATTATTAGCAACAACAAATTAAGTTGTTGCTTTTTTTAATATTATAAGTTATAATACTAACACTTGCGAGTATATTTTAATGGTAGAATTTCGTGCTTCCGACCCGAAGGTGTGGGTTCGATTCCCACTACTCGCTCCAACAGTGTATCTGTTCAAACTAAATTAAATGGAATTAATACAATAATCAATCAGAAAATAAAATCTGGTTGATTTTTTTGTTTAAAAATTATAAGATAAGTATTTGTTTTTTCATTAACTTATGGTATAAATATATTAATTATAGAATTTGCAATTAATTGTAAATTCCTTAGATTTATACTAAAAATTTGGAGGAAAATGATGAATAAGAAAATAATGCTAGTATATAGTACCATTCATTTTATCGTTGATTTTTCTTGTGCTATATTCGTAACTAATATAGTAATTCCTCAATCAACAGATTCATTTTCACTATTTTTAGCAATAGTTATATATAACTTTTTTGCTTTTGCAATACAATTGCCAATTGGAATTCTAGCAGACAAAATTAATAAAAATGCTTTATGCTCTGCTTTAGGCTGTATTTTAGTAATATTAGCATTTGGAATTTCAAAATTTAGTATAATAGCTTGTTTAATAGCTGGAATTGGAAATGCTATGTTTCATATTGGTGGAGGTATTGATGTACTTAATATTAGTAATCAAAAAGCTACATTATCTGGAATATTTGTATCAACTGGGGCTCTAGGTATTTTTTTAGGTAGTAACATTACTAATATAGATTTTAATATTAATTATTTTACAATAATCATTTTATTATTATCTACTATTGCTTTGATTTGGCTATATACTCAAATAAACAATAAATTGAATAATAAAGTAGCATCAGTTCCTAACATAAATAAGAAAGAATTTATTGTAATATTTTGCTTAACATTAACTGTTTATATAAGAAGTTATGTAGGATCAATATTATCTTTCAATTGGAAATCTAATTATATTTTAGCTTTGTTATTTGTTTTTGGTGTTATATTAGGAAAAATGTTTGGTGGCATATTAGGAGATAAATTTGGATTTATAAAAATTTCAGTATTTTCGTTAATATTATCTGCTATATTATTTACTGGATCATTTTATAGTAGTATTTGCGGAATCTTAGCTGTTTTATTATTTAATATGACAATGCCAATTACTTTAACGAGTTTAGCAAATATTTTTAACAATAATAAAGGTTTGGCATTTGGACTATTAACATTTGCCCTATTTTCAGGTGTCATACCTGTATTTTTGGGATATACTGAGGTATTGTTTAATCCTATAGGCTTATTTACTATTACAATAATATCAGCAATTATTTTGTTTATAGGATTGAAAGGATATAATGAATTGATGGAGAAAAAATATGATTGAAAGTCTAATTACATCTTTAATATTGACTATTATCTTAGAAACTATATTTTCATATATGTTAAGAATTAGAAACATAAAAGGATTAAAAACAATAATGTTTGTTAATGTATATACAAATCCAGTTGTAGTATTTTTATCTAATATGGTATACTTAGTAAATAATATATTAGTATATTATTTTTCAATTTTTATATTAGAGACAGGTACAATAATTATCGAAGCATTACTGTTTAAAAAATATTTAAAAGCAAACATAAGCCCTATACGATTGTCAATTTATAATAATTTTTTTTCATTTGGTATTGGACTAATTTTATTAATTATATAAGGGAGGTAATTTTATGAAAAAAAAAGTTTTTTCTACACTAGCTTTAATAATTTTAATAATTTCTGAAATATCAATAGTATATGCTGATGTGATAATACCTGGTCAACAATTTCATCCATATAGTAGTAACGAAAAATTAATGAAATTGAATGACATTATGGGATCACCATTAAAAGAATTTATTTCTATATTATTAACTCTATTCATAGTACTAGGGTTAGTTCTAGTAACATTTAGAATTACACAAAATAAAAAACAATCTAATGAAAATGATAATTCTATCCAAATATTACGAAAAATATTCTTTGGGACAAATGTTGTATTAAGTTTAATTTCTATATACTTGGTCAAAACAATCTTGTTCTTTGCTATTGATTCTAATCCTATGGCATCTCTTCTAGATACAAGAGCAATAATAGCCAAGATTTTCACAATAGTTCTATATGTCATTTACATTATTATAATGTTTGTTGTTAGTATGATTAGCATTAAAAAGAAAAATAAAAAAATAGTATATATTACTTCAATATGTTTAACAATAGCTATATTATTGTTTTGTTTTATACTAATTAATAATACAATTACAGGATATTATACTTATGAAAAAACCGTTTTTGATTTTTTATAATCTTAAATAAATTCGTAATATAATTCCAAGTAATGCTCAAAAAACTTTCTGAGTCTTGAGCTATTTTTATATAAAATTATGTTATAATTGTTTGAATAAATATTTTTTTAAATTACTATGATTATACAAAGGAGGTAATAAAACGTTGAAAAAAAGAAAATCAATAACTATAATATTTTTAGTATTAGTTAGTATAATAGTAGTGAATTTTATATTATGGTTAAATTTTAGACCAGCAAAACAATTAAACAATAAATTAAATAAGATTAATAATACAAGATATGATTTAGAAAGAACTAATGAAACATATGCTAGTTATGGGAATTGTAGAGTTTCAGTTTATCCAACAACTAATCTAATGGAACCTAATTTAGTTCAATCTGATAAAACATCTCATTCTTTATTTTTATTTATAGGATCTAGTACTTCACCTGATAAAGGTTGTATTACAGTACAAGTAATTCCTACTGCAAATGCGAATGAGGACATAATAACAGAAATGAATAATTTATCTAACTTTAGTGAACCTAAAATTAGTACAGAGTACAATACATTAAATTATTTTATATATGATGAAAAAAAATATTATTATAACTTAAATTCTTCAACAGTAATGTTTACTACACCCATAAATAATAATTACTTATATTGGATAATGATAGACAACTATAAAAATCTTAATCTAGAAGATATAAAATCGATATTGCATTTCGAAAAAATTGGTAATTGATGAATAATCAGTTGCCATTTTTTTCATTTTTTACATTATCTACTATTAATTCTGAATTATATATTTTATTGCTTTTTAATATTAATTAGTTTATAATTATTTTAAATATTGGAGGCATCTTATGAAAAAAATAAAGTTCTTATAGTTATTACTACTTTAGCTATAATTATACTGACTATTGTGGCTATCGTAATTATTAAAAGTTACAATAATAGTAAAATAAATAACATTCAATTAAATACCGAAGTGTGGATATCACCTTTAACTAAATATACAATAGATAATACTAACGATATTTTCGAAGTAACAAATAAAATATTACTTCCTCAGCAACACTCTTCTGAAACATCCAGTTGGGAGCAAACTATTAATTACAAATTTACTTGTAATGGTATAGACTACACTGGTGATATCATATTTAATAGTGATTATGGTATATCTTATAATGAAGATGATAATCCTTACTATAAAGTTACATCAAGCAATTTTAAAGATAATTCTGTGTTTATACAAATACTGAAAAAATAACTTATATTATTAATTTCTAAGATTATATAACTTATTATGCAATGTAATAACTGGCCTTATACTTTGATACCGCCTATTTAGTTCCTCTTCTGATACTAATGGAATTGATACATTTCTCATTTTTCTACCTCCTTAAATTTTCTTGGAGGTTTAAAACCTCCAAGTTTTTACTTATTGGTTTTAAAACAATGTTACAATTTTCATTTTAGCACATAATATGTAGCTATTCAATTTAAAATTTGTATCCATTTAAAATCTCATCATATTTTTCATATTTAGGAAAATATTTTTTTACTAAATTATAAAAACTTTTTGCATGTGTTTTATACTTTAAATGACATAATTCGTGTATTACTATATATTTTATACAGCTTTCT
>USAE01000082.1 GCA_900552655.1 uncultured Clostridium sp.
ATTATAAAATTAAATTAATTATTAATTGCTATTATTACCTTTTTTCAGGTACAAAAAAAGCATTAGATTTTAATCTAGTGCTTTTTTATATTTTATTTTTAATATACAGACGCTTCTACTATTTTAAAAGTAGCATTTTTCATTGTGTCTATTTTATCTGATTCCACATATTGAAAAATATCAAAATTTTGACTTTGTCCCGCTGTTAAATTGTTAGCATAAATGTAATCTTGATTTATTCTATTTCCTTCTGAATCAGTTGCTTCAACTTGTATAGTAAATGATTTTTTCTCATTTGTTTTATTAGTAACTTTTACTGGCAATTTTGTTTCTGTGATTCCATATGCGCCTTCAGTAGCTTCAAAAGTACCTAATTCAACATTTACATCATTTGCTAAAACTGCTTCTGTGCTATTTCCTGAAGCCTTATCTAAATTAGCACTTACCTCATTAAGTGCATCAGATGTAGCTTTTTGTACATTAAGAGTTATAGCAATTGCAAGTATTCCCAATATAACAGTTGCTATCATTTTACCTTTACTTGACTTTTTTATAGAAACTAACCCAAAAATAACAGCTAGTATACCCATAAGAAATGATAAATTGTTAATTATAGGAATAATTGATGTACATACTCCCAATATTCCTAAAACTAATCCAGCAGTACATAAACCACTTTTTTGTGTCTCTGTATTATTTGCCATTTTAGTACACCTCCTTTAATCTTCTAAAAAGAGTTTACTATTTTTTGACAATTTTTGCAATACTTATTTCCATTTTCTTAGTCTTACTATTTGCTATTGATAAGATTATATTTTTATTTTAGGATCTTCTTTAAATAATGTAGAAAACATTTTCTCAAAGGGATTACTTTTGTATTTTGCTACACTTTATAGAGCTTTTCTTATAGCTTATTCATTATTTTTTTTATTATCTTGCTATATTATTTATAGAATTAGTCAACGATGTGGAGAAGGAATTTTCTGATGTACTATGATTTTGACTAATTCTTTTTTATTTTTTTATAATATAAAAAAGACAAGTATAAAAATACTTGCCTTTTGATAGAATTAATGAATTCTTTAGTGAAGGGTTGGGTTATATAGTAGAGTCTTTTAGCTGAAGTAGAGCTGAAAAACTCTCATATAAATTTAGTGGAGTAATTGAACTTAAATCAGTATCATATTTGAAAATAAGTGGAAAAGTTTTTAAGTATTTTTTCCTATCCACAGTATCAAAGCATTTAAAAATATTAGATTTTATAGTTACAGCACTTTTATTTATTTCTTTACTTAAAATCTTAATACACTGGCTATAAGATAAGTCATCATTTTTATTAATATAAGAAATTAAAATTATATTTTTTAGATAAACTGTACCAATACTTGTTAATCTAAAACCCAAGTTCATTAACAAAATAAAAACTTTCTTATTTAACTGTTCAATTCCTCTATCGTTGGTAGAATAAGTGTATTTACTCATAATACAACTAAGCCCCTTTATATTAGAATTTTTACAACTCTTCTATCAACCTTGACTAAATTATAAAAGGAAAGAGAGATTAATTCAAATAGCATAAATTATATGTCTTAGAAACTTTATTATACAAAATGGAAACAAAAAGCATAAAAATAATATTAATTACGTTAAAAAATAAAAAAATAAATGAAAACAACAAATAATTATACATTTTGGAAACTTTTTGAAATAAAAAAAGACCGCTGTTTAAAGCAGTCCTCCCATTTTAACATAGTAGTATATATCAAGATGAAAACAAATGGTTCATCAGCGATTAGTGTGCTGTACTCATTAATTCTACCATTTTCTCTACCAGCCTTTCTGCCGAAGTCTCGTATCTATTTTTACATAGATAAATTACTAAAAGCTAGTGAATTACAGATAGTGCTGATAGGGGAATCAGACATTTCTTAAAACACCATCAAGCATTCGGCATACTTGAAACTACTTATTAGTAATTTTTATCAAGCATACTATATGCTTACGGGGCTTAAGTTAAGCTGACACCCTATATAAAAATGATACTGACATAATTATATCATGGGTTGACATAAAAATCAAATTTAACAAACAAAACTATTTTGTTTGTTTATTATTATTGAATAAATAAAAATATTTGATATAATGAAAATAGGAGATGATAATATGCCAAAGAATTCAAGACCACCAACAGTTGGTGCTGGAGATAGAGTTTGGAAGGATACTACTTTTGCAGAAAGAGAACAAGCTCAAAATACTTGGGATTTACTAAAAGCACAGGAAGAAGCAAATGAAATTGAAAGAAAAAAGTTAGAACAACAAAAAATGCAAAAAAGTTTTGACAATTTTTTAAATAGTGCAAGTAATTTATTACAAAGAGAAGAAGAAGATAAAGAAAAATGTAAAAAATATAATTTAGATTATGATTTGATAATGAATTTTTATGATATTGAATATGAATATAAAGAACTTAAATGGGATGATTTTATAAAAGGTCGCCAATCAAAATTTAATGACATTTTAAATGAATACAAGTTGACAGATGTTATAAATCAAACGTTTAAACCTTTGAATTCTAAAACAAGCAATTATTATATTTTTAATGCACTGGCTATTATATGTATAGTTATAGCAATTATGTGTTGCTTAGTAAAGGAATTTCTAATCGGAATTTTATTTTTAATATTATCGGGAGTATTTTTTCTTATAAAAAGAAGATATAAAGTTTTTATAAATGAACGAAATAAAAAAGTTGAAATTTTAAAGAGCCTTTTTGATAATTATATAGAAACAGGAAAAGATACTATAGAAAAATTTATTGAAATGAGAAAAAATAATTATATAAAAGAATATGACCAATTAATTGAAGATATTACATCTATAAAAATACCACAAGAAAATCTTACTAGAACAGAAAAATTAAAGTTACAAAATGAAAAAAATAATAATGCAAAAAATTATACTGAATTAGGTAAGGAATATAATTATAAAATGGCAGAATTGTTAGATAATTATGATAATAAAATTAATGAATATAAAAACAAATTTGTTAATTTGCTAAAAAGATAAAAAATTCATATTTGTAAATTAATATCCCATATGCTAAAATAAATTAAAATATAATAAATGGGAGAATTTTATGTACGATATAAATAATATAAATATAGGAAAAATAATTAGAGAATTACGAAAAGGAAAACATTTATCTTTAGAACAAGTAGGAAAAGAAATAAATAAGTCCAAATCTACAGTATATAAATATGAAGAAGGATATTTAGAGCCAGATTTAAGAACATTATTATTATTGGCGAATGTATTTGGAATAAATATAGAAGGTTTCTTTAATAAAGAAAATAAAAAAGTAACAACAAGAGATATTAACCCATTTAAAAAAGATAAATTATATATGTATTATATGGGAAATAAATCGGTAATAATTTCTATTATAACTATAGAGAATTTAACATATCAAAAGGCAACTTTTTATAATGGTGTTACATCTGACTCAATAGAAGGATTTAGATATATGAAATATGAAGGTTCACTACAAGCAGAAAAAGATGATGCATATTTCATATTTGAAACGGGAGAAAAATTTGATTTTGAAAAAGTATTAATTCAAGTAAAATTACCAGAAAAAAGAACAAATAAATATTATGGATATATTGCGTCAGACCGTTCAGCAGAAAAGTGCATAATATTAAATAAATATATTGATAATCAAAAAGAATTAAGAAAACTAGTAGAAGAATTAAATGTAACAGATGAAGAACTAGATAATATCAAGAAAAATCAATACTGGAATATAGATATATCAGCAGATAAAGAAGTAAGAAAGAAATTTTAGAATAGCTAAATGCTATTCTTTTTTTTACGTTATTTTACACTTTTTTACACTATATTATAAAAAATTATAATACCATATAAACTTTTAAGTTTTAATACACCTTTTAGTTTATATGGTATTTTCCGTATTAATATATAAGTAACCTAGGTAATATAAAGCTCCGCGGAAGAAATGGAGAAAATATGGAAAATAGAATTAAAGTTACTAAAGGTAAAATAAAAAGATACTTTCAAATTTATACGGATTTAAGCCACTTAATAAAGAGGAGAGAATTAAAATGGATATTAGAAAAAGGGCCAACATTAGATGAGTGGAGAGAAGGAAAAAATACAGTAGAAAATCAGGCTATAAATTTAATAGAAGATAATAAATTAAATGAGCTACGATTTTTTAAAAATAATATTGATAAGTATTTATTAATATTAAAAAATACAAGAGATAAAAA
>USAE01000083.1 GCA_900552655.1 uncultured Clostridium sp.
AACATTGTAACCTGTCCTGCAAAACTCTTTCTTTCTGTTTCTTGTATTGTGTCTAGTATAGTTTCGAAAGAAGCAAGTAATGTTGACCTTGTTTGTTCGAATTCGTCAAAAGCTCCAGCTCTTATTAAACTTTCTATACATTTTTTGTTTACAGCTTCGTTTTTCATTCTTTCGCAAAAGTCTGTAAAGCTTTCGTATAAACCGTTCTCCTCTCTTTCTTTTACTATTGCATTTACTGCTGAAATTCCAACATTTTTTATACTTCCTAAACCAAATCTTATCTTTCCATTGTCAACCGTAAATTTAGTATAACTTTTGTTTATATCTGGCTTTAATATATCTATCTTTAACCTTTTGCACTCATCTATATACATTGGTATTTTGTCTAAATTTCCTAAAAAGCTATTTAATGTTGCAGCCATAAACTCTTCTGGGTAATATGCTTTTAAATATGCAGTTCTGTATGATACAACAGCATATGCAGCTGCATGTGATTTATTAAACGCATATTTTGCAAACTCTGCCATTTCATCAAATATTTTGTTAGCAGAAGCTTCGTCTATACCATTTCTTACACAACCTTTTATAATTACATTTCCATCTTCATCTGTTTGACCATGTATAAAATACTCTCTTTCTTTTGCCATTACATCTAGCTTTTTCTTACCCATAGCACGTCTTACAAGGTCAGCTCTACCTAAAGAATATCCAGCCAAATCACGAACTATTTGCATAACTTGCTCTTGGTAAACCATACATCCATATGTAACATTTAAAATAGGAATTAGTGAAGGATGTGTATATTCTGCATTCTCTGGATTTTTCTTATTTTTTATATATCTTGGGATTTGATCCATTGGTCCAGGTCTATATAATGAAACTCCAGCTATAATGTCTTCTAAACAGTCTGGCTTTAGTTCTTTCATAAAGTTAGTCATTCCTTGGCTTTCAAATTGGAATATACCAACAGATTCACCGTTTTGCCATAACTTATATACATTAGCATCTCCCATTTCTTTGTCAAACTCTACGTCTATTCCCCTATTCTCTTTTACTAAATTTATAGCATCTTGAATAACTGTAAGAGTTCTTAAACCTAAGAAGTCCATTTTTAAAAGCCCAAGTTCTTCTAAGGTTGTCATTATAAATTGTGTTGATATTTGTCCATCTCTTACATATAATGGCACATATGTATCTACTGGCTCTTTAGTTATAACAACACCACAAGCATGTGTAGAAGCCTGCCTTGGCATTCCCTCTAATGCTCTTGCTATGTCTAGCATCTTTCCAATATCTTCATCTTGCTCATATAAATCTCTTAATTCTTTGTTTTGCTCTAGTGCTTTATCTATCGTTATATGAAGTTCATTTGGTATCATTTTAGCTAATTTATCACACTCTGCATATGGCATATCTAAAGCTCTACCAACATCACGAATTACCATTCTTGCGGACATTGTACCAAAAGTAATAATCTGAGAAACATGGTCCTTCCCATATTTCCTTTCTACATAATCTATTACCTCTCCTCTTCTTTCATAACAAAAGTCGACGTCAAAATCTGGCATACTAATTCTTTCTGGATTTAAAAATCTTTCAAACAGCAAACTATACTTCATAGGGTCTATATCTGTTATTCCTATGGCATATGCTAAAATAGAACCCGCACCAGAACCACGCCCAGGTCCCACTGGTATTCCTACAGATTTTGCATAATTAATATAATCCCAAACTATTAAGTAGTAATCAACATAACCCATTTGCGAAATAATCTTAAGTTCATATTCTGCTCTATCTAATATTTCTTGCGATGGATTATCTCCATATCTTGCCTTTATTCCATCATAGCATAATTTTTTAAAATAATCATAATGTGTATTAAATTCTTCTGGCACATCATAATTTGGAAGTATAGTATGTCCAAATTCAAACTCTACATTACATTTTTCTGCTATTTTTACAGTGTTTTCGATTGCATCTGGAAAATTTTTAAAATATTCGCTCATTTCTTCTGGAGATTTTACATATAACTCGTCTGTTTCAAATCTCATTCTGTCTTCATCTGTAATCCTTTTTCCTGTCTGTATGCAAAGCAAAACTTCGTGATTATATGCATCTTCTTTTTTTAAATAATGGGCGTCATTTGTTGCAACAATTGGTATATCTAATCTTCTAGCTATTTGTATTATCTTTTGATTAACCATAACTTGCTCTTTTACGCCATTGTTTTGAATTTCTAAATAGTAATCTTCTCCAAAAACATTTTTGTGCCATTTTGCAACTTCTTCAGCCTTCTCTATGTCTCCATTTAAAATTGCTTGGCTTACTGCACCAGCTAAACATGCGCTTAAACAAATTATTCCTTCATGATATTTTTCTAATATTTCTAAATCTATACGTGGCTTATAATAGTATCCTTCTGTAAATCCTAATGATACTAATTTACTTAAGTTTTGATATCCTTTATTATTTTTTGCAAGTAATATTAAATGGTAATACCTCTTATCTTGCGGTTCTTTATCAAATCTTGTTCTTGAAGCTACATACACCTCTGCTCCTATAATTGGCTTAATACCTTCTTTTTTACATGCTTTATAAAAGTCAATAACGCCATACATAACCCCATGGTCTGTAATTGCCATTGCCTTCATTCCAAGTTCTTTTGCTCTTACTGGTAAATCTTTTATTCTATTTGCTCCATCTAGTAAGCTAAACTCACTATGTATATGTAAATGTACAAAATCTGACATCTTTTTCTCCTTCTTGTGAACACTTGAGATGGGGATTAAAGTTCAACTTTTATGTTAAAACAATGAACTTTAAAAAGCGTCCCTAATGTTCACTTAATCTTCTTGCTATGTTATCATATCTGTAGTAAAAAGTCCATAATTGTATAGGTTTAAATATTTTTTCATATTTACTATTGACAAAAAACAAGTATGCTATTATAATAATATCTGTTATAACAAATGGCGAAGTAGCTCAGTTGGCTAGAGCATTCGGTTCATACCCGAAGGGTCATGTGTTCGAATCACATCTTCGCTACCAAGTAAAATCAGTCGAAAGACTGATTTTTTTGTTTAGAATTAATTAAAATCGTTGACTGTATATCAATATTTTGATAAAATATTGATATACTATTAGTGGAGGTGTTTATTATGCCAATTATAAGACCAAGTTCTGATTTAAGAAATAATTATAATGAAATTTCTACAATCTGTCATCAAACTAAAAGTCCAGTATATATTACGAAAAATGGTACGGGAGATTTAGCAGTAATGAGCATTGAATTATATGAGCTTTTAACAAATAAATATATGCTATATAAGGAATTAGAAAAAGGTATCAGTTCTTTAGAAAAAGGGGAAAGATATTCTGAAAAAGAAGTATATGAAGAATTAGATAAAATATAGAAAGAAGGATTGTTTGTGGATAAATACAATATAGAATATTCAAAAGAAGCTAAACAAGACTTAATAGAGATAAAGCAATATATTAAATATAATTTGCAAGAACCAGAAACATCTCAAAAATTAATATATAAAATAAGAAAAGAAATAAAGGAATAGGGCAGAAACCGTTGGTTGGTCTTCTGCCCTGTTTTAACATTATTTAAAACTATTATAGATAGTATTTGGCTTTACCTGAATTCCTTTGTACTGTATCAGTTCGCTGACTGTTACAAGCTGATAGCCCTGTTCTACTAACTTTGGAACCATATATTCTACAGCATCTGCTGTGGAAGAATAGAGTTCATGCATGAGGACAATATCTCCATCCTTGACTTTACCCATGACAGCGTCAATGGTCTTTTGGGCATTACGATATTTCCAGTCATTGGTATCAATATTCCAGAGAATGATCGGCATATTGACATTGGCGAGTACTGTGTTGTTTTTTAATCCTCCTGGAAGGCGGAATAAAGTTGGGGTGATACCTGTTATGTTGGCGATCGTGGCATTACATTGATCAACTTGTGAACGGATCGCATCAGCGCCAAGTTTGTTTAAATATTTGTG
>USAE01000084.1 GCA_900552655.1 uncultured Clostridium sp.
TGTTTTATATATTTCTGAATTTCCTATTTCTTTTAATACAATAATATTTAAGTCATTTCCCATTTTCTTTTTATCTAAATTAATTGCTTCTAATAATTCTTTTAAATTAACATTTACTTCATAAGGAAGATTATATTTAATCAATATATCTTTTATTTTTTCAGCTGTTTCCTTTTTAGTTAATCCCTTTTCTTCACTTATTTTAGTTATCATATACATTCCAATTGCAACAGCTTCACCATGAGTATATTTTTCATAATTATAATATTGTTCTATTGAATGTCCTAATGTATGCCCAAAATTTAAAAGCATTCTTTCTCCTTTATCTTTTTCATCTCTTTCCACAACTTGTCTTTTAATATCACAACATTTATAAATTACTTCTTCCATATTACTCATTAACTGTTCATTATCTTTCATTTTATATAAAAATTCAAAAAACTATGCAGATAAAAACGTATGTATAGAAGGTTGGGTTCGTACAATTAGAGATTCTAAAACTTTTGGTTTTATTGAGCTAAATGATGGTACATTCTTTAAAAATGTACAAATTGTATTTAATGATACATTATCTAATTTCGCTGATATTTGTAAACTTACTATAAGCTCTACAATAAAAGTAGAAGGTAAATTTATTTTAACAGAAAATGCAAAGCAACCCTTCGAAATACAAGCTACATCAATAGAAATAGAATGTTTGTCAGATTCTACTTATCCACTTCAAAAGAAAAGACATACATTTGAATATTTAAGGACTATTGCTCATTTACGTCCAAGAAGCAATACATTTAATGCAGTATTTAGAGTTAGAAGTGCACTAGCATACGCTATTCACAAATTCTTTCAAGAAAAAGGCTTTGTATATGTAAATACTCCTCTTATTACTGCAAGTGATGCTGAAGGTGCTGGTGAAATGTTTAATGTAAATTCATTTGATCTAAATAATATTCCTAAGGATGATAAAGGAAATGTAGATTTTGCACAAGACTTCTTTGGAAAACCTTCACACTTAACAGTTAGTGGGCAATTAAATGCTGAAACATTCGCAGAAGCTTTTTGTAATGTGTATACATTTGGTCCAACATTTCGTGCTGAAAATTCTAATACAGTTAAACATGCTGCAGAATTTTGGATGGTTGAACCAGAAATATGTTTTGCAGATTTAAAAGATGATATGGACTTAGCAGAAGAAATGATTAAATATATATTTAAATATGTTTTAGACAATTATCCAGAAGAAATGCAGTTCTTTAATAACTTTGTAGATAAGGGCTTATTAGACAGATTAAATAATGTTATTAATTCTGAATTTGCTAGAATTAGCTATACAGATGCAGTTGCAGAATTAGAAAAACATAATAATGAATTCGAATATAAAGTTAGCTGCGGTGTTGACCTACAAACAGAACATGAAAGATATTTATGCGAAAAAATATTTGGAAAACCTGTATTTGTAACAGATTACCCTAAAGAAATTAAAGCATTTTATATGAAGTTAAATGATGATGGAAAAACAGTTGCAGCAGCTGACTTATTAGCTCCAGGAATTGGCGAAATAATTGGTGGAAGCCAAAGAGAAGATGATTATAACAAACTTCTTGACAGAATAAAAGAATTAGATATGCCTATAGAAAATTATAGTTGGTATTTAGATTTAAGAAAATATGGAAGCTGTAAACATGCTGGTTTTGGCCTTGGTTTTGAAAGAGCAATTATGTATTTGACAGGTATGCAAAATATACGTGATGTTATTCCTTTCCCAAGAACTCCAAATAATTGCGAATTCTAATTAATACAAGCATTAACCTAATTTATAGTAGTTATGCTACTTAGTAATTTAAAGCTATATGTAAAAATCCCCTATTTTTATTATATAATAGGGGATTTTTTTGTGTTATAAGAACAATAAAGCCGGGATTTTTGAACGTTCCTTTAAATCCCGGCTTTATTTACTATTTAAATCTTCTTAAATATAAATCTATTTTATCTAAAAATTCTATATTATTTTTTGTAGCAACCATTTGCGAAATAATGTTCTCTGTTACATCTGCTACTGGCAAATTATTTAATGCTTTACGCAATGCATATACTGTTTCCATTTCTTTAGGATTAAGCAATAAATCTTCTCTTCTTGTTCCAGATTTATTAATGTCTATTGCAGGGAAAATACGTTTTTCAGATAATTTTCTATCTAGATGTACTTCCATATTACCTGTACCTTTAAATTCTTCGAATATTACTTCATCCATTCTACTTCCTGTTTCTATTAAAGCAGATGCAAGAATTGTTAAACTACCACCATTTTCTATATTTCTTGCTGCACCAAAGAATTTCTTTGGTTTGTGTAAGGCATTTGGGTCAAGACCTCCAGATAAAGTTCTTCCAGAAGAAGGAATAACTAAATTGTATGCTCTAGCAAGTCTTGTTATACTGTCTAGTAATATAACAACATCTTTTCCTTGTTCTACAAGTCTTTTTGATCTTTCTATAACCATTTCTGCAACTTTAACATGATGCTCTGGTAATTCATCAAATGTAGAATAAATTACTTCACCGTTTATAGAACGTTTCATGTCTGTAACTTCTTCAGGTCTTTCATCTATTAATAAAACTATTAACTCTATTTCAGGATTGTTTTTAGTAATACTGTTTGCAAATTTCTTAATTAATGTTGTTTTTCCAACTTTAGGTGGTGCAACAATCATTCCTCTTTGACCTTTTCCTATAGGGCTTATTAAGTCTATCATCCTCATTGCATATTCTTTAGGATCTGTTTCTAATTTAATTCTTTCAGTTGGATAAATAGGTGTTAAGTCATCGAATTTCTTTCTTCTATAAGATTTCTCTGGAGATTCCCCATTTACTTCTCCTACAAATATTAAAGATGGAAATCTTTCTCCTTCTTTTGCCATTCTCGAAATTCCTTTTATATAGTCTCCTGTATCTAATCTAAATCTTCTAATTTGAATTGGAGATATATATACATCATCTGGTGTAGAAAGATAATTGTCCCCTCTTAAAAAGCCATATCCATCTGGTAATACCTCTAATATTCCTTCTGCTATTTTATCATCACTATTTGTAATTTTAAATGATGTATTGTTTTCTTGCATTATATTTTCATTTTTGTTTTTCTTTTCAGTTATATTATTTTCGCTATTTTCATTTAATAAGTCAATTAATTCACTTTTTTTGTATTTTGAATATCCTTTAATATCTTTGTTTTTTGCAAGCTCTCTTAATTCACTTAGACTAAAATCTTCTAAGTTCATAAAATCCCTCCTATATTTAATTGTAATTGCATGAGAAATAATATCTAGAATAAAAAGAAATAGAAAAAATAAACGGATAAAAAAAGAATTGTATATCTGTTATTAAAAAAGATAAGAAATGTTAGAGTTAATAACAGATATATAATATATAAATCTTTAGATTTCCATAGTTAATATATTTTAAAATTTATTTATTAGCATCAACATATACTCTTTCATTAGGTAAATACATATCTAATTTATCTCTTGCGATTTGTTCTATATATTCATCTGAATTTATGTTTGCTTTCATGTCTGCTAATTCATTTTTATATTCTTGTTGTTCTTGAATTTGTTCAGAAACATAATCTTGTTCTGATTTATAAGAATTTAATGTTGTTTGTTGTTTTACAATAATATAAATAAAATAAGATAGTACAATTAAAATTATAATAACTTTTAATATTTTTTTATTTCTAAAAACATTTTTCATAAGTATAT
>USAE01000085.1 GCA_900552655.1 uncultured Clostridium sp.
ATTAAATTTTTTGTACTAATCAAAAATTTCCCAACTTAGTTTGGTATATAAAAAAGACTGTACTTTGTTTTAGTACAATCTTTTTTTATTTAAACGTCATAAAAATATGTAGTTTCTAAATCTGCTTCATGAAGTAATAATGCAATTGGATATTTTTTATATGCTTGGCCAATTGTTGAATACATTTCTTTTGGTTCTGTAAATCCCATATGCCATCTAATTGCATATTTCTCTTCCACTGTCAATTTTATATATTCACTAATCATCATAACTGATTTTTCGCCATGACCATATGGAATTGTATCATCTATAGTATAATAAGGTACTTTTTCCCATACACCTAAATCATTCTTAGCATTTCTATAATCTACTTTATAAAAATTAGCTTTACATATATCATGTAATAATGACATTATTATTATACTATCTTGTGAAACATTCAATTCTATAGGGCAATTTTTTACTTTTTCTGATAATATTTTGTAGACATTTAAGCTATGCTCTAAAAGTCCCCCTTCATAACTACCATGAAATCTAGTACTAGCTGGAGCTTTAAAAAAATCTGATCTTTCAATAAAATTTATTAGTTCGTCCATTCCTTCTCTATTTATAGATTTTAACAACATTAAGAATTCTTCTTTCACTATTAATATACCTCCATTTATTATTATGTTTAATATTTTAGCAAATTTCATAATCATATGCAACATTTATATTTTTACTGTTCATTTTCTATAAAATCCAAAATATCCTTATACACTATTTTATTATTTTTCTCATTTAAAATTTCATGTTTCATATCATTATACAATTTTGACTGAACATTTTTATATCCTCTCTCAGTAATAAATTTACTTAATTTAGTAAATTTTTCTTCATTTTGAATAACTTTATCATTCCTACCTGCAATTATATAAATAGGTAAATTTTTATTTTTCATATTCCAATTGTTTTTTTTAAACGCATTTATCATTAGTTTATACAAATTAATAAATCCATTAGTCGTAAATATATATCCACATAGTTCGTCTTTATTATATGCTTCTACAATATCTTCATTTAAGCATATCCATTCATTCTTCTTATTCACGTCTTTACTATAATTTCCAAATGTTAAATTATTTAATAATTTATTCGGTACATTTTTCTTGTAAAATATATTTAAAAATTTTGCTATCATCAATCCTAGAAGTGCCATTGAATTTTCTGTTGGCGGACCACTCAGAATCATTTTATTTATTTTATCATCATATTTTTTTAAATATCCTCTTGCAACTAATGTTCCCATACTATGTGCAAATAAATTTATCTTTAAGTCTGGATATTTATTTTTTATATATTTAGTTATTTGATATAAATCATCTATAATATAATTAATATCTTCTGTATAAAAATATCCTAAATCCCTTTTGTTTTTCACGCTAGCCCCATGTCCTCTATGATCATGTATTACACATATATAACCATTTTCAGATAAATATTTCATAAATTCATAATATCTTTCTTTATGTTCTGACATTCCATGTGATATTTGCACTATACCTTTTGGTTTTTCTTTTGGCTCTAAAATAGCAACTTCTAACTGTAAACAGTCCTTTTCTGATATTATATTTTCTATTTGCATTTATAACCTCCAAACTTACTTATAATATTTTATAAAAAAAATAGACATTTACCTGTATTTCAGATAAATATCTATTTGACCAATTATACTATTAAAAAATAGTTCCTGTATGGCTCCTCTTGTTGGACTCGAACCAACGACCTATCGGTTAACAGCCGAGCGCTCTACCAACTGAGCTAAAGAGGAATATAAATTACTATATTGGTATTATATAATATTATACTTTTTATTGCAAGATTTTATTCAAAAAATAAGAAATGTTATAAAAATGTAACATTTATGTAAAAGATAGATTAATATTCCAATGTTTTTATTTGAGTACAACTGTAGAAAATCAGAAATTTTAAGAGATTTGTAAAATTTAGAATATGTATGGTATACTTATTAGGAGGAGAGAAAAAAATGAAATCATTAAAAGAATTATATAAAATAGGAAATGGTCCATCTAGTTCACATACAATGGGACCAAAGAAAGCAGCATTATTGTTAAAAGATAAATATCCAGAAGCAGATTTATATAAAATTATATTATATGGGTCATTAGCATATACAGGAAAAGGACATTTAACAGATAAAATAATATTAAAAGCATTAGAAAAAAAGAATGTAGAAATAATTTTTAATAAAGATGTAAAAGAGTTAAAACATCCTAATACAATGGATTTAATAGCATATAAAAACAACGAAGAACTAGGAAGGTTTACTGCATATTCAGTAGGTGGAGGAAGTATTCAAATAGGAGGCGAATTACTTAAAGAGGAAAAAAATATATATAAACTTACAACGTTTACAGAAATAAAAAAATATTGTATAAAAAAAGAAATTTCCTTATTAGAATATGTAATTATGCAAGAAGGAAAAGAAATAATAGAATATTTAAACATTGTATGGAAAACCATGAAAAAAACATTAGAAGAAGGATTAGAAAAAGAAGGAATTATACCAGGAAAACTTAAAATATCTAAAAAAGCAAAAAGCTTATATAATACAGTAACAAAAGAAACTTCTGAATTAAAAAGAATAAGATTGTTAACAGCATATGCGTATGCTACAAGTGAGCAAAATGCCTCTGGTGAAATAATAGTAACAGCGCCAACATGTGGAGCTTCTGGAGTTTTACCAGCAGTGTTATACTATTTATATAAGCAAGAAAATATAAGTGAAAAAAGTATAATAGAAGGATTAGCTGTGGCTGGATTAATAGGAAATCTAGTAAAGGAAAATGCTTCAATTAGTGGAGCTGAATGTGGATGTCAAGCAGAGATAGGAACAGCTTGTTCCATGGCGGCAGCTGCATATGCACATATAAAAGGGTATAATATAAACATAATAGAATGTGCAGCAGAAATAGCTATGGAACACCATTTAGGCTTAACTTGTGATCCTATTTATGGATATGTACAAATACCATGTATAGAAAGAAATGCAGTAGCAGCAGTAAGAGCAATAGATTCAGCTAATATGGCATCATTTTTATATAAAGACAGTAAAATATCATTTGACCTAGTAATAGAAACAATGTATGAGACAGGGAAAGATTTAGGTAGCCATTATAAAGAAACAAGCAAGGGAGGACTTGCAAAAAAATATTGTAGAAATAAATTCTATAATGATAACTTAGAAGAATAATATTTAGAATAGTTTTTAGTGAACTTTAAAGAACGTACCTAAAGTTCAAAAATTAAAATTACTGAAAAGTATTGACAAAATAAAAAAAAGGTAGTATTGTAATAAGCAATAAAAAAAGGAGAACTTTTTATGAGAAATATATTAAACAATAAAGGATTAAATCATCATCACAGTTAAGCTTGTGTCTATAGAAGGCACAGGCTTTAAGTGCTTGTGCCTTTATTGTTGTATAATGAAAACCCCGCGTTTTACGTGGGGTTCTAAAAGCTTCTAGCTA
>USAE01000086.1 GCA_900552655.1 uncultured Clostridium sp.
ATTTTATATCAAAATCTATAAATTATTTAAAGATTATGATATGACACTATTGAGGTGATAATATGAAATATTACTCAATAGGAGAATTTGCAGACAAAATAGGGAAAACAATTCAAACTCTTAGAAATTGGGATAAAAATAATACTTTTAAACCTGCTTATGTAACTACTGGTGGTACAAGATATTATTCTCAAGAACAACTTAATAATTTTTTAGGTTTGAAGATAAAAACTAAAATAAATAAAAAAATTGTTGGTTATTGCAGAGTTAGTTCAACTAAGCAAAAAGATGACCTTGAAAGGCAAATTGAAAATGTAAGGACATATATGATTGCAAAAGGTTATCAATTTGAGATAATAACGGATATTGGAAGCGGAATTAACTATAATAAAAAAGGACTGAATCAATTAATTGATATGATTACTAATTCAGAGATTGAGAAAGTAGTAATTCTTTATAAAGATAGATTAATTAGATTTGGATATGAATTGATAGAAAATCTTTGTGAAAAATATGGAACAACAATTGAAATTATTGATAATACAGAGAGAACTGAAGAACAAGAGTTAGTAGAAGATTTAATTCAAATAGTTACTGTATTTAGTTGTAGACTTCAAGGAAAAAGAGCTAATAAAGCTAAAAAAATGATTAAGGAGTTAATAGAAGATGATACTTGCGAAAAAAGTTAGAATTTATCCAACAAAAGAGCAAGAACAAAAACTGTGGCAATCTGTAGGAACTGCTAGATTCATCTATAATTATACTCTCGCAAAACAGGAAGAAAATTATAAAAATGGTGGTAAATTTATTAACGACGGAGTTATCAGAAAAGAATTAACTCAACTTAAAAAATCTGAATTAACTTGGTTAAGTGAAGTATCAAATAATATCACTAAACAATCTGTAAAAGATGCTTGTAAGGCTTATAAAAGATTTTTTAAAAGCTTAGCTAACAAACCCAAATTTAAAAGTAGGAAAAAAAGTAAACCTAGTTTTTATAACGACCCGATTAAATTAAAAGTTAAAGAGAAAAAAGTTTTAATTGAAAAAGTAGGTTGGATAAAAATAAATGAACAAATACCAATTAATGTTAAATATAATAATCCTAGAATAACTTATGATAATAAATATTGGTATCTATCTGTTGGAATAGAGGTAGATAAAAAACAAGAAGAATTAACAAATATTTCATTAGGTATAGATTTAGGATTGAAAGAGTTGGCTATTTGTTCCGATGGAAAAATATTTAAAAACATTAATAAGACTAAAAAAGTAAAAAAATTAGAAAAAAGATTAAAACAAAAGCAAAGACAAATAAGTAGAAAATATGAAATAAATAAAATCAAAAAAGAAGGAGGTGAACGTTGCCAATTTATCAAAACTAAAAATATAAAAAAATTAGAGAATACAACAAAACTAATATATAGAAAATTAGCTAATATTAGAAACAATTATATTCATCAAGTTACAACAAGTATAGTGAAAACCAAACCATATAGAATTGTAATAGAAGATTTGAATGTTTCTGGAATGATGAAAAATAAACATTTATCTGATTCAGTAAAAAAACAATGTTTCCATAAGTTTAGACAGTATATAACATATAAATCTGAATTAAATGGAATTGAATTAGTAGTAGCAGATAGATTTTATCCATCATCAAAAACTTGTAGCAAGTGTGGATTTATAAAGAAAGATTTAAAACTAAAAGATAGAGTTTATAGATGTCCACATTGTGGAGCAGTAATTGATAGAGACTTAAATGCTTCACTAAATTTATCTATGTATAAATTAGCATAGTTTCACAAGCAAGAAAATGCTAATATGTAGGATTCGTTGTATCCGAATTTAAGCCTTTGGAGAATCATATCAAACGAAAGTAGCTACGGCAAAATCGGATTCAATGAAGAAGGAAATAAACAAATTTTTATATTTTTATAGATTTTTGGCAACGGCTTATAATGAACTGGTATCTTATGGTAATTGCCCTTTATGCTGTGTTATTAATCGCTGTTGGTGTGATAATATCACGAAAAGTAAAAGGAGCAGATGATTTCTTTGTTGGTGGACGTAAAATGGCACCATTTTTATTATTCATCACTTTGGTAGCACCAAATATCGGTGCAGGCTCAACCGTTGGCGTAGCAGGTATGGGCTTTACTTCAGGTATCTCTGCTGCATGGTGGATTATCGCTTCAGCTGTAGGTACATTTATTTTGGCATTTGTCATTGGCCCTAAAATTTGGGAAATAGCCAAAAATCGTGGTTTTTATACTTTAGGTGATTATTTAGAATATCGCTATAATCGTTATTTTAGAGGTCTTATATCATTGATGATGGCGATTGGCACTTTAGCTATTTTTGCTGGTCAATTGATGGGTATTGCTTGGATATTATCTGTAGTAGCAGAGATTGATAAAACTACAGGTGTTTTAATCGCTTCAGTTGTAGTTGTTTTATATTTTTGTGCAGGTGGATTTTTATCAGCTGTTTACGCAAATTTAATTGAAGCTGGAGTAAAATTAGTCGGTTTTATCGTAGCCGTGCCACTTGTATTATCTTTTGTCGGTGGTCTTGATGGCTTGCAGGCAAAAGTAGTGGCTAATATGGCTGATGTAGCAAAATCAACAGCTTATTTTAGTTTTGATGGCTTAGGTAATACTGTAATTATGGGCTTTTTCTTGATGTTAATGCCATCATTTTTTTTATCTCCAGCGCTTATCGGTAAAGTGTATAGTGCAAGAGATAAAAATACAGTACGCATTAGTACATTTGCTTGTGGTTTAGTCATGTTATTATTTTCTATCATTCCTGTTACTTTAGGTATGGCAGGTTATGCTATTTCCCCCGATTTTCCACAGCCCCTGCCATTATGCTATTGCCCCAGATTTACCACAGCAGGATTTAGCACTTCCTTATGTAATGAAAGAATGTATGCCATTTTGGGCTTCAGCTTTAGCTTTAGCAGCTATTTTCTCGGCGGAAATCAGTGCAGCAGATGCAGTTTTATATATGATAACAACATCTTTTACAAAGGATTTATATAAATCTTTTATCAATCCTAATGTTTCCGATGAAAGTTTAATCAAAGGCAGTAGATTTGTAACTGTAATGGCAGGTATTATCGGTATTGGTCTTGCGATTGTGTTACCAAATGTAATTTCAGCATTATCTATTTTCTATTCCTTGATGTCTGTATCCATTACAGCACCATTATTATTCGGTTTATTTACAAAACGCAGTAGTGCTTCAGCTGCTATAATTTCTACAATAGTGGGGATTATAGTTACTGTAGGATTAGATTTATTTAATGGTAATAAAGGCATTTGGATTTTAAATGCTCAATCAACAGCTATTATGTTGACGTTAATAATTATGTTTATCATGATGTTTGTAAGTCCAAATAAAAAAGTACCAAATAAATAATAAAAAGAGCGACTTTAATTTTTAAATTAAAGTCGCTCTTTTTGTTAGAGAAAATTATCGGTAGATTTTACG
>USAE01000087.1 GCA_900552655.1 uncultured Clostridium sp.
ATTTAATGCAGGAGGAATAATAAATGGAGATAAAGCATATATTTCTTCAGCACAAATTATTCAAACAAAGACAGGAACAGGACCTTGGGATAGTAATGATGAACCAGGGAATGACAGTTCGGAAGATAATAATATAGTAAGATCTTTTGATCAAATTACATATACTGTGGATTTAACAATGTCATTAAAAAAAGGTATTACAGATACAAGTTTAAAAGGTGGAGTTATAAATGTAGAAGCAGTATTACCAGAGAATTGCGCGAATGTTGTAACTTGGGATTTAGAATCTATGGGATGGCTTGAAGGTACAGGGAAGATAAGCAATGATGGACGAGTATTAACAGGAAAATATGTTATGACAAATAAAGAGTATACTATACCAGGAAAGCAAACATTAGTACTTATATTAAAAGTAGAAGGAGCGCAGAACAAAACAAATATAAAACCAGAATTTAAATTTTGGTTAGAAGGAAACGAAAATAATGATAAATATATAATAAACAATATACAAGAAGCCATTGTAAGTGCTGTACCAAGATACAATGTTGAACTGTTAAGAAATATAGAATTAGCAAAAGAAATAACTCTAAATGAAAACGGAAATTCACAAAAAGGTAGACTATATGGATATTCACTAACATATCAATTATATAACAATGGAGGTACAAATAAAGGATTAAAGGGAATAGAATATCCAGATGGAGATATCAAATTAGATATAAATTTAAAATTAGAAAAGATAAGTATAGACAATCCAAATGATGTGACTGATATTACAGATTCATCTACACCAATCTTATATAATTATAAAATGAATACATATGATCCGTATTCTACCAATGTTAACGGATTTATTCCAAATAGAAATATGGCAGTATCAAGACATGCAGCACATGATTGGAGAATACCAGCTGCTTCAGGAGGAAAAACAACAGCTTGCTATGATTCTGGAATAGTGAAGATGAATCAAAGTGGAGCTACAATAGGTTCAGTTTTAAGTGATTATAAATTTAATGGAGAATTTCCTACAGAGTTTGCAGGAAAAGATGGTAGCGTAACAAATATTAGATATACTGAAGATATAGGATGCTTTTCAACAGTATATTTTCAAATTTTAGTACCATATACAGAAGAAAGTAGTGAGAGAGGATATAATTATTATTTAACAGTAACAGATGCAAATATGGAAGCTTATAGTAATGCTGGAACAAAACTAGAAAATCAAACAATTAAAACAGATGATTCTAGTAGAATACAACATGTAATATTCAAACAAGGAGGATATGGTACATACCATTGGTTACATACAGATTTTACTGGCAGAGAAGAATTGTATAGCCATTTTTTTCAAGGAGATGCAAAGTCGGAGATTGGACAAAAATTTGTATATAGATTTGATATTACTAGTGATAGTAATAACGATGCAAAAGATGATATATATGATGCAAATTCATTATTAAAATTTGATGGAGAAGTGTTTAAAATAACACAAATAAATGGAAAAACATATAATTATAGTGGAAGTTCAACAAATAATTTTGGACATAGTGATATGAAATTTAAAATGCTATATGCAGCAAAAAAAGACGGAAATAATTGGATATCCGACTCGGAAATGAAAAGTACAACAGAAGATGAACTGATATTTTTTAAAACAGAGGAAGAACTAAAAAGACAGTTAGGAGATAAAGCTTGTTGCGTAGGTGTGTTGTTTGAATCAATTAGTGGAATTGCAAAAGCAGGAACAGGCTATCAAGTTTCTATTGCCTTAGAAACTACTAGTAGTGGAAAGATTGGAACAGTGTATCAGTTTGTGACTAGTTCGAAGTTATATAAAAAAGACCAAAAATTAGATAGAACAACTCAAACAAAAGAAAATCCAAATGCTAAGTTTCCACTTCCAGATGTATCATTTAATTTAAATTATATTAAGACAGCTTATGATGAGAATGGAAATATAATTGCAGGTACTCATAACGGTTCTTATCAATATGGTCAGTCGCTGTTAATCGTAGGTGGAAAATTATCTGTACTACATAGTATAGAAGATAGGACAACGACAGGAAATGAAAAAATAAATTATGATATAGGGAGAAATGAAGATATAGTAACATTTGGAATAAAACCAAGACTACAAACAGTACTTACTATAGGAATTCCAATGAATAATATTACAATTACGTTAGAAGAAACATTACCAGTGGGACTAAAATATATACCAGGAAGTAGTAGTGATAACGAACCAATTGTAGAGACATTATCGGGCGGAATGCAAAAATTAACATGGTATATATATGGCTGTACAGTTGGAAATGATATAGAAAAAATTACATATCAAGCTAAAATAGACGCAGAAACTTCGAATGGTATACAATATAAGGCTTCAGTATTGGTATCTGCAGATAAAATAGGAACATCATCAATTAATACAAGAACTGATTCAGATACAATTCAAATAACTAATTTAGCGAGCCACAGATTGTATAAAGAAACAGAAAATCCAATAATAGAAAAAGGAGAAAATGTAGAATATAGTATTTCATACAAAAATAATACAGAAGAAGTGATAAATGAATTTCAGTTATTAGATATATTACCATATAATGGAGATGGAAGAGGAACTAAATACAATGGAATGTATGTCTTAGAAAATATAGAACTTACAGGGCAAACAGGATTAAAAATATATACTACAACAGATGAGGTTGTAAAAAATATAACAGCAAAAGATGAAAATATAGGAAAAAGCCCAATGTGGAAAGAAGTAACAGCAGGCTATATAGGGGAAGAGGTAAAAGCAATTGCAGTAAAAGGAGCTGTAAATGGAAAGAATAATGTAGATATTAAATTAACATTAAAACCACAAGGAAATACAAGTAAAGATATATACATAAATAATGTAACAGCACAAACAAATAAAATTTCTGAAGTAATGACATCAACCAATATAAAAGTACAAGTAGTAAGTAGAGCTATAAAAGGAAAAATATGGGAAGATAGTAATAGAAATGGTGTAATAGATTCTAGCGAGAAATATTTAGAAGGGACAACTGTTAAATTATTAAATAATTATAATAATTCGGAAATGACTAGGACAACGACGAATGAACAAGGAGAGTATGAATTTGCAAACTTAGCAAAAGGAACATATAAAGTAGAAGTAGAAATAGATAATTTACATGAATTAACAGAAAAAGAAGTAGGAACAAATAAAGAGATAAACAGTAAATTTAATCAATTAAGTAAGCAAACAGATGAGATAACAAAGCTAAATACAATAAGTTCACCGGATATAATAGAAGAAAATGTAAATGCAGGAATAAGAAAGATACAATACAATATAACAACAAAAGTAGAAGGAATAGGTGGAAATATTTCAGGAGA
>USAE01000088.1 GCA_900552655.1 uncultured Clostridium sp.
TCTCCTGAAATATTTCCACCTATTCCTTCTACTTTTGTTGTTATATTGTATTGTAATTTTCTTATTCCTGCATTTACATTTTCTTCTATTATTTCTGGTGAACTTATTGTGTTTAGTTTTGTTATCTCATCTGTCTGCCTACTTGATTGATTAAATTTACTATTTATTTCTCTATTTGTTCCTATTTCTTTTTCTGTTAATTCATGTAAATTATCTATTTCTACTTCTACTTTGTATGTTCCTTTTGCTAAATCTGTAAATTCATATTCTCCTTGTGCATTACTTGTAGTTCTTGCAATCTCTATATTAGTATTGTTTAATAATTTTACTGTCGTCCCTTCCAAATATTTCTCGGTAGAATCTATTACACCATTTCTGTTACTATCTTCCCATACTTTTCCTTTTATTGCTCTACTTACTACCTGCACTTTTATGTTGGTTGATGTCATTACATCTGAAGCTTTATTTGTTTGTGCTGTTACATTATTTATGTATACATCTTTACTTGCATTTCCTTGTGGTTTTAAAGTTAATTTAATATCTACATTGTTTTTCCCATTTACAGGTCCTTTTACTGCAATTGCTTTTACTTCTTCTCCTATATGTCCCGCTGTTACTTCTTTCCACATTGGACTTTTTCCTATGTTTTCATCTTTTGCTGTTATATTTTTTACAGCCTCATCTGTTGTAGTATATATTTTTAATCCTGTTTGCCCTGTAAGTTCTATATTTTCTAAGACATACATTCCATTGTATTTAGTTCCTCTTCCATCTCCATTATATGGCAATATATCTAGCAATTGAAATTCATTTACTACCTCTTCCGTATTATTTTTGTATGAAATATTATATTCAATATTTTCCCCTTTTTCTACGATTGGTTTTTCTGTTTCTTTATACAATCTGTGACTCGCTAAGTTTATTATATTTATTGTTTCACTTGAGGTTCTATTTTTTATTATGCTATTGCCAATTTTACTTATTCCATCTTCGCCTATAACCTCCGAAATTATAAATTTCGTTGTATATTGCACTCCATTTTGTGTTTCGTTATCTATATTTGCTTCAAACATTATAGGTTCTATTTTTTCTCCAGATTTACAATTATATATATACCATGTTAATTTAGAGCTACCATCTGTATTTTTTTCAATATTAGGTTCACTATATGCTATTTCTCCTCTTTTACTACTTCCACTTACATATGTTAATCCTTGTGGTAATGTAACTTCAGCTTTTAATGTTACATTTTCTATTTGTGTACTTATATTAGCATTTCTATCTATTACTGGTTGAACTTTATATGTTGCTACATTTTCGTTTTTACCTAGATCATAATTTACTTTTTCTTTATTATTTTCTATTGCTTGTATATTTCCATGTAGATTTGCTCCTGTAACTAGCACTGTATTTCCATAATTATCTCCACCACTATGCGTTCCTGGAACTATATTGCCATTTTCATCATATTCTGTTTTTATATATTGTTTATTTCCGGAATCCCATGTAGACTTTGGATATTTATTTTCTGGATGTAATACAGAATATTTATTTCTGTCTAACTTATCTATCCATACTTGGGTTCTTTGTGTTATTCCATAAGTTTTTCCTATATTAGCACTATCTTTTATTTTTAATTTTATACTTAAACAATTATTATCACCTGTAAATCTAGATATATATCCAGAAATTGTTTCTACATATGCACCTATACAAATTTTATCTTTAGGTATGTCTTCTATATTGTCATATATATCCATATCTTCTATATTTCCATTATTCATTTCTTGTTGATTTTCCCAATTAGTTCCATCTTTTTTTGTTGCATACCATAATCTAAAAGTTGGATTTCCTTTCATATTCTCTATTCTGTACTTACTTCCATCTGAATAATACGCTGGTTCAAAACCTTCACCATCAAATTTTATAAACCTATTAGCTGTATATATATCATAATCATTAGTTAATCCAATTCGAAATTTAGTCATAATTTTGCAAGTTTCTCCTAAAGTTGCAGTACAGTCTCCTCCTGAATATGTTGTTGATGCAAGGTTTCCACTTTGGTTAAACACAAGAATACTATGAGCGTATGAACCTGGATTATATAATATATGTTGTACCTTCTGGCTGTCATCTGAATTTTTCATTTGACTAGTTATCTTTTCATTAGTAATAGAAGTCATATTAATATTGTTATCTGAAACTGTTAAATAATAATTTCTGTCTTTTATTGTACTTGCTTCATTGTCTAGTACAAATAACTGCATATATCCTATACTAAATGTACCTATATTTTCAGTATATATTTTACTTCTATCTCTTTCTGTTATTGCTCCAATCCATGCACTATTATAATGTGGAAATATACCATTAATTTTATAATTATTTATTTTTATTTTTAAATTTCTACTTTCTTGCACTATACTAATATCTCCAGAATTATATGTAGAATAATTAGCATCTTTAAATTTTCCTAATGGCATATTACTATCATAAATATAACAATTACTATCATTTAAAAATTTTCTATTTGGAATATTTCCATAAGCTGTATCCCAATCATGTACTCCATATTGATATAATACTGGTGTACACTCATTTGTTATATCTTCTAATTCTATACTTCCAAATTTGCTTCTTTCTAATTTTAAATTTATATCAAAACTTATTTCTCCTTTTGGATATTCAATTCCTTTTAAGCCTTTTGATTCATTTTCATTATATAGTTGTACAGCAAATGTATAACCATACATTCTGCCTTCTTTTTCACCTTCTCCATAGTCTACAGTACTTTTACTAGCTAACAAACTATTTCTATGTAATTGAATATTATATTTTCCCTTTGCACTTACAATTGTTTTATTTCCTAGCAAGCTTACTTTCTCATTTTCGTTATTTCCTTCTAGCCCAAATTTAAAACTTGGTTCTATTTCTGTTCTATTTCCTGCTCCTTCTACTTTTAGTACAAATACTAGTGTTTGTTTTCCTGGAATTGTTATTTCAGTATTAGACATACTATATTTTCCTGTTAGTGTTCTTCCATCTTCACTTATACTTCCATTTTCTAGCCATCTCATGCTATCTAAGTCCCATTTCATTACATTAGCACAATTTTCTGGTAATGTTACTTCTACATTTATAACTCCACCTTTTAAACTTGTATCTGTAGTTTCACTTTTTAGTGCCATCGTCAATTCTACTGTATATGTAACTTGGTCAAAAGATCTTACAATATTATTATCTTCTGAACTATCATTCCCAGGTTCATCATTTGCATCCCATGGTCCTGTTCCTGTTTTTGTTTTAATTACTTGTGCTGAAGAAATATATGCTTTATCTCCATTTATTATTCCTCCTGCATTAAAT
>USAE01000089.1 GCA_900552655.1 uncultured Clostridium sp.
TATAAAGTTTGCTCTAAATTTTTATTAATTTCTTCTTTTTTTATAAACATTAAATTATCACTAGTTTTAACATTCTCAAATATTTGCTTAAAAAGTTTATTATTTTTTTTCATTTTACCTATCTGCATTAAATGATCATAAATATTAATAAAAATATTTATAATGTTACCATTTTCATGTTCTATCATTTCTATTAATTTATTTTGCATGTTTCCCATTTTAGCAGACATAATATATTGGAATAAGTCTTCCTTATCTTCAAAATATTGGTAAAAACTTCCTCGTGCTATTTCTGCACTTTCTACAATGTTTTTAATAGATACTTGCTCTATTGGAACTCTTTCAAATTCTTTATTTGCTGCTTTTAATATTTTATTTTTTTTATCTTCTGGCAAATTAAAAAATGTACTTGTTGGCATCTTTTCCTCCTTTCCTAAAACGAATACAATTTTTGTATTAGTAACAATTAAAAACTTGCATACATTATAATTATCTAGTACCAAAAAGTGACACTGTATCATAATTATATATGACACAGTGTCACAGGTCAATATTAGTTTTGTAACTTTTGTGTGAATTATTTTATATACTCCTTAAACTTATTTCCTCTCTCTTCAAAATTTTTAAAAAATCCATAACTTGCAGCAGCTGGCGAAAGTAAGCAAATTGTATTTTTCTTTGTCACTTCTCTTGCCTTTTTTACAGCCTCTTTTAAGTTTTCTACTAAATAACATTTTTTATTGTTTCCCATAACTTGTAATTCTTTATATATTCTTTTTCCCGTATCTGGCATTAAAATAATGTTTTCCAAATTCTTCTGTAATAAAATAAATTTCTCTAAATTAGAATAGTCTATGTGCCTATCCATTCCACCTAAAATTAAGGTATTTACATTTTTTAAAGCCTTAATTCCTTCTATCGTTGTTTCTCCTATTGTAGATATAGAATCATCATAGTACAAAACATCATCCTTTTTTGTTACAAATTCTAGTCTGTGTTCTAACCCTTTAAATTTTTTAAGTGCTTTTTTAAAGTTTTCATTTGATATTTTATAAATTTCATTACAAATATAATATGCAACTGCAATGTTAAATAAATTGTGTTCTCCTATTAAATTTGTTTCTCCTTCTAAAATCTCAATCTTATTATTAAGAGTTTTTATAGACCTTTTATTTATATAGGCACTAATGCAAATATTATTTGTTATTTTACTATTTATATATGGTTTGCAATTTTCCCCATAAATAAGAATATCGTTATCTTTTTGAAACTTATTAATATTTAACTTTGCACTAATATAATTTTCTAAACTTTTGTAATGATCTAAATGTTCTGGAAATAAATTTAAAATCACTGCTATATGTGGTGAATATTTTATAAATTCTAGTTGATGACAACTAAGCTCGAATATTATATTTGTGTTTTCATCTATCTCATTTATGGCATTAAAACATGGAATGCCTATATTTCCCACTAATATAGTATTTGGAAAGAATTGCTTTAAAATTGTATATGTAAGACTAGAAGTTGTACTTTTTCCTTTAGTTCCTGTTATTCCAATTATTTGGCTAGATAAAATTTTTATAAATTCTTCAGTTTGTGAAGTTATCCTGTTTGTATCTACTATATTTTTATCTATTACAATTCCTGGGCTCTTAAATATTAAATCATATCCGTTTAATTCTTTTGGGTTATTTAATTTTTTTACTCCTTCTATGTTAGTGTCTTTTCGTTCTAAAACGGCTATTTCTTTACAATTAATATTATTATTTTTTATAAATTGTAATGTAGAAATTCCTTCTTTTCCTAAACCCCAAATTGCTATCTTCTTATTTTCTAAGTCTTTTTTAAATTTATTTATTATACTATCTTTCATATTATTTCACTCTTCTTCAACATATTTTTATAATGTTTTGGTACATTATTTTCTTCATTAAAAAAAGTGTTGTATATATTTTCTTTATTTTTATATTCTTCGTATTTATTAGTTGTTTTATAATATTTATATAATAATGGTAATTCTTCTTTGTTGTTTTCGTATTTTTTTATTGTTTCACAAATTGCTGTATTAACCTCATCTCTTGATCCTACGCATTCAAATGGCTTGTTTTTTTGAATTCCTGAAAGCATTTCTAATGTTTCTTTTAAACTTTCTTTTTCTAATAAATCTTCTCCAAAAATTGCTATCATATCTTTTCTATTCATAAATGGAGATAAAATTATATATACAAATAAACATTTTGAGCAATTTGCACACCAAATATTTTTTTTACTACCTGCATTACAGCTTTTAAATATGCCATAAAAGTTAGGCAATTTTGCAAAATGCTTTGCAATTTGATATTCACTTACCGGTCTTAATAAACTAAAATATTTTACATTTTTAAATATATTTTCTTCTACATATTCATTAAAGTCTTCCTCAAATTCGTAACTTTTAGAATATTGGTGGTTTACTTCTTCTTCATATATTGTAGATTCGTTTGCACTTGCTTCATTAGATAACACTATATACTTCTTTTTATTTAGATATGCAACCAATAACCCAGAAAATGCAACTATAGATGAAAAAGGTGTATGCCCATTTAAAAATCCTTTTGCATTAAGTTCTAACATATTTTTGTCTAATGTTCTTTTTACATAACACCTTCTATTAATATCATAACCTGCAGTTTCTGCTGTTTCTTCTGTAGCTCCTCTTGGGTTTATTACATAACACATATTAGTATTAAAATCTTCCTTAATTACATCTAAAGTAACTATAGAATCTTTGCCACCACCTATTGGCACTAAAGCACCTTCAAATTCTTCATTTATTTCTACTTTATCTAATTTTCTGTCACCAGATTTTATGTTCATAAAATTTGTTACATTTGTTTTTATATTATTTTTATAAAAAAATTCGCCTAAACCATAAAAATATAATTTTTTCCACCATTCTATTTGCTTATCATTTAAATAAATATTTTTTATTGTTACCAATGGTGAACACGTAATCTTCCAATAGCTTACAAGCTCTGCCATTCCTAAATTAAATACCATATTCTCTATTAGTTCTTTATTTTCACTATTAAATTTAGAGTTATTTTTCTTTGGAATACACCAAGTGGGGTGAAATTTAGAAAGATTCTTAATTTCGAATTCATAGCTTATTTTATATTCATAATCATCTTCATCTAGCTTATACCAATTATACGAAAACTCTGGATACACATTTCTTAAATCTTCGAAGTTCATAGCACATCTCCTATCTAAAATCGGGATTTGGGGACGTTCCTTAAAATCCCTATTTTAAATTTTTAATCATTATTTTTTACTAATTTATTATATTTTAATAAA
>USAE01000090.1 GCA_900552655.1 uncultured Clostridium sp.
ATTTTAAATACTCTTTACATTCCTGTTTTTGGTAGTTTCTTTATAGTATTTTTTACTTCTAATTTATTTTCTGTTATTTCTATATTTGGAACTTCTTCTTTTGTATTCTTTATAGTAATTGTTAACTCTTCATTAAATTTAGGCTTTATTTCGATGTATCCATTATATAAAATATATCCTGTCGGCGCTTGTATTTCTTTTATATAGTATGTGCCTGGTAACACATTTTCTAATATTGCTTCTCCTTTTTCATTTGTCTTAATTTCTGAAATAACTACTTTTTTGTCTTTATCTAGTAATTGAAATACTGCATTTTCTAAAGCTTTCTTGCCTGTTTCATCTTTCTTTACTATTTTTATTTTTGTTTTATTTTTTTCATAGTATACCATTTTTTCTCCAGATCCATTTTCGTAAGTAATACCTGTTATGGCATAATCTTGATTATTGGTATTTGGAGCTCTTCCTACAAAAATTGGCTTTGTTTCTACATTTGCAAAAGCTTTTATTTTTATATTTCCACCATCACTTAATTCATTTATAGGCATTGTTACTCTAAATTTTTCATTAGATTTAAATTCTTGTCTTGGTATATCATTTATATCTGTAATTATTGTTCCTTCTGTCACTTTTTCTTTTACTATATTATATGTATTCATTGGCCCATCTGGTTTTACATAAAAATCTTTGCTTATACATCCTGGCATATTAGTATTTTCTTTCCATTCTGTACTTTCCTCTACTATACTTAAGTTTGATGATATTTGTGTATTTTCTCCATCATTTACTTTTAATAAAATATTGTTTAGGGCATTCCATGTTCTTGTACCTGCTTCTCCTATAGGTGAAAAATCATTTATTGTATAATTATATAAAACAGAATATACAGCCATCTTAGTCGCCATAAAAGCTTCTCCTACTGTATTACAGCCCATTTCTTCTGGTGTTTTATATGGGTATCCATTTGTTATAGCTTTCCATATATATACATTTTTTATAACTCCATCTAGTGTTACATCATAATTTATACTGTCATCCACACCAGCTTTGTTTTTATCTAAACAATATGCAGGATATTCTTTCCCATCTTGGTTATATACCACAACATATGTTTTTACCACAGTATCTCCTTTTTTTAATAATCTTCCACAATCTCCTTTGGAGTATAAATTTTTCTTATCTATATTTGCAAATGTTTTTATTGTAACTATATTTAATACACATGTTACAATAGCAAATACAACTATAAGCTTTGTAATTAATTTTTTCATTTTTTCTCTCCTTTATATTTTTATTGCCTGCACATATCTTCGATATTCTGGCTTATCTTCTAAACACGTTATTAATGTTAATTTATCTTGTTTACTGTTTTGTAATTTACTCCAGTCTGTATCTTTTATAATTCCAATTTCATCTACACTGTACTTAGTTATCTCTCCATTATAACTGTATATTATTAAATCTCCTTTTTCTAATAGTTTTAAATTTTTAAAATAATTAACTTTATATCCCCTATTATGTGCAGCAAGACCAATATTTCCACCATGCTTAGGTGTCTCTTCGAAGTGACCTACATATTCGTTCATAGTGTTCGTACTTGTTCCTTCTGCTATAGGTGCTATAAGATTAATCTTAGGTATTTCTATTTGCCAGTTTTCTTTATTCTCTATATGGCTTTTCTCTTGTAACGTATTATTATTTGGCATTAATAACTCTATATTTACATTGTCTGGAATAATTTTTTCTAAAGAATTTTCAAAAAATTGATTTTGTTTAATAAAAAATATTTGATTCAAAAAAATAAAAATGAATATTGAAATTATAAAAGAAATTAAAATTATATTTTTATGACTAAAATTACATATGGCTACCACCACCTATTTGAAAAAAACTAAATGTATAAAATTGCAATTTTTATTATATTACATTATTTCCTACTCTTTGTAAAGTATTTTCGTAAGACATTATTCGACATTTTCCTTTGTAATCCATATTGTGTCGCCACTATATATCTAAAAAAAGTCCAATGTACACAATAATTCTCTAGAACAAAAATCTTTCTACCAGAGAATTTTTCTTAATACACAAAACCTCTTATTAATATAAAATATTAATAAGAGGTTTTTTATTAAAACAGATTTTTTAAGGACTACCCCTAAATCTCGGTTTTTGTTATTTTCCTATATCTAAATCAAAATAAAATTCTACTCCAGTATCTTTATTTCTTACACCAAAGTCATTATTATAATTGTTCATTATTGCTTTTACCAGTGATAGACCTATTCCTGTTCCACCATTTGCTCTATTTCTAGAAGAATCCACTTTATAAAAACGTCTCCATATTCTTTGTAAATTTTCTTCTTCTATATTGTCACCTGTATTAAAAACAGAAATTCTTACTTTATCTTTTCTCTTTCTTTTTTCTATTGTAACCTTTATATATTTTTCGTTAAATATTTCTTTTGCATGTTTTATTGCATTTGTAACATAATTTGTTACAACTTGCTCTATATAAAATTCGTCTGCATACACCATAACTTCATCAGGCATTTCTATTTTTACATCTATATTATTTTCTTCTAACATTACTTTAGACTTTCTTATAACTTCTTGAATTAATTCTGTAATGTTAAAATTCGCATTTTGGAATTCTCTTTTTCCATATTCTAATTTCATAAGTTCTAGTAATTGCTTTACTAGCTTATCCATCTTATTTGCTTCATCTAATATAACATCTGCATAAAACTGCCTATTTTCTTCATCTGAATTCACATTTTCTACTAATCCTTCTGCATATCCTTGTATTAAAGCTATTGGTGTTTTTAATTCATGAGAAACATCTGATATAAATTGAGTTCTCATTTCTTCTATTTTAGACTTTTCTTCTATATCTTTTTCTAATTCTACATTAGAATTTCTTAGTTGTTGAATTGTTCCTTCAAGCTTATCTGACATAATATTAATATTTTTTCCCAAGTCATCTATTTCATCATCTACATCTTTTGGATGAAATTTTTTGCTGAAGTCCAATCTTGCCATTTTCTCTGCTATTTCGTTTAATTCTTGAATAGGCTCTGTAAACCTTTTAGAAATAAATGTAATTATAATAGCTGCAATTATTAGTGTAATACCTCCTATTAAATACAAGAATGTATTAGAAATTTTTACACTTTCTTGAATTGAAGATATTGGCATCCTTATGTATAAACTATAATTATTATCTAATGTACCAGACAATAGCATATATGTAATATTATTAGATGGGTCTTTTATTTTCTTTATATTTACATTTTTATTTATATATA
>USAE01000091.1 GCA_900552655.1 uncultured Clostridium sp.
AATAAATAATACATAAAATAAAAGTTATATAAATTCATCATAAAAAGTAAAGAGAAAGGAGGTTCGTATAATCATATATGTTTATTATACGAATAGTTTATAATGAATAATTTTGAAAATCAAATTGAAAGAATTTTAAGAAAAGAGGTTTCTAAGCCTGCCAAATATGAATATTCCATAAATAATGCTTTACTACAAAGAAAAAAAATAAATAGTTCTAAAAACTTTTATAAAATAGCAGCTATTACTTGTTGTTTTATTTTCTCTATAACTGGTGTTGTTGCCGCTACTTATACTGTTACAAAAATCTGGAAAGAACCTCAATTAGTTGATTCTTCAGAATATGTTAACCAAACAGAAGGTGAAAATACCTGGCACGAAGCAGTTAATAATAAAATAATAGAAAAAAATTTAAAAGACTATCTTGAAATATTAAATATTAATAATTCATCAGTAATTATAGAAAAAGGAAATAATCTACCTGAATCGGAAGAAGAGTTCTATCTTTTAAGAACAAATACAGATTATAATAAAGGAATACTTTTATGTACTGATCTAGCTTGTCAGGAAATATTGTATTTCATAAATAATGAATTTGATGAAAATATTATGTATGATAAAATTTCAAATGATACTGCTCTACAAAAAGCAAAAGAAATATTAATACCACTTAATATTTGGAACGATAATTATGAACTACATTCCTCTGATACTAGAAACAATATTTTTGTATTAGATTTTTATAGAAAAAATGAATCCAAAATAAATAATAAATATGATAGTTATAGTATTAGTTTCGGAGTTTCTAACAATAAGATAATTGTCCAAAGAATTATAAATGAAAAGAATAATTCATATTCTAATAATCCATTTACTATTTCTAAAGAGGACGCAATAAATATTGTAACAACAAAAGAAAAAGAATTTTCTGACATTGACTTTAATATTACATTATGTGAAAAAGGTATTGAAAAAATGAATACATATATTTATAAATTAGAAAATAATATTAACATTATTAATTCGTCAGATAATAATATATATAAAATTGATAATGTTATAAGAAATGTTTGGATTATTAAATTAGAACATAAAAAAGACAATTATTTCTTAGAATATGATAGTTTTGAAAATTATAAAAAATACGCAGATAAATATTATTATGTAGATGTGACAACTGGGGAGATTATTGGTGGAAAATATGGTACTCCCAATAATTAACAAATATTATATTGCAAAATAACTACTTTTGTTATACTATGAATGATAGAGAATAACCTAAAGGAGAACTATGAAAGCAAATAATAAACTAAAAAAATCAATTTTCAACATAAAAATATTAGATATATCACTTCACGAAATACTTTGGTATTTCATATTATTCAGCGTTGCTGGTCTTTTAATGGAAACATTTTACTGCTATCAAACTACTGGAGTTTTAGAAAGTAGAAAAGGCTTAATTTTTGGACCTTTTTGTCCCATCTATGGGATTGGTGCAACTTTCCTAATTGTTTCACTTAATAAATATAAGAAAAATTCTTTAAAATTGTTTATATATGGATTTTTCTTAGGAAGTATTTTAGAATATTTTATGAGCTTCGTTTTAGAAGCGATTTATGGTACTAGGTTTTGGGATTATTCTTATTTAGATTTAAATTTAAATGGCAGAATATCTTTAATTTACTCTATATTTTGGGGAATATTATCAATCTTCTTAATGAGATTCTTAAAACCTCTTTTAGATAAATTAATTTTTAAAATATCAAATAAAATAACATTTACCATAGATTTAGGGTTAACTATCTTTTTAATTTTTGATGTAATAGCAACAATATATGCGCTATCTATATATAAAACAAAAGCGATAAATACATATTATAATTTACCACAACCAACTTATAGCGCTTTCCTTACATTTATAAACAATAATATTTTTTCTGATTCTTATATAATGAAAAGCTTTCCAAATATTAGATTTATAGATAAGTCTGGTAAAGAAATTTTTGTACGAAATGTTTTAAATTAATCGGGATTTTGAGTGTCATCCCCCATCCCGATTAATACAACAGCATAATTCAAAAAATAAGAGCAAAAATGCTCTTATTTTTTATTATAATTTATTTTGGTAATGTAATTTTAGATTTATCTTTATTTCTTTTATATAATGTTATCTTACTTCCCATTATTTGCACTATTATAGAATCAGTTTGCAAAGATATTTCTTCTGCAATATCTTTTATTGGAGCCTCTACACTCTCTAAGACTTTTATTTTAATTAATTCTCTTGCTTTTAGTGCGTCTTTTATTTGTTTTATTAAATTATCATTTATTCCTAACTTACCTACTTGAAATATTGGCTCTATATGATTTGATAAACTTCTTAAGTAAGCACGTTGTTTACTTGTCATAGTATATTACTCTCCTTTTTTAGTATATGTATATATTTTAATATATTATTTACTTTTTATCAATATATTAATTTATTTTACACAAATTTTTTCTCTCATATTTTCAAATTTACTATCACCTATTCCACTTACATTTTTTATGTCTTCTATCTCTTTAAATTTTCCATTACTTTTTCTATATTCAATTATCTTTTTAGCAGTTGACTCTCCTACTCCAGGAATTTCTTTTAATTCATTTTCCATTGCTGTATTTATATTTATTTTTTCATCTTTCTTAGTTTTCACCGTAGATATTTCATCTTCTAGTATTATATCATCTCCAGCCTCATCTGTTACATATTCTTTTTCTAATACCTTTTCATCTTCTTTTACTTTTTCATCATTAATACTTGGAATATAAATTTTTTGTCCATCTTCTAGCTTATATGCCAAATTAATTTGAGAAATATCTGCATCTTCTGAAAATCCGTTAGCTGCCTCTACAGCATCTGCTATTCTTCCTTCTTCTTTTATTTTTACTATTCCTTCGCTTTTGACAGCTCCTGTAACATGCACAAAAATCTTCGTATCTTCTTCATTTTCATCTATATTTGTTTCATTTTGTAAGATATTGTAATTATTTATTTCATTATATTCACTTTCTAAATTACTACGTGTATAAAAAAATACACAAAAAAATATAATAATTATTATAATACAAATAGCAATTATCATCTTGTTATCTTTAAAATTAAAATCTTTCATTTAACCTCCATTTCTTTAATAAAAAACTATATTTCCCTAGTTCTAATATGTTTAATAAAACATATTAGAATAATTTTACTATCCACCAAAAAAAGGATTGAAATTTGTCGAAATATAATATATTATATATATATTCTTA
>USAE01000092.1 GCA_900552655.1 uncultured Clostridium sp.
TATTATATATATATTCTTATAAAGGAGTAGACTTATGAAATTCAAAAAATTTATTTTATGTTTAATTACTTGCATTGTTTGTTTATCAATCTTGCTACCCGTAAAGACTTTAGCAGATAATAATAATTTAAACATTAATGCAGAATCTGCAATTTTAATTGATGGTGATACTGGAAAAATTTTATATGAAAAATCTGCATATGAAAAACGCGCACCTGCAAGTACAACAAAGATTATGACAGCTTTACTTGCTTTAGAACATTGCAAAACAACAGATGTCGCAACAGTTACATCCGAAGCTATAACTTCAGTTCCTTCTGGATATTCTACAGATTTGTTAAAAATGGGTGAAGAATTAACTATAAAAGATTTATTATATGCATTATTATTACCTTCTTCTAATGAAGCTGCAAATGTACTTGCTATACATATAGCAGGAAGTATTGATAGCTTTGCTTCTATGATGAATACAAAAGCAATGGATTTAGGTTGTAAAAATACACATTTTGTAAATCCAAATGGCGTTCATGATGACAATCACTATTCAACAGCTTACGACTTATCTCTTATTGCAAAAGAAGCTATGAAAAATGATATTTTTAGACAAATTGTATCTACAGCGTCATATACTTTACCTAATTCTAATAAATATTCTAGAATAGATAGAACTTTAATAACAACCAATGACTTGATAAAAAAACAAAGTAATAATTACTATGAGTATGCGATTGGAATAAAAACTGGATTTACTACACCAGCAAAAAATTGCTTAGTATCTTCTGCAACAAAAGATGGGAAAACTCTAATTGCTGTAGTATTACGTTCTAACACAGATAATAATAGATATAATGATACAAAAACACTATTTAATTACGGATTTGATAATTTTTCTAAAAAAGATATTGTAAAATCTGGTTCTACTATAAAAACTATAGATGTAAAAAATGCTACTTCAGCTACTAAGAACTTAAATTTAGTTGCTGAAACTGGTATTAATACAATGGTTACTAACGATAAACTTAATGATACTATAGAGCCACAAATAAATTTGAATGAACATTTGCAAGCACCAATAAAGAAAGATTCAATAGTTGGAACTGCAACATATACAGTTGATAATATTAAATATACTATTAACTTAAAAGCTGGAAATGAAGTAAAAAAATCTTATACTTTATACTTAGTTATCGCAATTGCTATAATTGCTTTACTACTTATAATATTTGAAAAACCAAATAAGAAAAAGAAAAGACAAACAACTAGACGTCCTGTAAAAAAATCTGGATATCATAAAGCAAGGTAAATAATTACCTTGCTTTTCTTTTGTATACTATTTAATTTATTTTTTCCCATAAGTCCTCTAAATTATAGTGTTCTCTATCTCTTTCTGTAAATATATTAACTATTACATCTAGATAATCCATTAAGATCCACGAATCTGAATTATATCCTTCTATTTTATGTGGCATAATGTTTTCTTTTTTTAACTCTTCTTCCACATTATCTGCTAATGCTCTTATGTGTGTTCTAGAAGTTCCACTTGCTATAATCATATAATCTGCTAAAGAGCTTTTTTCTTGGATATTAATAGTTTTTACATCTATTGCTTTTTTTTCATCTAATATTTTCACAATTTTATTTAATAATTCTTCTTTCATATTTCCTCCTAATAATCTTGTCCAATTGTTATAGTAAAGTCTACATCTTCATTATCTTTACCCTTTTCTATTTTTGCAGTATCTTTTATTATACTTTTAGTTTGTTCTTGTACTTCGCTAGTTTGCTTTGTTCTATTTGTTACTTTAGTTTGTTTTACTTTAGTATCAGTATTTCCTACTTTTAAAATATTATATCCTTTTTCTTTGTATTTATTTACAACTTCCTCTAATTTACTAAAGTCACTTGTTCCATTTAAAATTTGAAGTGTTGGCATTTCATTTGTTATTTCTTCTTCTTTTGGGCAGTCAAAGAAATATTCTGCAATCATCTTTTGCGCTTCATCATCATCTGCTAAATATAACCAAACTCCATTCATTTCTTTTGGCTCACCAGGTAATGTTCCTGTTTGCAAATTATCTATAGAAAATTCTACTGCATATGGAATATAATCTTTTATAATTTCTATTGGTATATTTGTTTTTATATTTTTATTTGCTATATCTACAAATTCTCCAATTTTTAACATATTACTTGGTTTTAGTGTTTGCTTTAAAAGCGCAGATATAAATTCTCTTTGTGTCCTCATTCTTCCTGTATCTTGAATTCCATATGATTCAGGATATGTACTACCATCATTATTATGTCTAAATCTTAAAACTTGTTCTGCTTGATCACCATTTAATTTTTGCATTCCTTCTTTTAAATTAATGTGTAAGTCTTGGCTAGTATCATCATATTTCATATCTATTGGTACGTAAAATTCCACTCCACCTATTGCATCTACTAGTTCTCTTAAAGCCTTTGTATCTATTACAACATAGTATTTTAAGTTTAATCCTGTTAATTCATTTACTTCTTTTAAAATTTTATCTGAGTTTTTACCTTGATATACAGAATTTATTTTATCATACGCTGTTGCTTTTTTTGGGTTATTACCTATAAATGTATCTCTTTGTATTGATACTAATGATGCTTTTTGCGAATTTGGATCATATTTTCCTATCATTATTGTATCTGTTAAGTTTAAGCTTTCTCCTAATATTAAAAATTCTATATCTGACATATTCTTTCTAGTTTCTTCCGTTTGTCCAACTAATGTTGCAAGTAATCCCTTTAATCCTCCTCCATTCATTACAACTTTACTTGCAAATACTCCAGATAAAATTATTAATATTATTACAATAATTAAAATTATTCTTCTTGCTACTATATTCTTTTTTCTTTTTTTACTTTGTATATTACCTTTTCTATTATTACTATTTACTCTTGCTGTTTTTTGTATATTATTTCTTTTTCTTTTATTTTCATTATCATTTTTCATATGTTTACTTGCCAATTTTTTCACTCCTATTATAAGATATATCAAATAGTATAGCAAAAAAATAATTAAACTTCAATAATTTGATTAAAGTTTAATTATTTAAAGGTTTTTTACTATTAAAAAAAGGTGTACCCAAGATTTTCTAGCAAATGTAAATTTTAAGAAAATCTAAGCTACACCATAATTCTCTAGTACAAAAAGATCTCCTACCAGGAAATCTTTTTTACTATTAAAAAAATAACATTAATAATAAATTATTATTATATAACATTGAAGCTAAATATAATGTTTTTATTGCTAATTG
>USAE01000093.1 GCA_900552655.1 uncultured Clostridium sp.
TATTTATATTATATATTTACAACAATAATCTTTGACAATTTTGATATAGTGGAAAAATTACATTATCTAGTGGATATAATTACATTGATAAAACTAAAATCGTGAAATAATATATTTGATATTATAAAAAATTTAAGCCCTCAAATAAATTTGAGGGCTTGGTGCACCAGGAGGAATTCGAATCCCCGACCTCTCGGTTCGTAGCCGAGTGCTCTATCCAGCTAAGCTACTGGTGCATATCTTTTAACATTATAACAGTTATCTTTTAATTATTCAAGTTTTTTTAAAATTTTCTATAAAAAGGGTTGAAATTTTAATTTTATTATGTTATATTATACTAGTACGTTGTAATCGAGGTGTAGCGCAGTTGGTAGCGCGCGTGGTTTGGGACCATGAGGTCGCAGGTTCGATCCCTGTCACCTCGACCATATACAATATTGATGTAAATAGCTTGTATCTAAGGATACAAGCTATTTTATTGTTTTTAACTTTATTATTTTTATAATAATTTTAAACAATTAATTTTCACTAGTGTTTTAATACTTTTCACGATTTTTAATTTTTCTTAATTTTTGCTTTACTTAAACAACTCGCTAAACAAATTTTTAATTTTATTTTTTTGTTTAGCGAGTGTTTTGCGAGTGTGTTTTAATGTCTTGTGACACAAGACTTTTGAATTGTTTTTATTTTATTCTAATTATTTTATCTGTCCTCTGTTTGTTTTAATTCATCATTTACTAAATACTTATTATTTTTATTAGCAATTAATTTTTCATCAAGATAATATTTATTTACTTTATCAATTTCACTCTGTTTAAATTTATCAAAAACAGAAGTATAAGTATTTAATGTAACACTAACATCACTATGTCCCATTAATTTTTGTACCACAATTGGTGCCATACCCGACTCAATACAACGGGTTCCATAAGTGTGTCTTAAACTATGAGTAGATATATCCGTTATATTAAAATATTTTTTTAATATTCTTTTTAATGCTGTGTTTACATTGCCTCTATATGTATATCTTTGATTATCTGGCTTAAATAATAATTTTTCATCATTATTCTTTTGCATATTTGCCATTTGCATTTGCTCAACTATATATGGATATAAAAAATCTGGTATAGGTAGAATTCTTTTACCTGCATAAGTCTTAGTTTTATCTTCCATTATAATTGCTCCATTTTCATCAGTTGTTAAAGTGCTATGAATATTCATTTTTTTGTTTTTTAAATCAATATCATGTGTACTAAGAGCAAGGGCTTCACTAACTCTTAAACCCATAAACATTTGAATTAAATAGATATTCTTATATTTACAATCTTTTAAATCTTTATTTAGTAAATATTCTGTAAATGCTTGTTGCTCTTCCACAGTTAATGCCCTAACAATTTTATCTGGTTTTAAACTTTTAGGTCTTATAACATTTACCATTGGATTTTGAATTAAATATCCTTTATTAATAGCAAATTTAAAAGTTTGATTAAATTGTTGATATACTTTTTTAATAGATGAATTACTTAATTTTTCTAAACTATTAAGATATCCTTGTATTTCATCTGTGCTAATGTCATCAATCTTTTTATTTCCTATAGGTGTTTTTTCTATTGTTTCTATTGTTTTTTTAACTCTCCCAAATTGCGTAGGACTAATTTGCTTAGTATCATATTTAAGTTTTAAATTTGCTTTCATTAATTCACAAATCGGTATACCATTATGTTCTATATAAAATGAGTTTTCTTTTTGATACATTATTGTACTTAAATATTTTTTTGCATCTTCTTCAGTTTTAAAACTTTTTGTTTTCTTTTGAAGTTTACCAGTATTTATATTATATTCGCTATATTGAGCATTCCAACGTTTTCTTTGTTTATTAAAATACACAAAGCCTTCACTACTTCCTCTTATAGACATATACTACACCTCCTTTTTTCCAATTTTCCATAATAAATATGAGGCTAAAGTAACAGTTTTTCTTTTTCCAATAGTTATTGTTGGAAAGTCTTTTTGTTTAAATAGTTCATAGGCTTGATTTATACCAATATGTAAATCTTTTGAAACATCAGAAACCGATAGAGTTGCAAACGGATTCTTTGCCTTACTTAAATAATTCATTACCAATTGTTCTTTTAAGTTTTCTTTTTCTTCTGTATGTATTGTTTCATTATTTAAATACACCATTTACTACACCTCCTCTATCTTTCATCATCATAAAAATTTGTATTTTTTCCTAAACATAACCCATCCAAGAAAGCATCGGCTTCGTTCCAAGTTTTAAAACAATTTTTATAATCTACAGCGTACCAATCTTTTGCTTTATTATTTTTATTTATTAAAGCTATAGCTTTGTTATATGTATAATCACTAGAAATGCTTAATAATATTAGCTTTTTATCAGTGTCGGATAACATATATTCATTTAAGCCTTTTATTCTTTCTCTTAAATCACTTTTATTCGTTATTATCATCTCCTTTATTTCCGTTATTTTTTAATATACTGGCTAGAACTAGTTCTAAATTAATAAGTACACCTAATAATGTTTTTTCAAAATTGTTATATGGGAAATTGCTACTATCTTCAAAACCTCTTTCATACAAATTATTAAATGTATTATTCTTTTTCTTGCTAATATGTTCTGTAGTATTTTTCGGCGACTTATTAATTAAATCTTTTGAATACCAAATAATATCTTCTTGGGAAAGTCCTTTAAACTCTCGTTCTTTTCTGTCTATTCCAACAACTATTAAATCGCCTAAAACTCTATGGAGTGGTAAATAAATATTAGGTCGCATATAGACTTTTGATTTATTACTGTGGCAAACAATAAATTGTTTTTCATATGGAATAATATCAAGGTCTTTTTTTACAATAAATTTCTTTAACTTATATAAATTAATTATTTTTACTTCTGGTGTTTGTCCTACTTTTTTGTATAGAATTCTAATAGGAATTTGATTATTATTTTCGAAAGAGGTTCTTTGTTTAGATTTTTTTATCATTATTTATTACCTCTTTTTTTATTTAATTCTTTATTTAGATTAATATAAAAATAATTAATTGCTTTTTCATCTAATATTTGTAAATCATTGCTATTAAATATTTTTTGCATTTCCTCATCAGAATTCTCTTTTATATATTTGAAAATTATATATTTA
>USAE01000094.1 GCA_900552655.1 uncultured Clostridium sp.
AAGCTTGCGGTGCAAGTGGATATCTTTTACATGTAAATCCATTTAACCAGCCAGGAGTTGAAGCATACAAGAAAAATATGTTTGCTCTATTAGGAAAAGCCGGATACGAAAAAGAAGCTGAGGTTTTAAATAAAAGACTTAAGAAATAAGGTGATACTATGTTGTACAAAAAAGTAAACGGTTGGAAAAATATTTCTCCCGAAAAAGCTGAACAAGTTTTCACTATGGGTGAGGAATATAAAAAAGTATTGGATATTGGAAAAACTGAAAGAGAGTTTGTGGATTTTGCTGTAGAACTTGCAAAAGAATGTGGGTTTGTTGATGCAAGATTTAAGGAAATGCTTCTTCCAGGGGACAGAATTTATTATGTGAACAGAGAAAAAAATGTAGTCCTTGCTGTAATCGGTAAAGAAGATATACTAAAAGGAATTAACTATGTTGTATCACATATTGATTCTCCAAGACTTGATTTAAAAGCAAATCCTTTATATGAAGAATTTGAACTTGCTTATATGAAAACTCATTATTATGGTGGAATAAAGAAATATCAATGGACAACTATTCCGCTTAGTATTCATGGGGTTATAATAAAACAAAATGGTGAAAAAATAGAAGTAAGAATAGGGGAAGACGATAAAGAACCAATTTTTACAATAACAGATTTATTACCACATTTAGCAAAGGAACAAGAAAATGCAAAACTAAGAGAAGCAATAAAAGGCGAAGATTTAAACTTATTAATAGGAAGCATGCCATTTGAAGAAGAAATTTCAGAAAGCGTAAAATTAAATATTTTAAATTTATTAAACAAAAAATATGGTATAGTAGAAGACGATTTAAGCAGTAGTGAATTAGAACTTGTACCAGCATATAAAGCAAGAACACAAGGGTTTGACGAAAGCATGGTTGCTGGATATGGGCAAGATGACAAAGTTTGTGTGTATACATCATTAACAGCAATGATGGAATTAAATGATATAACAAAAACAGCAGTATGTATAATTGCAGACAAAGAAGAAATTGGAAGTGTAGGAAACACTGGAATGGAATCACATGCATTTGATACATTCATAACATATTTACTAAATAAAACAGGAGAAAACAGACCAAATTTATTAGAAAAAGTGTTTATAAATTCTAAAATGCTTTCTGCAGATGTTGATGCCTGTTTAGACCCAATATATGCAAATGTTTCAGACAGATTTAATGCAGCATATATGGGATATGGGGTAGGATTAAATAAATATACAGGCTCTGGAGGAAAGTACGAAGCATCAGATGCAAATGCAGAGTACTTAGCAGAGATAAAAAGATTATTTAATGAAAATAATATCAAATATCAAATAACAGAATTAGGAAAAGTAGATGTTGGTGGAGGAGGTACAATAGCATATATTCTTGCAAACAAAGGAATAGATGTTATTGACTGTGGAATTCCAATTTTATGTATGCATTCACCATATGAAATTTCTAGTAAATATGATGTATATTCAGCATATAAAGCATATAAAGCATTCTGGAACAGATAATAAAAAATCTCGGTTACACCGAGATTTTTTGCTTTGTAAGAATGGAGTGTTTCTTCAGTATTTTAAGGACTGTTTTCCAATCCCGATTTTGAACTTGAAAAAGATGGAAAAATTGTGTATAATAGTATACAGAGTTTATAAAAAGAGGAGAGAATTATGTTTCAAAAATTAGAAGCTGTAGAGCAAAGGTATGAAGAATTAACTAAATTAATAAGTGATCCAGAAGTAATTAGCAACCATAGCGAATGGCAAAAGTATGTAAAAGAACATGCAGATATTACAGATGTTGTAGAGAAATACAGAGAATATAAAAAAGTAACACAAGAAATGGAAGATGCCAAAGAAATGATGGCAGATAAAGAATTAAAAGAATTAGCAGAAGCAGACTATTATTCTGCAAAAGAACAGATTCCAAAGCTAGAAGAAGAATTAAAAATGTTACTAATTCCTAAAGATAAAGATGATGATAAAAACATTATTTGTGAAATAAGAGCAGGTGCTGGAGGAGAAGAAGCAGCATTATTTGCAGGTACATTATTTAGAATGTACAATATGTATTCAGAAAGAAAACACTGGAAATTAGAAGTATTAAACGAAAATGAAACTGAACTTGGCGGATATAAAGAAATTTCATTTATGATTACAGGAAAAGGTGCATATAGTAGATTAAAGTATGAAAGCGGAGTTCATAGAGTACAAAGAGTTCCAGACACAGAAAGTAGTGGAAGAATTCATACATCTACAGCAACTGTTGCAGTATTACCAGTAGTAGAAGATGTAGAAATAGAAATAAACCCAGCAGATGTAAGAATGGAAGTATTTAGAGCATCTGGAGCTGGAGGGCAACATGTTAACAAGACATCTTCTGCAGTAAGACTTATCCACGAACCAACAGGAATAGTTGCAGAATGCCAAACAGAGAGATCACAATTACAAAACAGAGAATATGCAATGAAATTATTACGTTCTAGAATATATGAAATAGAAAAAACAAAACAAGATAACGAACTTGCAAACGAAAGAAAGTCACAAATAGGAAGTGGAGATAGAAGCGAAAAGATAAGAACATATAACTATCCACAAGGTCGTATAACAGACCATAGAATAGGTTTAAGCATATTCCAAATGGAAGATTTCTTAAATGGAAATATAGACAACATGATAGATAGTTTAACAGCTGCAAGTATGGCAGAAAAGCTAAAAGGAAGCGAAGATGAATAATAAAGTTTAAACTTAAAATTTATATAAAAAATATATTAAATTTGAGGCAATAACTAACTAATAGGTTTGATATAAAATATAAAAAACAAGCGTGTTAAATTTTACTTTTTAAGTA
>USAE01000095.1 GCA_900552655.1 uncultured Clostridium sp.
AGTACTATATTTAGGAAAAAATGTAGTGCTAGAAATAGCCTGTTTTTCTTGTTGTAAAAAATTAAATATAATGCGAAGATTTTACACCAACTTAAAAGTTACTAACCAATATAAAGAAGCAAAAGTAGGAGGTGTAGAATAATGAACGTATTAAAGAAAGAAGCAAGAAAAGTAAATAATAAAAAGTCTAAAAAATTGAATATACTAAAAACTCCAAAATTTTTAGTAATAGCATTAGTATTAATAGTAATATTAATAGGACTAATATATTTTGTATTTCTAAAATATAGCCCAGTTATGAATTTTAAATACGAAGGTTATGCAATAAGTGGAAAAGAGATAACAGAAAACTTGTTGAAGGCTTCAGAAGGTACTCAAAATGGTAGTGCAACTAGTAAAAACATAGAACTAACAAAAATAGAAGAACAAGGAACAATATTTAAAAAACTAAACGATTACTTTGTAGGAAGCAAAGAAAAAACAGAGATAAACCTAGATTATCCAATATATATAAATAACAATAGTGCGATATATAATTTATCAGAAGGAAACACACTAATTAGCAAAGATTTCGAGCAAATTGCAAGCTATCCAAATCTAAGCATAAGCGAAGGAAAAATATATGATGGAAATAATTTAGAAAGAGCAGATGCAAAGGAATATATCTTTATAAAAACAGCAGATGAAATATATATAAATTTATATGAGATAAAAATTAAGACAACAGTAAACGAATACACAATCCCAGTAAATAGTATAATAGCTTTTGCCGAAAACGCGATTAGATATTATACAGTAAAAAACAATGTATTAATATTTAATGAACTAAACGACGTGGATAGAAACACACAGATACAAATGGTGGAAAACAGTTATACATATGAGGAGTTATTAACAAATTTAAAAATTTTACAACCAGAAAATCAGAATACAGAAAATAACGAAGAAGAAAACATTATAAAAGAAAATCCTACTACCTCAGGTACAGAAGAGCAACAAGAAAATAAAGTGCAAGCAGATTTATCAGAAACAAATGAAAATAATGAACAAGAACCACAAAACGGATATATTAAACCAGAGGTAACAGTAGAAAACTTTACAGCAGAAGTATATACGGCAAATAGTACATTAACAATAAAAGATCCGAAAGGAAGAATAGTAGAAGCACCAACATTCGAAATATACAAAGATAATAAAATATATTTAAGAAGAAGCTATACAAATTCAGGAAATATAACAATAACAGGATTGGTACCAGAAACAGAATATAAAATAGTAGGAAAATTTGTATATTTAAATGAGAACGTACAAAAAGTAGAAAATACATTTTATGAAGGAAATTTTGCAACAAAAGGATATGAAGAATTAGGAAGTATAGATTTAAGCAAAGAGAATGGAGAAATATATAGTAATAAAATAGAGTTAACAAAAGTAAAAATAACATCAGACTTAAATGCAGAAGTAATAAAAGGAATAAATCAAATAGAGCTAGAGACAGGAGAAATAAGAACAGTATTAAAAAATAATCAAGTAAACTCATTGCTAAGAGGAGAAGAAATAACAATAGAAAGCTCAGAAGGGCTAAAATCGGATAGCACAATAAAATATACATTGAGATTCTACGATAAAAATGGAATAGAACTAAAAGTAAATAACAATGAAGGAGAAACAAGAACATCAAAAGAAGCACCAACAGCAAGAGTGAGTATAAAAGAACAGGACATAGTAAGTGTAACATTAAAATTAAATTTAATAAATAAAGATAATGTAGAATTAGAAAACTATAAATATGTAGTTATGAGACCAAATGGAGAAGTAGTAAAAGAAGAAAAATTAGCAGAAAACGAGAAAGAAATAGTATTAAATGATTTAGATCAGAACCAGTACTACAAAATAGGAATATATGCAGATTATGATTTAAATGACAATAAAGGAAAGCAAGAACAAGTAGAAATAGGAAATTTAGTATTTGCAACCCAACCAATCTCAACACTAGGTTCGCTAGAACTAACAGTAGAAAATAAAGAACTAACAAGTACAATGAGTACGATTACATATAAAATAAATGAAGAAAGAACAGATAAAAGATTAATACAAATATTAAATGAATTAACTATAAATATAGTAGAACAGCCAGCAAACAACGAGGACGATACAAACGATAAAATAACAGCAAATAACAAAGAAACAAAAGAAGGCGAAGTAGTATATACAGATACACTAACAGGCGAAGAAATAGAAAGACTACAACAAAACGAAATAAAAGAAATAAAATACGAAAACTTAAAGTCAAATACAAAATATATGATAGAAATAACGGGAAAAGTACAACTAGGAAATACACAAGAAGAAATACCAATAACATACAGCTATAAAGAATTTACAACATTAAAAATACCAGCAAAAGTAGAGATAAAGAATCAATTTGTAACAGGAAACTTAATAGATTTTGATGTAAGAATAGAAGACATAAATAATTCAGTATTAAACAATAAAGTTAGAATGGAATTAAGAAATAGTAGTAACGACTTAATAGACTTACAAGAACTAACAACAAATGAAGATTTTATTAGAAAAACATATGAAAAGTTAGAAGAGAACCAAACATATAAATTAAGCTTTTATGCAGACCAATATAATGAAGG
>USAE01000096.1 GCA_900552655.1 uncultured Clostridium sp.
ATTTAAATTAATAATAATTAGTATATTAATAATTTTTATAACAATTACAGCAAGAAAAATGATAATTATATCAAATTTATCAAGTAAAGCAGAAGAAACAGCTAAATCAAATAATTATCATTCTATAGAATATAAATATAACTATGGAACATATGAAAAAATTGAAAAATTTAAACTCGAAGATAAAGTAAAATTAATACTTAGTAGTATAGATGATGAAAATTATCAAACAATTACGATATATACAAAAGAAAAAGTATCTGAAGACGAATATGGTACTAGATATATATCGAATATATATGTAAATAGTAATGAAAATAATACAGCATATTTAAATCAAAATATTGGAATTTTAGTAGAAATGCAAGATGTATTACATACAGATAATTTATGGGATTTATTAAGAAATTCTTTAACTTGTTCGATATCTACAACTAAAGTTAATGGGAAGAATTGTTATTTTATATCAAACTTTAATGGTATTTATAATTATTATCCTTCAGGGGTATATATTGATAAAGAATTAGGAATACCAGTTAGCGCTGTAGCAAGTGAATATGAAAATTCAGAAGGTACTAAACAATATGAAGAACCAAGAGAATTTAAATATGAATTTAACAATGTTAAAGAAAGTGACTTTGTAGAACCTAATATAGCGAATTTCGAAATAAAGAGCATACAAAAATAGTAGAGCAAAAGTAAGTAGAGATTACTTACTTTTTTACATTTATAAAAAAAATAAAAACCAGCTTTTTTTGATACAAAGCTGGTACAATATAAAATTGTTTTAAAGATAGAATTGGGCTAAAAATTATTTCCTATAAATTACTTCATAGTATCCAACAAGTGACTGTTTATAGAACTTATCCATAAATCCATACTTTAGCCAAAAAAGATTGTCCTGGCTGTAAATTATCAAATTGGATAACATAAGCTGAGCAACCACGATGATAAAGATCATTAATTATAATTTCTGTACCCATGTGGAGTTGCCTTCCAGAAAAAGAAGCTGCTGTTCCTTGCTTTGGATATCCTTTAACTGTAGTAAAGCCATTGAAGTTAGCGTTACTTGCATTTACAGTAATACCCATTCCACTATTTACAATAGCACTGGAATCGCACCAAACTACGAGAGTGTTTCGCTCTTTTGTAATTGTTACCTGAGCATATCCACTAATACTTCCACGTCTTGCAAGGTCGTTAATATCTTGCATATTCTGAGTATTCATAGATATATTGCTTTGAGATACCTTACTACTAGTATTTTCGGCTAAAGGTTCAGCTGCAAAAACAACTGAATTTAAAGATAAACACATTGTTATAGCGAACAAACATGCTAAAGCTTTTCTAATAGATCGTCTCATATCTTATCCTCCTTTTTAGATAAGCCCAATTCTATCACAAAAGGAAAAAGCTTTTGCTTTAACCTACAACATAGTTATCAATTTTATTTATAGCATATAAACAGTTTTTTTTACAGAAAAGATAAAACTTACAAACTTGACATAAATTGTTAATTAGTGTATTATAAAAGTAACAAAAAAGTTACAAAATTGTAAATAAGACGGAAATTGATTACAAAATAGAAAAGATTTTATAAGGAGGAATAGGAAAAGTGAACAATAAAATAAAAAAAATAATTTCGGCGTTGGTAATATCTTGTACAATAGTAGGACAAGTAGCGGTACCAACAGTAGCAGATGCATATACTAAATCAAGCACGGCAAAAACTACATATAGTACAAAAGCTACTAGTGTTTCAAAGGCTAAAAGTGTTAGCAAAATAAAAAGTCAAATAAATTCTACATATAGAAAAGCAAAATCAATATCAGGAAGAAGTAATTTCGCACATCAATGTTCTTTATATGTTTATTCTCAACTTAGAGCATTAAAAATATATCAAGTACCAGATACATATTGGAATGGTAGTGGATGGTACTACAATTTAAGATCAGGTGCAAAAACAAGCACAGGATATACTCAAAAGAAATACTCAGGGAAAACTTGTCTTAAAAAATTAGTAAATGCAAACGGTGGAAAAGATGTATACAATGTAGTTGTAAGTTTTCCAAAAAGCTATAGATCATCAAGTTCAGTAGGACATGTTTTATTTATACATGCAATAAAAGACGGAAAAGTATATTATTCAGATAACTATAGATATAATGGAAAACCAGAAGGTAGTGTAATTATAAAATCAGAATTTACTAGCTACTTCTCAAGTAATTACGGTGGAATAAACGGGGCAGTACATTTTAAAAAATAATTTAGAACGGAATAAGAAGGATACGTAATAAAGATTATGTATCCTTTTTTAATTTTTATAATTAATTAAAAAAGATACTCAAAAAATAAAACTGAGACATTAATTTAATACTATTGCCTCAGTTTTTGTATTATAAAATGAATTATTTGTAATAAGAAATTATCTTCTTG
>USAE01000097.1 GCA_900552655.1 uncultured Clostridium sp.
AACTTGATTTAAGTTAGATTATTGAAAGGGAAATTTGTAAAATAAAAATGATTATAAATAAATGAATTAAAAATCATTTATTTATATAATAAAAACATATTCATATATGAATGAACGGAGGGAATTTCGTGAAAAAAGAGAAAATATATTCTTTAACTGTAAAGGGGGATAATACATTAAAAACATTCTTTGAAAGATTTTATGTTTTACCAAAGGAAGGGAAAGAATGGGGAGAAGCTGAAAAAGTTAATTAACAATAACAATTATACATATTAAAAAGAGAAGTGGTATTTTGTAAATAAATATAGCAAAGAGTAGTATAAAAGATAATTAATAATAGGAGTAGTTATAATACTACTCTTGTTTTATTTTATATTGGGTATTAAAAATTATAGCTTTAACACACATTAGAATCAGCACAAGCTATCAGAATGCTATATAAGACTATTTAAGATAGTTTGTAGTATATTTGTTAGTTAAGTTGTAAAACGTATTAAATTGGCTTGTAGAGAGTTTTAAAGCTATATGCAAATAGAATGTGATGGATAATGGAATATAATGTTGAATTAATGTGATGGACAATATAAATGAGGTGGATAATGATAATGGAATATAGTGATATGATGGAATGTAATGTGTGTTGATGTGGAATGTAATATTTGTTGAGATACGGTTAAACACAGTATACCTACAATCAAAATAAGCAATGTTGTTGATGTGGAGTAATAATATGATAAACACAAAAATTACACTTTTAATTCTCCCGACCCGACCACCTCTTCCGACTAGCTCTAAACATTAATAAAAGTCGAGAAAATTGGTGTTTAGTCGAGATTTAGAAAATTAGTGAAAAGGTGTAAAAAATGAAGATAAGCACAGTAAAAGCGATATTCTCCCGACCAGCTTTCCGACTAAGAATTGAATGCGAATGATAATGTTAAATTAATAAAAATAATTCGTGTTTATAGATGTTAATACATAACACTATATGTAGTTATTAAAACTACTTGTTATACAAATATTGTAAATCAAAAATGAGAAAAAAATAAGGTTTTAGGACGACTATGTATGTAAAATTTTGAGAAAAGTTGAAAAGTGTTGATATGACTAGCTTGTAGCGTTCGTTAACATCAATTATCATAATTTTTAAAAAAATATCATAATGAAATCAACTTCGACATAGCATGAATTATTTCGCTAAATTTTCATTTAACGAAATAAATCTAAATATTTTAAGTTGTGTTGAATTTTAAAATTTTAGAATTACACAAAAGTATAAATACTAAGTTGTAAAAAAACTTTAATTTAAAATTTTGTAGAAATAGAAGTGATTAATTAATTTTGAAGAGGGGGGTATATAAATATTTAAAAAATGATAGTGAGGATATTTTATTACCTATCCTGCTTACAATATCAATCACTAAGTTTTTTAGATCCAAGAAAGTTTTTAGACCCATTTTTAGTTTTAGTACCATTTTTAGAACCATTTTTAGTTTTAGTACCATTTTTAGAACCATTTTTAGTTTTAGTACCAAATTAAAATTAAGATGAAAATGTACACTCTCATCTTAATTTTTTGAACCTTAAAGATACCAACAAACGGCACAACCATGCGTTTTCTGTGAATTTGTAGTGATAAAAAAATGGTTCTAAATCTTTATATAATTAGTACCAAATTTAGAACTAAAAAAATCTAAAGTTTTAGAACTAAATCAAACTAAAGTTTCAATCTTAGAACTAAAATATGATAGGGGGGTATATTTTACTTAGATATGAAATTCGCAGAAAACTTAATCCCAATAAAAAATTCTGCATTTAATAAAAAAATGCGACATCAAATACGACATCATAAGAACTATTAATGATTCATGAGATTTAATTTTATAAAATAATTATTAATACTATAAAATATTGATTTTAAACGATTTGATTAATAGAGTATGGTACTACTAGAGGTATTACAACTGAAATGCCTCATAGATAATTAAATCTTCTTGAAGTGGCTTGTAGAAAGGTATACAAGGATATAAAGTAGAATACTATAATTTTTATTTTAGAAATAGCAGTATACAATAAACTTTCCCAGAAAATAAGGCTTTAGAGATGTTTTGTAAAATTTATACATTTACCTAAAAAATAATATAACTTGCTTTTTGCTTCTTTTTGGCAAGAGGTTTTTTAATTTAGTGAAACAGAGTGAAGCTAAATTGAAAAAGATGGTCATCAAAAAGAAGAATATATCTAAATAAAATTTAAATTATTACTAACGCCCTTCGGTTGTTTTTACTTTTTGTACTGAACCGTTTGATTTATTCGGCACAAGGCACTCATAAATCTGCACTACTGCCAGCAAAAAGTAAAACAAAAACTGGCTTATTGTGAATTTAAAATTTATAACCCCATTTAAAAAAGTATATATAAATA
>USAE01000098.1 GCA_900552655.1 uncultured Clostridium sp.
ACCTGAAAGCCGGTTTTTAATAATTTATTTTAATTATTAAAAATTAAACAACTAGCTAAACAAGTTAATACTTTTCTCTGTTATATTGGGAATTCTCCCTGTCACCTCGACCATTTAAGTAGGGAATTACTCAAAAATGAGTAGTTTCTTTTTTTGTTTAAAAATAGCCACTTTCAGCTATATATCAGTTTTTGGAACTCTTTACAAAAGTGTACAACTTTATCCAAAAATATTTAAAAATATCCCATAACATTTCACAATTGCATTATAATTGAATTATAATTTTTGAATACATCTTGCAAATATAAATAAATCAACAGTTTGTATAAAAAATATTTAATGTTGTTTTCTATTTAGAATATAATCAGTTTAATTCTTTTTATATTTCTTTAAATTATGTAAAATTTTCTTTTTTATTTTTTAATTATGTCAAATTTAATTTTAGTACCAAAAAGAAAGAGAAGCAGACCTAAATCTACTTCTCCTAGGCGTCGTCCAAAGACTTCCGCCGCAATCCTTATTTATATTATATAATATGATAATATTATATGCAAGTTTTTTATAAAAATTCACATTATTTTTTTAAAAAACTTTTTAATATTTGCAATTTTTGTAAATCGTTAGTTAAAACTATTTGATTTAATATTGATTGAGGTATATTTTGTTTTAAGTTATCAACTATTTTTATAAAATCATTTATAATCTTAAGTAATTCTTTATTGTTTTTACTTAACTTTTTTAATATATAAACTACCAAAACAATATAATCGGTAATACTCGTGAAATTTATTCCTTGAATTTTTGTATCTTGGCATAAAGCTTTCAATAACGTTTTATTTATATTTCTCTGTCTAAATCTTGTATCAAATACTACATTATTATGTGCTATAGCATTTCTTAAGTCTTTTACCAAAAATATAATATTTTCTACAAGTTTTCCACTGGAATCAAATGCAACATTTAATCCTAAATCTTTAGAAATATTTTTTCTTGTGTTTAATTCAAATGTTGAAATTAAATTTCCAAACTCTCCTAATGTAATTATTTCAAATATGGCCCAAATAGGAACACTTTCATCATTTTTTAGGTAATGTGATACAATATTATTGTCAGATGCATAAGAAGTTGCTATAACATTTTGAATACGATTATATGTATCTAATCTTTTTTTATACGCATTTTTATATCTGTCACTTTGATTTGAGTAGCTTTTATAATCAGTCATTAAATTAGAATATATTTGACTAAAATTTTCAGTTTTACCATCTTGAATAATGATTTCCAATGCATAACTTTTTAATGCAGTTTCTATAAACATTACTTGCGGATACAAAAGAGCTTTTACTTTATTATCAAAATCAATAATAGATAGAATTTCATCAAAATTATTAAATTTTATTCTATTATTAGGTTTCTTTATGTATCTATATCCTTTATACCCGTGATAATATCCAACATTTTTTAATTGCCTTTTATGATGGCTACCTTCTATTTGAATTTTATGTTTTTCTCTTAAATATTTCATTAATCCATTTATACTTTTTGTATTGCTCAATTAAAATCAACCTCTTTTATTGTAAATATTATTAAGTGATATTATAACATAATAATGCTTAATATACTATAATTAGATAGGTGGATTTCTACCAAAAAATTAACAAATGACCAAATAAAAATATAAAAAGTAGATAGTCCAGAAACATCTTAAAAAAAACTATTATAAAATTTATAAGAATTTGAAATATATCTATTTAATCAAGGACTCTTAATAGTAGATAAATATTTATCGGGGGAGAACAATGGAAGAATTAATTAAAGAAGCTCAAATCGGAGATAAAAATGCATTTAATAAAATTTTTATAGCAATTAGCGATGATCTATATAAAATTGCAAAAAGTAGAATTAATAATGAAGATGATATTGCTGATGCAGTACAAGAAACTATGATTGCAACATTTAAAAACATAAAAAAATTAAGAGATACATCTCAATTTAAACAATGGGTTATAACAATTCTAATTAATAAATGTAACAGGATTTATAGAAGAAAATACAAGAAAGATATTTCCTATGAAGAATACAATTTTGAAGCTTTTTCTAGTTCTTGCAATCTTGAAAGTAATATAGAATTTTATGAAATGTTAAAAGATTTAAAATATGAAGAAAAAATCGTTATAATTTTATATTATTTAGAACAATATAGCATAAAAGATATTAAGGAAATTTTAAAGATGAATGAAAATACAGTAACAACGCATCTTTATAGAGCAAGACAAAAAATCAAAAAAAATTTAAAAAATA
>USAE01000099.1 GCA_900552655.1 uncultured Clostridium sp.
AGGAAATAACGCATAATTTTGAAATAAATAACCTATATTTCGCTTTTGTGGTGATAAATTAATCTTTTTTTCACTGTCAAACAAAACTCTACCATTGAGAATTATTTTTCCTTCATCTGGTGTTTCTATCCCTGCAATACATTTCAACGTCATGCTCTTACCGCAACCAGATGCACCTAATACACCTAAAATTCCTTTTTCAGTGTAAAAATTCACATCTAAACTAAAATCAGGATAATATTTTTTTATTGCCACTTCTAAAGCCATTTACTTCACCTCAACTATTGACTTTTTGTTGCTGTTTTAACCAATAATTCATCAATACCATTACCATTAATGATACAACAATTATTATCCCTGCCCAAACAAAAGCCGTTTCTTGGTCATTTGCTTGCACTGCTGAATAAATAGCTGTGGACATTGTCTGCGTTTTTCCTGGAATATTACCAGCGAGCATAATTGTCGCTCCAAATTCACCTAAAGCTCTAGCAAAAGATAAAATTGCACCTGCTAATATACCGGATTTTGCCAAAGGTAATATAATCTTCCAAAAGATTTTTTCTTCACTCATACCTAAAGTTCTCGCTGCAAAAATCAAATTTTTATCTATCTGCTCAAAAGCTCCACGCGTCGTTCTATACATCAATGGGAAAGAAACTACAACTGCTGTAATTACAGTAGCTGGCCAGGAAAAAATTATATTAATATCAAATACAGCTAAAAATTGCCCAATAAAACTATTTTTTCCTAAAAATAACAATAAGAAAAAACCCACTACAGTAGGAGGCAAAACTAAAGGTAAAGTGATGATACCATCTATAAATCCTTGATATTTCTTTAATTTGCAAATAAATCTAGCTGCATATATACCTAAAATAAAAGTAATCACTGTAGCAAGTCCCGCTGTTTTTAAGGAAATATATAATGGAGAAAAATCCATATTTTCACCTCAAATGAAAATAGCGACAAGCTAAAGCATTAATCTGCTTTAATTTGTCGCTACATATTTTATTATTTTACGTTAAATCCATATTTTGCTAAAATATTTTTCTGTGCATCTTGAGATAAATATGCAATAAAATCTTTTGCTACATCTGGATTTTTAGAGGAATTTACCATCGCTATTGGATAAACTACAGGTTTATGCGTATTTTCTGGTGCTTCCATCAATACTTTAACTTTATCAGAAATAGCTGCATCTGTAGCATAAACTATACCGCAATCTACTTCGCCTGTTTCTACCCAACCGAGAACTTGACGTACATCAGAAGCATATACTGCCTTCTGTTTCATAGCGTCTAGTATCTTTAAATTAGAGAAGATTTCTTCTGAATATTGTCCAACTGGTACAGCTTTTGGTTCACCTAAAGCTATTTTATTAACTTTATCTGTAGCCACATCAGCAAAATCATTTAAAGATAATTCACTGTCTTTTGGCACAATTAAAACCACTTTATTTTCCAATAAATCTTTACGCGTGGACTTATCAATTAATCCTTTCTCATCTAGGGCATTCATCTGTTTTTGTGCTGCTGAAATAAATACATCAGCAGGAGCCCCTTGTTCTATCTGTGTTTGTAAGGCACCAGAACTTCCAAAGTTATATGTTAATTTCACATTTGGATGTTCTTTTTCATAATTTGCACCAATTTCTTTTATAGCATCTGTCATGCTAGCAGCTGCTACAATATAAACTTCTTGTTGCTTTTCTGTTTTTTGAGAACTATTATCTTGAGAAGTATTTCCACAACCAGCAAATACAACAGTTAATAAACAAAACATCACTAATATAACTATATTTTTGCCATTGCTTTTCATTTTAAAATCCTTTCTCTAATTAAAAACAATAATTACAAATTATTCCCTCTTAGAAATTAATAACTGTAAGAGCTACTAAACAAACAGAAGCGATTGTTACCATAATGCTATTCACTGATGTCTTCCTCCTTATCCTATTATCCATATATGAAAATATATTTATTTTTACACAAACAAAAAAGACAGGCTATCCTGTCTTTATCTAATGCCCGAAGGCTTATTATTTAATATGGTGGAGATGAGGAGATTCGAACTCCTGACCCCCTGCTTGCAAGGCAGGTGCTCTCCCAACTGAGCTACACCCCCATATATAGAGAGATATTCTCTCAAAACCAAACAATGCTCGAATGTGCTCGACACATGCCGTTACCTC
>USAE01000100.1 GCA_900552655.1 uncultured Clostridium sp.
TTTCTAAATCGGAATAAATAGAATCTTGCCTATGGCAATCTGATGCAATAAAATTAATTAAATTTTCTTTTGACATCTTAGTAACAAATTTTTTGGCGTCTTTACCATATTTACCTATAAAACTACCTACATTACATTGCACTAACACCCCCATATCTATTAATTCATACAACTTATTAATATCATTTCTAATATAAGGGTATCTTTCTGGATGTGCTAAAATTGGTACTATTTTTAAGTCTTTTAGATGGTTTATTTCATTATATAAACCAAAATATGGTGTATTCATTGGAAGCTCAAATAACAAATATTTAGAATTATTTAATGTTGGTATTTCATTATCTTTTATATTTTTTATTAAATTAGATGAAATATAAACTTCTGCTCCTATATATATTTTTACAGGTAATTCTTTAATGGTTAATATTTTTTTCAAAATATTAACCATTTCTTCTCTTTTATTTTTATTTACTTCGTAATTTCCTTCCATATAATGAGAAGTTGCAATGATATCTGTTATTCCATTTTTATAAGCTTCACTTATCATTGTAATAGTTTCTGCTATACTTCTTGAACCATCATCAACCTCTGGAAGTATGTGTGAATGTATATCTATCATTTTTTTCCTTTATTTTTGTGCAACTTCTTTCTCTCATTATCTAAATAATTATTTAATTTTTCTAAAGTTTGAGCTGTATCTATTTTAGAATACTTAGTTTGCACATTCTCCTGTTCTTCTTTATTTCTTATATTGTATTCCATCTCTTTTTTTACATCTTCTAGAAATTTCCTAGAGTCTTCCCCTGAAGAATAATAACTTTCTTCATATTTTTTAGTAGAAATAGGTACTTTATTTAGTATTACTCCTGCTACTTTTCCTCCTACATTTTCTATATCATTTTTTACTTTTTTTAAATTTTCCATTTTAGTTTCTTTATGTGTTGCAACTATAATTGTAGTATCAACAATTCTAGATAATATAATCGCATCTGTTACTAATATACTAGGTGTTCCGTCAAATATAATTATGTCAAATTCATCTTTTAATTTCTGTATTAGTTCTTGCATTTTTTCACTAATTACAAGTTCAGAAGGATTTGGTGGAATATCTCCTGCGGACATTACAAATAAATTTTCTACTTCTGTACTTTGTATACATTTTTTTAAGTCTGAAAAATTACTTGAATTTTCATCTATTCCAGAAAGATAATTAGATAAACCTGGTCTTGATACAACATTAAATATTTCGTGTTGTCTTCCCTTTCTCATATCTGCATCTACTACTAATGTTTTCTTTTTAGTTTGTGCAAATGTAATAGCTAAATTAGCTACTACTAAACTTTTTCCTTCACCTTGTACAGTACTAGTTACCAGTACAGTTTTTAATTCCTTTCCAGAATTCATAAATTGAATATTCGTTCTTAAAGAACGAAATATTTCAGAAACAGGAGATTTAGGATCATTATTTACTAATAGTTCTTTTTTCATTATCTTCTTCCTCCTACCTTTAAATCAAAAGAAATTTCTGGTATTTCAGCTAATATTATCATACCTGTTACCTTTTCAATATCTTCTTGTGTCTTTACCGTTGTATCTAATAAACTTAATATTATAATACAAACTATGCTAAGTATTGCTCCTATTAATGCAATTACAGCAATATCTTTTGTATGATGCACATTGTATGGAACATTGTTAAGTTCTGCTTTGTCTATTACATGAACATTGTTTATATTATATATTTCCGCTACATGAACAGTAAATACCTTAGCAATTTCGTTTGCAATATTAGTTGCTCTTTCTGGATTTTCATCTTTTACTGTAATTTCTATAAGTTCTGTATCTCTTACAGAACTTACTGTTATATTATTCTTTAATGTAGTCTCTTTTAAATCTTTAATCTTTAAATTTTCCATTACTTCTCTTATTACAGTTTTGCTTCTTATAAGTTCTCTATAAGTAGATACTAAATTTTGGTTTATATTTAAATCTGTTTGTGTTATTCCTGTAGATATTTCATTGGTAGCTTTTTCTTCTGCTTTTGCTAATACTAATGTGGTAGAAGCTTCATATTTTGGAGTCACTAAAAAATACGAATACCCTATACCTAGCAAAACAGACAAAATAATTGTAATAATAATATATTTTT